>DASYWA010000065.1:0-11438 GCA_035936475.1 Rubrobacter sp. | reverse complement strand
ACGGCTTTATCGGCAACATGCTCCGCACCGTGGGCAAGCACGTCCCTCCACCACCCGGGATAAAGCCTCCCTCCCTGTGGGGCACCGAAGAGCGGCTTCGCGAGCTCTTCGGCGCGGGCGTCTCCTCCCTCGCTACGACGCGGCGCACCTACCCCTTCAGGTACCCCTCCGCGGGGCACTTCGTCGGCTGGTTCCGCGAATACTACGGCCCGACGGTCAGGGCTTTCGCGGCTCTCGATCCCTCCGGTCAGGAGGCTCTGGCGCGGGACCTGGAGGAGCTGCTCGACAGCTGGAACACCTCGGGCGACGAGACACTCGTCGTGCCGTCTGACTACCTCGAGGTGGTGGCCGTAAGGCGCTGATCCGGTAACCGGGAGGCCGGGGGTCGGCACGGAGCCCCCGCCGACCCCCGGCCTGTTTCGGGGAAGGAGCAAGGGGAGCGCGGTTACTCGAAGACGACCGTCCGGCCGCCGTCCACGAGGATGCGGTCTTCGAGGTGCAGCCGGACGGCGCGGGCCAGGACGCGGCGTTCGACCTCCCGGCCTAGGCGGACGAGGTCATCGACCGTGTCGCGGTGGGTGACGTGCGCGACGTCCTGGTGGATTATGGGGCCGGCGTCCAGCTCCTCGCTGACGTAGTGGGCCGTCGCCCCGATGGTCTTTACGCCCCGCTCGTGCGCCCGCCAGTAGGGGTCGGCCCCCGCGAAGGCCGGCAGGAAAGAGTGGTGGATGTTTATGAGCCTGTCCCTGTAGGCGTCCACGAACTTTGGCGTGAGGATCTGCATGTACCGCGCGAGCACGACGACGTCTATCCGGTTCTCGGAGAGGAGATCCAGGACCCTTGATTCCTGCTCCGCCTTCGTCCGCGGGTCCACGGGCAGGTGGTGGAAGGGGACGCCGTGGGGCTCGACGCGCGGGGCGAGGTCGGGGTGGTTGGAGACGACGAGCGGCACCTCGGCGACGAGCTCCCCGGCGTCCCAGCGCCAGAGCAGGTCCGTCAGGCAGTGATCGTAGCGGGAGACGAGGACCGCCATCCTCTTGGGGGTGTCGGTGTGGCTGACGTGCCAGCCCATGCCGTGCCGGCGGGCGAGGGGCCTGAAGGCGCCGGCGAACTCGTCGCGGGCGAGGCCGAAGCCCGCGCCCTCAATCTCCAGGCGCATAAAAAACGTGCCCCCGTCCGAGACGTACTGGTCGGCGGAGAGGATGTTCCCGTCGTGCATCGAGATAAAAGAGGAGAGGGCGGAGATCAGGCCCTTCCTGTCCGGGCAGGAGACGGTGAGGCGCAGGTTGGAGGCCAAGGTTCTAGGTGCGGTCCCGGATCTGGGTGACGGCCGGGGCGAAGAAGAGGTCGAGAAACCAGTCGGCCGCGATCCTGGCCCGGCTCTGCGGGCTCTCGAGCTTGTACAGGTAGGTCGCCCGCCAGAAGAGGGAGGCGATGAGGCCGCTGAACTTGACGTTCATCACCTGGTTGACGGCGAAGTCGCTGCCTATCTCCACGAGTTGGCCGACGGGCTTGTAGTCGAAGGGCCTCATCCTTCCCCCGTCGATGCATGCCAGGATGTTCCTCGCCACCAACTTGCCCTCCTGCACGGCGGCTTGGGCGTTGGGCGGCACGGGCGTGCCGTCCTCCTCGATCGTCGCCGCGCAGTCGCCGATGCCCCAGACGTTCTCGTGGCCCTCCACGCGCAGGTAGGCGTCCGTCTTGAGGCCTTTGCGCTCGTCGGCGGGGAGGGGGAGGTCGTCCAGTTTCTCGCTCGCGCGGGCGCCGGCGGTCCAGATGGCGTTCTCCGTCGCGATCTCCTGCCCGTCGGAGAGGATTACGCGGTCGGACCTTATCTCCCTGGCCTTCACCCTGTTGCGCACCTCTATCTGAAGGTCAGCGAGCTTTTTTCGGGCGGTGCGCCTGAGGGCGGGGTCGAGCTCTTTGAGGATCTGCTCGTTGCTGTCGACGAGCACGATCTTGACCCGGTAAGGGTTTATGTTCGGGTAGTCGGGCGCGAGGACGTCGTGGACGAGGGCGTGGAGCTCTGCCGCGACCTCCACACCCGTGGCCCCGCCGCCTATGACGACGAACGTCAGGCGCGAGTCGGGGACTTCCCCGCGCGCGAGCGTCGTCTCCTCGTAGCGTTCGATCACCCGGTTCCTTATGGCCTCGGCGGCGCTTATACCCTTGATGCTGATGGCGTGCTCCTCGACGCCGGGGATGCCGAAGTACGCGGGCTCCGCCCCGAGCGCCAGCACGAGGTGGTCGTAGGGGAACTCCCGGCCGTCGGCGGTAACGTACCGCTTCTTCAGGTTCAGGCCCTCCACCTCGGCGCGGCGGAAGCTAGCGCCGTCCCGGATCAGGGCGCGCCTCAACGGCTGCGCCACGTTCTTGGTGTCTATGTCGCTGCTGATACACCCGGCGAGCATGGGCCAGAAAGTAAAGAAGTTCTCCCTGGAGATGACCATGACCCCGACGTCGTCGCGGCCCCGGGTCATCCTGCACAGGCTCTTGGCGGCCGTATATCCGGCGAAGCCGCCGCCCACGATAAGGACGCGGTTGGGGAAGTCTCGGTAGGGCTCCCGCTCCCACGGCTCGTAGCGTTGGCCGTCCTCCGAGAAGAGCAGGCGCCGCAGCGCCTCGGCCGCGACCGCCCCCCCCAAGGCGGTGAGCGCCCCCCTTGCGAACCGACTCACCTCACACCCCTTCCTGAAAAGATTCGGAGCCCATACCCAGCATACTAATGTCCTTTGCGCCCGAATGGAAACGCGCCGGTCCCAACGGCGGCCCTGATCCGGCAATCCCCACGGACCGTACCCCGCACACGAGGCACCAACGGAAGGAAAAGCCTGTGAAGCTCGCGAGGTTCGTCCCCCCGCTCCTGATCTCCGTCTCCCTGCTCGCGGCCTCCTGCGAGTCCCCACCCGATGACGGCTCTTCGAAGTCGTCGCGTCCCAAGCAACGCGAAGAAGCCACCGCGACCGCCCAGCCCACCGAGATGACGGGGGAGGAGACCACCCCCGCGCCCGAGAAGACCGTCGAGAACGCTGCGAGGGAGGGAGCGACGGGAGAGAGGGCGGCGAGGGAAGGGCAGAAGGGAGGAACCGAGCAGAGGGTAGTGGAGGTGCAGATCAGGGGCCTCGAGTACCTTCCCGGGCCTATCAAGGTCTCCCCCGGGACGACGGTGCGCTGGGTAAACGAGGACCGGGCGCTGCACACGGTAACTTCGGAAGGCCCGGGAGGTCCGCTGGAATCTGAGGAGCTCGAGAGGGGCGACGCCTACGAGTACACCTTCCGCGAACCGGGGCAGTACGACTACTACTGCGTGGTGCATCCGTTCATGAAGAGCGGGGTCACGGTCGGGTAACCGATTCCGCCGCGGCGCGGTGCTAGTATGCCCACCGTGACCGACGACAAGCCCGGAGATCCCCTGCGGCTCCTCAAAGAACGCCTGGCGACCATAGGCGACGTGTCCTCAGCCGCCTCGGTCCTCGCGTGGGACCGGCAGACCTACATGCCCGCGGGCGGCGTGGAAGGCCGCGCCCAACAACTCGCGACCCTGGCCCGGCTGGCGCACGAGATGCTCGCCTCCTGGGAGGTCCGGAAGTTCCTTGAGGCCGCCGGGCACGGGGAGCCCGGCTCGGAGGAGGCCGCCCTCCTCAGGCTCTCCCGCCGAGAGCACGGGCGGGCCACGAAACTACCGCCCCGCCTGGTCGAGGAGACCACCCGCGCGACGGCGCTCGCCGAGCCGGCCTGGATGCGGGCCAGGGAGGAGCCCGACTGGGCCCTCTTCGCCCCCCACCTGGAGAGGGTCCTGACGCTCAAACGCGAGCAGGCCAACCTCCTGGGCGGGGGTGAGCGCCCCTACGACGCCATGCTGGACCTCTACGCCCCTGGGGCGACCACCGCGGGCTTGCGCCGGATGTTCGACGAGTTGAAGGCCGGGATACTGCCGCTCGTGCGCGGCATCTGCGCCGGCGACGGGGAGGACCGGGAGGCGCCGCTGCGGGGCGAGTTCGACGAGGCCCGGCAGGAAGAGTTCGGGCGGGCCGTCGTCTCGCGCTTCGGCTACGACTGGAGCCGGGGCCGCCAGGACCGGGCCGTCCACCCGTTTTGCGTCAACTTCGGCGGCCCCGGCGACGTCCGCATCACCACCCGCGTCGACAGGAACCTGCTGCAGATCGCCCTCTTCGCCTTCTGCCACGAGGCGGGCCACGGCCTCTACGAGCAGGGCGTAGACCCCGGCTACTCGCGCACGCCGCTGGCTGGCGGCGTCTCGATGGGCGTCCACGAGTCCCAGTCGCGCCTGTGGGAGAACCTCGTCGCCCGCTCCCGCCCCTTCTGGTCCCACTTCTATCCCCGGCTGCAGGAAGCTTTCCCCGACGCCCTGGACGGGACGAGCGCGGAGGGCTTCTACCGGGCCGTCAACGCCGTCAGGCGGTCACCGATCCGGACCGAGGCAGACGAGCTGACCTACAACCTCCACGTCCTTCTCCGCTTCGAGCTGGAGGTCGCCCTCTTCGAGGGTGACCTCTCCGCGGCCGACCTCCCCGAGGCCTGGAACGCCAAGACCCAAGAGTACCTGGGCTTCACCCCCCGAACCGACGCTTCCGGGGTTCTCCAGGACACCCACTGGGCCCTGGGCCTCTTCGGCTACTTCCCGACCTACGCCACCGGCAACGTCCTCTCGGTTCAGCTCTTCGAGGCGGCCGTCGAGGAGTGCCCGGAGATCCCGGGCGAGATGGAGCGCGGCGAGTTCGAGAGCCTCCTGGGCTGGCTGCGGGAGAACATCCACCGCCACGGCAGCCGCTACGAGCCCGACGAGCTGATCGAGCGGTCGGCCGGTCGCCCGCTCGATACGGCCCCGTACCTGCGCTACCTGAAGACCAAGTTCGGCGAGCTCTACGAGCTGTAGCTGGTCAGCATTCCAGCCGGGCGGGTGTCGCCCCGTCCAATGCGAGTCGGTGCATAGGTCTGGCGTTCCGCGACTTCGTAGTGGCGATCGGCCGACGCCGTGGTCGACGCCGACTCGGACCAAGCTGACGGCTGAGAGCGAGGCCCGCGAAGCTGGCCGAAGTGGGCTGAGAGGCGCGGAGCGCCGGGCCAACGAGCGGAGCCCGGAGGGCGCAGCGGGCTGACAAGCCGACTAGCTCAACACCCACGTATCCTTCGAGCTCCCGCCGGCGCTGGAGTTGACGACGCGGGTGCCGGGGCGGGCCACACGGGTGAGGCCGCCGGGCACGACGTGGTCGAGCGCCGGGAGCACGAACGCCCGCAGGTCCACGAAGGCTTCGCTTGGCTCTTTCCGGCCGTCGTAGGTGAGGTGGGTTGAGAAGTCCAGGCACTCCTGGGCCACGAAGCCCGCCGGGTGACGCTTTAGCCGACGGGCGGCGGCGTCGAGGTCTTCGCGGCTCGCCTCGGGGCCGATGAGCATCCCCTGGGCGCCGTAGCCCTCGCGGGGCTTGATCACGAGCTCCGGCAGGCGGTCCAAAACCTCCGAGCGGGCCTCCTCCTCGACCAGCGAGTAGGTCGGGGCGTTCTGCAGGACGGGTCTCTCGCCGAGGTAGCGCTCGATCATGGCGGGCACGAACGGGAAGACCGCCTTGTCGTCGGCCACCCCGGCGCCGAAGGCGTTGGCGAAGCCTATCTTGCCGTTCAGGTAGGCGTCTTTCATCTCGGGCAGGTCGGTGTCCACGTAGTCCTCGTCGAAGCGGCGGTACATCGCGTCGAGGCGACGGCCGTCCGGGCGGACCCTGACCTCGCCGCCCCTCACGAAGCAGTCCGAGAGGGTGAGCAGCGGGAGGCCGCAGGAGCGCGCGATCCGCTCGTGCTCGAAGAACGCGGAATCCCTCTCCCCCCGCGTGACGACCGCCACGTGCGAGTCGTCCACGCCGGGCGGGACGGCGGCGAGCAGCGTCTCTTTAAGCCGCGAGTAGTACGCGAAGATCCCCGCCACCCTGTAGCCTTCGAAGAGCTCGGGCAGGAACTCCATCCCGACGCCGCGGAGGACGTCCGTGTACGCAATGCCGCTCGGCACGCGGGCGTTGTCCTCCAGGACCACGTACCTGCCGGGTTCGACGTGGACGACGTCGGGGCCGTAGACGTGGACGGGGGCCTCGCCGGGGAAGGCGTGGGGTTTGTAGAAGACGCTCTCCCGGAGAATCTCGTCCGGCACGACGTCCTGGTCGCCGCCGTAGACCTCGCGCAGCCAGGCGTTGATCGCCCGTCCGCGCTGGGAGAGGCCGGCCGAGAGGGTCTTCCAGTGGTCTGCGGGTATGATCCGGGGCACCCAATCTACCGGGAAGATCCTTCCCTCGTCGTCGGGATCGCCGGGCAGGACGAAGGTGGCCCCCATCTCCCGCAACCGCCCGTTGGCGCGCGAGATCCTCGCGGCGAACTCCCCGTCTCTCATGGCGCCCAGGACTTCGAGCAGCGGCCGGTAGTGCGGCCGCGCCGGGCCGTCCCCGTCGAAGGCCTCGTTGAAGAAGGCTGGCTTCAGGGCGGGCGCCCGCGGCCCGGTTCCGGGCTGGGCCGGTTCGTCGTGGATCACCTCAAGGCTCCGTCCGTGTTGTGGGTCTCTCCTGGCCGATTCCGACGCCAGGGTACGCCACGGGCGGCGGGTCCGTAATTGGCCGCCCGTACAAAATTCCGCGCCGCCTCGGGGAGCTTCGGGTCAATCCCGTCCGGGCCCGGGGTCCTCGCGGTCGAGGGTGCGCTTGGCGAAGAGGTTTATCAAGTAGAGGATGATGCCCCCCCGATCAGCAGGGCCGCGAGCCCGAAGACCTGGAGGTCGTTGATCGCAGTGTAGATCAGGAGCGCCCCCGAGACCACTATGCCGAGGATGGGGAAGACGCTGGGGGTGGTGAAGTGCTCGTGGTCCACCCTGTCGCGGCGCAGCACGAGGACCGAGACGTTTACGACGACGAAGGCCGAGAGGAGCAACACGACGGTCGTCGAGCTCAGGGTGCTCAGGGCGTCCTCGTTCCGGCCCACGGTGACGAGTAGCGCGAGGGCCACCAGGGCCGTGAAGACGATGGAGATCCAAGGCGTGCGCCGGTTCGAGTGGACTGTGGAGAAGATCCTCGGCAGGACGCCCTGGTCCCCCATCCCGTAGACGACGCGGGAGGCCATGATCAGGTTGATGAGCGCCCCGTTGGAGACGGCGAGCAGCGCGATGACGGCGAACAGGGAGGTCGGTATCGGGAGCGTCCCCCGCTCGACGACCTCGAGCAGCGGGCCGGAGGATTCCGCGAGGGCCCCCGTCGGCACCACCATCGAGGCGGTAAAGGTGACGAGCAGGTAGACCACGCCGGCGGCCAGCAGCCCGCCGAAGATGGCGAACGGGTAGGACCGGCTCGGGTTCTGCACCTCCTCGGCCACGTTCACCGAGTCGTCGAAGCCGATGAGCGCGTAGAACGAGAGGACCGTGCCGGCCAGGATGGCCGGCAGCACCGCCGAGCCCTCCTTGAACTCGAAGGCCCGCGCCGGGTCGCCCGTGCCACCGCCGAGCGCGGCCACCCCGATAAGCACGATCAGGAGCAGCCCGAAAAGCTCCACGCACGTGAGCACCAAGTTGATCCTTACCGACTCCGAGATGCCGTAGAAGTTGATAAACGACACGACCACCAGAAAGATCACGGCCGAGACCAGCGTCGGCACGTTGACGAACTGGCTCAGGTAGTCGCCGGAGAACGCGAGCGTGAGCACGCACGCGGAGGTGATGCTCGAGGCCGCCACGGCGAAGGCCACGATAAAGCTTACAAACGGGTTCCGAAAGGCGTTGTGGGCGTAGGTGGCGGACCCGCCGGCCCGCGGGTACTTGGTCACCAGCTCCACGTAGGAGGCCGCGGTGAAGATGGCGAGCACGAAGGCCGCCAGGAAGGCCGTCCAGATCGCCCCGCCCACGGCCGCCCCGACCTCGCCCACGAGCGCGTAGATGCCGGCCCCCACTATGTCCCCGATCACGAAGAACAGGAGCAGCACCCGCCCTATTCCCCGCTTTAGGGGCGGGTGCCCGGACCGTCCCTCCCTGGCCTCCGTTGCCTCCATGCGCCTCTCCTCCCGGACGTCCCGTCACCCCTTCGGCCCATGTTACCGGAATCGCACGCCTGCTTCTTATTCGCCGTTGGGAGATACCGACCGACGCGTAAGCTCAGGCAACCAAGGAACGGGGGGAGGACTCGTGGACGTGAGCCTGGACCTCGTCGGCATCGTGACCCGCGACATGCGGGCGTCGCTGGCCTTCTACCGCCGGCTCGGGCTCGACGTCCCGGAAGGGGCAGAAGACGAGCCCCACGCCGAGGCGAAGACCGCGGGCGGCCTGCGCGTCGCCTGGGACACCGCGGAGCTTGTCGGCCAGATCCACCCCGACTACGCCCCCCGGCCGGCGGCCACCGGATGGCCCTCGCCTTCCTCCTCCCCACCCCCGCGGCCGTCGACGAGAAGTACGCGGAGCTGGCCGCCCTCGGCCACGGCCGCAAGGAGCCCTGGGACGCGTCCTGGGGACAACGCTACGCCGTGGCCGCCGACCCCGACGGCAACCCCGTGGACCTGTTCGCGCCGCTTTAGAGCTGTCAGCCGTCAGCATGCGCGTCCCGGCAGATCGCGCCTCCCTACGGCAGGGATACCCGGATCTCGGCCGCATCTTCCCGCTCCGACCCGGCCGCGTAGGGCGCCCGCTCCTCCGCCACGGCCAGGTGGTCTCCGACCCGTTCGGTCGGGCGCATGACCTTGGTGAGCCCGTCCCGCTCCAGGCTCTCGACTACCGCCTTTAGCCTGACGGGCTCCACGTCGGCCGCGTCACCACGGAGCCGGCGGGCAAGGTCGGGCAAGGGCAGGCCGTCGGAGGCCGCTTCTTCGCGGAGGTGGGCGAGCACCCTGCCGCGCAGGTAGCGGTTGGAGTCTTCGTACTTCGGGGCCCGCGCTTTCTTCTGCGCGCGGGGAACGCCGGCGAGGACCTCGAGCATCTTCGGGTGGGCTCGGCAGTGGGCCCGAAGCGGGCACTCCGGGCAGGCGGGCCTGCGGGCCGTGCAGCGCAGCGCCCCGAACTCCATCACGGCCTGGTTCCAGGCCCAGCCCCGGCCCGGCGGCACCAGGCCGGACGCGAGGACCTGGATCTCTTTCGGCTTCGCCGTGGCGGCGGGCACGTCTGGTCCGAAGAAGACGCGGTGCAGCACGCGGTGTATGTTGGTGTCGAAGAACGGCACAGCCTTCGGTACTTCAGACGCAAACGTACCTACCCTCGCTGTGAGCTACGAAAACGGCGGGCATGTCCGACAGCACGCGTGGAGCGCGGGAGATCGAAGAGGCTGTACGGCTGGCCTCCGAACGGTACCGGGCGCGGCGGGCCAGCATCGACGCGGTGGAGAGCAAGGCCAACGTATAGTTCGGGGGCGAGGGCGAGCAGGTGGCGGACGAGGCGCTTTCAGACACACTGGAGGATGAGACGACGCGAGAGATACTGGCTGATGTTGTGAGGATGGGGCCGAGAGACAGGCGGCTCCTGCTCGGCATAGCGCGCCAGAAAGCTTCACCGGGAGGGGACGGCTAGGGGCTAACCCGTTCTTGGCGTAGGGGATTATGAACGGCGAAGGCATGCACGACGGCGCATCTTTATCCGGGACCGCAGCATGTTGTGTCGAACTTTCACGTCCATCAAGGGATCGGACCTGGGATTCCCTGTCTGAGAATATCCGGCATTCAGGATCCTGGATGCGAACTTCGCAGAACAACCCTTCTACGAGGTTGGGTGAATAGGGTTCCGAACCGTTGCCGGGACCCGCGACTTCTTCGGCTCGGGACGGCTACCCGAACCCTATCCCCCGGAGATCGGGGTGCTCGCGCAGCTTCTTCAGCCCGAGCCGGATGCGCCCCTTGACGGTGCCCAGAGGCACGCCCAGGCGCTCGGAGGCCTCCGCCTGCGTCAGGCCCGAGAAGTGGACAAGCGACAGGACCTCGCGCTGGGCAGGCGGAACGTCCCGCAGGGCCACGCGCACCCTCTCGCCCAGGTGGTTGCGCCAGGCCTCCGGGAAGGTCTCGCTGGGCTGTAACCTCGGCGCCTCGGCCTTTAGGCAGTCTCGGATCCTGCGGCGGGTGGCCGATGACCGGAGCCGGTCCACGCCGGCGTTGCCGACGATGGAGAGCAGCCAGGTGCGCACGCTACCCCTGTGGGCTCGGTAGGAGCCCGCCGAGCGCCACGCCTTGAGGAAGGCCTCTTGCGTCAGGTCCTCTGCTGCCTGCCTCCCGTTCATCATGCGGTAGGCCAGCGAGTACGCGGCGCGGCTGTGGCGGTCGTAGAGCGCGGCGAACGCCTGCGCGTCGCCGTCGCCGACGAGGGAGAGCAGATCCTCGTCGGCGAGGAGCGGGTAGCGTCCTCCGTGGCCTCTCACACCGTGCGGCTCGAGGGCTTATATGGCGTGTCGAGCCTCCTCGCTCCCATAACCGACTCCACGAAGTCGTTTCGGTCCATACCCAAGAGGCTGTTCTGCATGCGGGCCCCAATCTCCGGCAACGGATCGAGCATGACCCTTCCGACATCTGCGCAGGGCCCGTAGAGGATCGAGACGAGCTGCCCCGGTGTGGTCTCCCTGACCTCCTCCCGCCCGTCCTCGGTCGTCTGCAGCCAGAGGAACATCTCGGCCTCCTCCTCGAAGCTGAAGACCGGTAGTGCCTGTCCCGCGCCGTCGAGATCTACCGTGAGCAGGTCCGGCTGGCCGAACCCGTCCTTCGCGTCCTTCGCTATTACCCAGTACTGCTGCGTTCCGGCCCGCCGGGGAACTCCGCGCGACGTTTCGCCGCCCTCCCGGGTAGAGGCCCCATCACCTCGCGCTGCACTCATGCATTTCCTCTGTTTTGAAGGCCGAGGACTATTCGACTCCCGTTTACAACCTTACATAGATCATACGCCCTCTTCGGTTCTAAAGTCAACTCAAATACACTAAAACACACTCGATCATGTTAAATAGTCGGCTAGAATAACGTATGAGAAGTTCGAGTCCGACGCGGTCGAAGGGGAGGCGCGTGCGAGAGCCGCTGGATCAGTTAGATACGTTGCTGAGCACCGAGGAGGTCGCCGAGTATCTGGGGGTGGGCCAGGCGACGGTCTACCGCTGGTGCCGGGACGGGGGCCTGCCGGCGGTGAAAATCGGGCGCCGCTGGCGCGTAAGGCGTTCGGCGTTGGAGGAGTTCCTCAAGAGGAGCGAGCTCCAGGTGACGCTGGCCGGGCAGCTGGGCTCCTTCTTGCGCGAGCCCGACAGCGTTCTGGCCATCGTCCAGAACATGGACATACTGCACCGCATCGACGCCGCCTTCTTCCGGGTGGGCGAGTCGCGGGGCGGGCAGCTGGTGAAGTTCTACGGCGGGGAGGACAAGCCTAAAGAGGAGCTGCTGGCCAGCTTCGAAGAGAACGGCCTGGAGGCCTCCCGTCTGGAGCGGGAAGGGCGCCTGCTGATGAGGGT
>DASYWA010000064.1:0-36993 GCA_035936475.1 Rubrobacter sp. | reverse complement strand
CTACGACATAAACCTCATCGTCAACCGTGCCCTCGTCTACGGCTCACTCACCGCCACGCTCGCGCTGGTGTACGTGGGGGGCGTGGTCGGCCTGCAGGCCGCCTTCCGGGCCCTCAGCGGCCAGGAGTCCACCCTGGCCGTCGTCGCCTGGACCCTCGCGATAGCGGCCCTCTTCGGCCCGCTGCGTCGGCGGGTGCAGGGGTTCGTGGACCGCCGCTTCTACCGCAGCAAGTACGACGCCGCGACTGTAAATCGCTGATCGGCTTGGAGCTATCGGTGTCGCATCGAGGTTCCGCGGAGAGGTGCAAACGAGGTTCGCGGTTTCGAGATCCGCTAGCGGCCGGATACCCTCTCTGACGCGACGAAGGTTCCTTCGAGTCCACCAACCTTCTGCTGGCCGGAAGTAGTTAAGCGGCGGTTCGCGCCGTAGAGGTAGACCAGGTTCTCTCGCCTCCCACCGCCTGGCGCCAAGGGTGCTTCTCCAACCGGATTCAACGCAGAGACTTCACGAAGTGGTCCGGGTTAAGGTGCTCCCCGGTGGCGCGCAGGACGGTGTCGCGCCAGTTCTCGCGGGCGCCGGGGCCGAAGAAGGACTCGAGTAGGTAGCGGCCGGCGACCTCGTTCTCGTAGAAGGGCCCGTGGGTTATGTGGGTCTCCAGGTAGCTCCTGAGCTGGGCGGCGATCAGGTTGCCGAGCACGTAGTTGTGGTAGTAGACGGGGGCCGTGGCCACGTGGATCTTGGCCGCCCAGTCGGGCTCGTCGCGACCGGGCGGACGGGGAACCCCCTGCAGCTCCTCGACGAGGTCCCACCAGACGCGGTTCAGGTCATCCCTGTCGGGGTCGGCGTAGAGCTCCTTCTCGAAGCGGAACATCACGAGCGCCCAGCGGGTGAAGACGAGCAGGTCCTCGCGCCGCCGCGCGAGTAGCTTCTCGCGGGCGAGGTCCTCCTCCGGCACGCCGGCCACGGTCGTGAGCCAGCCGGGATCTTCGGCCAGGGAGCCCATCATGAGGGCTATGGCCTCGGTGGTGGCGATGTGGGAGACGCCGCGAAGGAGGTAAGGAAGCCCCGGGTTTATGTGCCGGTCGTAGACGGCGTGGCCGAACTCGTGGAGCATGGTGTTCATCCAGTAGGCGTCGGGCCTGCCGGCCCGCAGGTTCGCCAGCACCCGCACGTCGTAGGGGTAGTCCCGCCCCACGGAGAGGCAGAAGGCGTGCTGGTTCTTGCCGGGCCGGGCGTACAGGTCGCTCTTCGCCACGACCCCCCGCACGTCGAGCCCCAAGACGTCGTAGGTCTCGCGCGTGAGGGATTCGAGGTCCCTGCCCTCGAAGAAGCGGTCGGTGTTCAGGCTCCCGTCCTCCGGGGGCTCCTGGAAAAAGGAATCGGACAGGAGCCACGGTCCCACGGTCTCCACGCCGAACTTTCTCTTGAGATCCCGGTCCAGGCGCCCCTTTAGCTTCCGAAAGGGGGCTTCGGTCGCGGCTTCGAGGTCGGACATGAGCGCCTCGAGCTCCGCGACCGGCATCTCCTGCAGGTCGAGGGAGCGGTGGTAGTGGTCCGGGTAACCGGCCTCCCTGGCGAGCCGGTTTCTGAGGCGGGCGAGCTCGCGGACGGTCCCCTCGACCTCGCGGCCTACGGTCTTGGAGGCCTCCCACGCCTCGCGCCTGACCGCCTCCTCAGGCGAGGTGCGCAGGATGTCCCGCACCTCGTTCTCCCCGACAGTCCTGCCGCCCACCGTCCCCCGGTGGTTGCCGTAGACCGCGTTCGTCTCGGCCTCCAGCTCCTCGATCCTCTCCATGACCCCGGCGTCGCCCCGCCGGGCCGCGAACGTCCTGTGGAGGACGTCCACCTGCCGGCGCAGGAGCTCCTCGTCCAGCGAGTCCCGCTCCCCGTACCAGGCCGCGACCTTCTCCTGATCCCCCTCGTCGGCGAAGAGCCGGTTGTACGCGGTGCCCGCCTCGACGAGCTCCTGCTGCGCCTCCTCCGAGCCCGTGACCGCCAGGTTCCACCACGCCTCGGCCACCCGCTTCTCGGCGGGCGCCACGCGCTCCTCGAAGCGGGAGATAAAAGACCTTATGTCGGCGGGGGAGGTCAGCGCCCGGCGGCGTCGCGGCGGTTACCGAGCCAGATCACGACGAGCAGGGTAACGATACCGACGGTCGCGAACCGCAGCAGGCTATCGGGCTCGCCCTGCCCGCCGACGACGAGCGCCGCGACGAAGACCAGGGCGAGCCCGGCCCACCCGGCCGCCCTGTACGCGAGGTAGCCGGCGACGAGCCCGACGAGCGTGTACAGGACGAACATGAACGGTTCCAGCACCGTGAGGGACGCGAAGACCCCGGGGTCCTGGCCCTGCGCCCACATCCCGATCTGCCCCACGAGGATGAACGCCAGGAACGCGCCCACGAAGCTTATGGCCCCGGATTTGAGGGTTACGGGCTCGGGGTCGAGCCGGTGCGGCTCGTACCAGCGCGCCTCGCTGATGTCGTAGCGGCCCCTGGTCCGCCTCCCCGAGTCGCGGCCGGAATCCCTGCCCGCCGGCTCCTCTTTCCTGCCGAAGCGGTCCTTGAGGCGTTCGCCCAGAGAGGGGCCGCCGGATTCGCGGGCGCGGCGGCGGGAGGAGAGCTCGTCTTCGGCCTGGCCGAAGTCGAACTGCAGGCCCGCTAGCTGGGCGGCCGCGTGGGCGAGGTCGAGGGCCTCGTCGTGCTCACGGCGGCGGTCCGGGTCGGAGAGGACCGCGTTCGCCTCCTGGATCTGGGAGAACTTCTCCGCGCTGCCGCCGGGGTAGTCCGGGTGGAGGCTCTTCGCGAGGTTGCGGTAGGCGTTGCGGATCTCCGCCTGCGAGGCCTCGCGCCGGACGCCGAGCACCTCGTAATAGTTGGTAGTCTTCGCCATCGTTTCCCTATTCTAACCCAAGCCCGGGTCCCCGGCCGCCCCCCGAAGCGCGAGCCGGATCTCCCCCAGGCACCACCCGTCGGCCTCCGACGCGGCCGCCCCCCGAAGCGCCTCCTCGCCGCCCCCGATCTCCCCCAGGGCCCAAGCCGCGTGCCCCCGAACCAGCGCCGAAGGGTCGTTACGCAGGCAGTCTTCTAGGACCGGGACCGCCCTCTCGAGCCCCAGGTTACCGGCCGCCACGCAGCAGTTCCTGAGGAGGCCGGCCCGGCCCGGCCGCGTGAGCGGCGTCCCGGCGAAGCGCCTCTCGAACTCCTCGTCGGTACGGATCGCGAGCACCTCTTCTATCTCCAGGTAAGGACCGGCGCCGGCCTCCGCCGAGAACTCCGGCCAGCGGCTCTTCGTTGCCTTCGTCTTGTTGTACGGGCAGACCTCCTGGCAGACGTCGCAGCCGAAGGCCCAGTCGCCCACCGCCCCGCGCAGCTCGCGCGGTATCTCGCCCGCGTTCTCTATAGTGAGGTAGGAGATGCAGAGCCTCGCGTCCACCACCCCTGGGGCCTTTATCGCGCCGGTCGGGCACCGGTCCATGCAGCGGGTGCAGCGCCCGCAGGTCCCCGTGCCGGGCTCGTCGGGCTCCAGATCCAGGTCCACGATCAGGTCGGCAATAAAGAAGTAGGACCCGATGTCCCCGTCTATAAGACAAGAGTTCCGTCCGAAGAAACCGAGCCCCGAGCGCTGGGCCGCGGACCGCTCCAGAAGCGGCACCGCGTCCGTGAACCCGCGGGCCTTGATCTTCGTCCCTAAAGACTCTTCGAGCTCCTCCCTCAGCCGGAACAGCCGGGCCTTGATCGCCTCGTGGTAGTCCCGCCCCCAGGCGTACCGCGCCACCCGCCCGCCGCCTTCGACGTTCTCGGGATGCTCGCCCGGATAGTACGAGACCCCGAGCGAGACCACGCTCCTCGCGCTCTTCTGAAGCTTCTTCGGGTTCGCCAGCAGCTCCACGGGTCTGTGCATAAAGCCCATGTCCGCCGCCATACCCGCCTCCTGCCACTGGCGAAGCCGCTCGCCGCCCTCGGTCAAAGGTTCCGCCCGCGTCACCCCGACGAGGTCGAAGCCCGCCGCCCGCGCCCGCCCTTCGAGAAGGCGCCTGGCTTGCGTCGGGCCGATGCTGTTCTCGCGATCCCGTTCCATGAGGCCCCCGGATTGTACCCGTCGGGTGCCCGTAGGGTGCCCGTGCGGAGCGCGGTTCGGGTGGGTATATATACTCCCTCATAGGCAGAGGCGATCTTTCGAGGAGGGCCACGGTGGCTATATCTACGGTAAACCCGGCGACGGGCGAGGAGATCAAGACCTTCGACGCCCTGAGCGATGAGGAGATAGACGGGAAGCTGCAGCTCGCGGCCGAGACCTTCCGCGAGTACAGGAAGACCTCGTTTGCCGAGAGGTCCGGGTGGCTGACGCGGGCGGCGGAGATCCTGGAAGAAGAGGCCGAGGAGCTCGGCCGCATCATGACGCTGGAGATGGGCAAGACGCACGCCTCCGCCATAGGCGAGGCGAACAAGTGCGCCCGCGGCTGCCGCTACTACGCCGAGAACGCCGAGGCGATGCTCGCCGACGAGCAAATCGAGATGGAGGGCGCGCGCACGTTCGTCCGCTACCAGCCGATCGGGCCCGTGCTGGCGGTAATGCCGTGGAACTTCCCGTTCTGGCAGGTCTTCCGGTTCGCCGCACCGGCGCTCATGGCCGGGAACGTGGGGCTGCTCAAGCACGCCTCCAACGTGCCGCAGTGCGCGCTCGCCATAGAGGACATCATCCACCGCGCCGGTTTCCCTGAGGGGGCTTTCCAGACGCTCCTGATCTCCTCTTCCCAGGTCCAGGCCGTCATCGACGACCCGCGCGTGCGGGCGGCGACGCTCACCGGCAGCGAGCCGGCCGGGCGGCAGGTGGCGAGCGAGGCGGGGGGGAACATAAAGAAGACCGTGCTCGAGCTCGGCGGCAGCGACCCGTTCATCGTGATGCCGAGCGCCGACCTCGACAAGGCCATAAGCACCGCCGTCACCTCGCGCACCCTCAACAACGGCCAGTCCTGCATCAACGCGAAGAGGATCATCGTCCACGAAGAGGTCGCAGACGACTTTACGCGCCGCTACGTCGAGGGCATGGCCGCGCTCAGGGTCGGCGACCCGATGGACGAGAACACGGACATGGGCCCGCTCGCAACGCCCCAGATCCTCGAAGACGTATCGGGTCAGGTGCAGAAGAGCGTCGAGGCCGGGGCGAAGGTCCTCACCGGCGGCGAGTTGCCGGAAGGGCCCGGCAACTTCTACCCGCCGACCGTCCTGGCCGATATCCCCGAAGACTCGCCGGCCTACCGCGAGGAGATCTTTGGCCCCGTCGCCTCGCTCTTCCGGGTGCGCGACATAGAGGAGGCCATAGACCTGGCCAACGACTCGGACTTCGGCCTGAGCTCCTCGGCCTGGACTAACGACCCAGACGAGCAGGAGCGTTTCGTCAACGAGATAGAGGCCGGCATGACCTACATCAACCGCATGACCGAGTCGACGCCCGAGATACCGTTCGGCGGCGCCAAGAACTCGGGCTACGGCCGCGAGCTCTCCCACTTCGGCATCCACGAGTTCATGAACCCGAAGACGGTATGGGTGGACGCGAGCGACGAGGGCGCGAGCACGGCGGCGGCCGAGTAGGCGCCGGTGAAAGCTCTTGCTGATTTTCTGGCAAACGGGCGGTAGATTCTCGGCAGGATGAAAACGAACCACAACAGCCAACAGGGCGGGCCGGAGCGGCTTTGATACTATTGCGTTTGCTCGGGATAGGGCTGGCCTACGGGTTCGCCTTCATGTTCGTGAAGTCGCTCTTCCCCGAGCCTTTCGTGCTCCTGATCATGCAGGGCGGCGGCAGCAGCGAGGGCGACCTGACCACCCTCGCCCTCGTCTACATGGGCGTCGGCCTCATCTCGGGCCTCGTAGCCGCCCCGATCTTCGGCGGCGCGCTGCTCCTCCACCGCGGCCCCGGCGAGGACGGAGGCTCCGGCTCGCGCCTGATCCTCAGCCTCGCCCTCGCCCTCCTCACCGGCCTCATCTCGGGCGTCCTCACCCTGCTCGTCTACGCCTACGGCATCCTCCCCCCCGGCGGCGTCCTCGACCCGTTGAAGCTCGTCCGCAACTCCGTCCACTCCGCCCCCGGCGTCGGCCTCCTCATAGCCTGGACCATCGCCAGGGACCTCCTCCCCGCCGGCCTCGCCGGCCTCTTCCTCTCGCCCCTGATAGGCGGCGTCCTCCAGCGCCTCTACGAGTCCGGACGGCCGCCCCAGCAGAGGGCCTACGACCAGTACGACTACTAGCACGCTCCGGCCTTGCGGCCTACGCTTGTCAGCCCGCCTCCTTCGGAGGCTATCAGCCGTCAGCTTTTCTTACGACGTCGAGAAGTGTACATGTGATGGGGCCCCGGCCCCGTATCCGAAAAATGACGCTCCACGACCGCGCCCTTGCCGGAAGCCGAAAACCGGAGGCTGATAGCTGAAAGCGGAGGCGGCAGCCGGAGCGCGCTGAGAGGCGCGAAGCGCCGGGCCGAAACCTAAAGAATGCTGACGAGCGGCGACAGTTTGCAATCCGCCAGGGCGTAGTCTTCCGTCTGTCGGAAAGAGCGGACCGTGTACTCCAGGCAGTTGCTGCGGCAGTCGACTTTACCGCAAGGGATCTCGACGGTTCCCAGATCCTCGACGATGCGGACTACGGGGTCGAGGTCGTCGCCGGGGGTCGCGTCCGTGCGCCGCACGTATTCGCCCTCCTCGAAGTGTTCCCGCCCGTAGCGAAACACGCTCATGCGTAAATTGTACACTGGTTTTTGATCTGGATCACACCGAGGCGAGGGGGGAAATTGAGGGTCTTTATCTCCGCGGACATGGAGGGCGTCACGGGGGTGTCGCACCCGCAGGACGTGATCCCGGGTAGGAGCCAGTACGAACGCTTCCGCCGCTTCCTGACCGCCGACGTGAACGCCGCCATCGAGGGCGCGGCACGAGGCGGCGCGACGGGGTTCCTCGTGAACGAGGCCCACGACGGGATGCGCAACATCCTCCTCGAAGACCTCGACGAGCGCGCGGAGCTGATCGTCGGCTCCCGCAAACCGCTCTCGATGATGGAGGGCTTCGAGGGCGCTGACGTCTCGTTCTTCGTCGGCTACCACGCCCGCGCCGGCGCGGAGGGCGTCCTGAGCCACACCTTTAACAACCCTTCCGTCGTCACCGACGTGCAACTGAACGGCGAGCCGTGCAGCGAGGCCCGCATGAACGCCACGCTTGCGGGCCTGCGGGGCATCCCCGTCGGCCTCGTCACCGGCGACGACCTGACGTGCGCCGAGGCGCAGTCCCTCTACGCCAGCGTGAAGACCGCGCAGGTAAAGACCGCGATCGACCGCTACGTGGCCCGGTGCCTGCCGCAGAGGGCCGCGCTGGCACGGATCCAGGAGGCTGCGGAGGGAGCGACCCGCAACGTCAGAGACCTGGCCCCCTACGCGCCGGAGCCGCCCTACACCTTTACCGTCGAGTTCGTGACTGCCAGCACGGCCGCGAGCGTCATGTTCTTCCCGCAACTAGATCGGGTGGACGACCGGCGCGTCTCCTGGGCCCACGAAGACTACGAGACAGCCTTCAAGATGTTCGTAGGCGTCATGCGGATGGCGACGAGCGACCCGGACTACGGATAGGGGATGCCGATGAACCCCACCTTTACCATCGTCGACGTCTTCGCCGAAGAGAAGTACGCCGGGAACCAGCTCGCCGTCGTCCGCGGCGCCGCGGACCTGCCGGACGAGACCCTCCAGAAGATAACGCGGGAGATGAACTACTCGGAGACCACCTTCATCCTCTCCGAGGAGGAGCGCGACGGCGGCTACGACGTCCGGATCTTCACGCCTGGCGGGGAGATCCCCTTCGCCGGACATCCGACGCTCGGGACGGCCTACGTCATCCGGGACGAGATCCTCGCCGAACCCGCCGAACGCGTGGTTCTCAACCTCGAAGCCGGGAAGATCCCCGTGATCTTCGCCGACGTCCTCAGGATGCGCCAACTTCCCCCAACCTTCGGCCCGACGCTCGACCCCGCCCGCCTCGCCCGGGTCCTCGGCCTCGAAGCGGGCGACCTCGACGACCGACATCCCGTCCAGGAGGTCTCGACCGGACTGCCGGCCATCGTTATCCCGCTGAGGAGCCTCGACGCCCTCGGGCGCTGCAGGGTGAACTGGGACCTCTACCGCGAGACGGCCGCCGCGGGCAAGAACCTCTACGCGTTCTGCCCCGAGCCGCACGGGGGCGGGCCCGGCGACATCTCCGCCCGCATGTTCACCGACGACCTGGGCATCCCCGAGGACCCCGCCACCGGCAGCGCCGCCGGATGCCTCGCCGGTTACCTCGTCGAGCACCGCTACTTCGGCACGGACTCTATAGAAGTGCGGGTCGAGCAGGGGTACGAGATCCACCGCCCATCCCTCCTGTACCTGCGGGCCGAGAGGGAAGGCGACGAGATACGCGTCTCGGTCGGCGGCAAGGTGCAGATGGTGGCGCGGGGCGAGCTGGTTTGAGGCCGACGCCTGGATGGTTCTCGAACCCGCAAGCCAGGCGCGGAATCTCGTTCCTTTTCCTCTGAGCAAGCCCGTTTTGCAACTGTTTGCAACAGTCTGGTAACAGTTTGCTTAGAGGGCGGTTAAACGCCTTGATCGGGCGCGCTGCCATGATAACTTCGCATTGGGTGTTCGCGGCACATAGTGACCGCGAGGAAACGTTGTAAACACGCCGCGCGGTGGGGTTGCCGGGCGGCGCAGCTTTTGAAGGGAGGTGTTCAACCATGGGCCTGGGCGTGCTCACGAGGGTGAATTTCGAAGGGAAGATCTTGGCGTTACGCGGCTGGTTCGGTGAGACGCTCGGCCGGTTGCAGATGGGGGCCTTGCCCATCGTGCAGACGGCGGTCGCGGCGAGCCTGGCGTGGTTTCTCGCGTCGGCGGTGCTCGGGCACGAGCGCCCCTTCTTCGCGGCGATAGCGGCGGTGATCTCGCTCGGCGTGGTGGTCGGGCAGGAGGGGCGCCGCGTCCTCGAGCTCGTCTTCGGGGTCGCGTGCGGGCTGGCGGTGGCCGACGTGCTCGTGAGGCTCATCGGGACGGGTACGGTCCAGATCGGGGTCGTCATAGCTCTCGCGATGACCGTGGCGTGGCTGCTAGGCGGCGGGCCGATGCTCGTCTCCGAGGCCGGCGTTACGGCGCTCTTCACGGTGATGCTGGATCCCACGACCTCGGGTTGGTCGCCGGACCGTTTCGTGGACGCCCTTCTCGGGGCCGGGGTGGCGCTGGCGGTCCGGGCCGTCTTCCCGAGCGACCCGCGCGGGATCGTGGAGCGGGCGGCGCACCCGATCTTCGACGACCTCGTCGAGGCTTTGAGGGAGACGGCCGCGGCCCTGCGGGCCGGAGACCTGGAGATGGCCGAGCACGCCCTGCAGAAGGCGCGGGAGACCGACGCGCGGGTCGGCGCCTTCAAGGAGGCCCTCGACGCCGGCTACGACACCGCGAAGCTCTCGCCGCCCCGGCGCCGGGCGCTCGGGCAGCTCGGGTTCTACGCGACCGCCGCCGACCAGCTCGACCTCGCCGTCCGCAACGTTAGGGTGCTGGCGCGGGCCGCGGTGACCATGGTGCGCGAGGGTACGGAGGCCCCCGAAGAGCTCTCGGACACGATCCTCGACCTCGCCCGCGCCGTGGAGGCGCTCGCCACCTACATCGAGGCGCCCGAGCACCCGCTCGACACCCGCCGGTTCGCGCTCGAGGCCGCCGAAGAGGCGACCGCCGTGCTCCAGGATCGCAGCGACCTCCAGACCAGCATGATGGTCGGCCAGATCCGGTCCACCGCCGTCGACCTGCTGCGTGCCTCCGGCATGACCTCAGCCGAGTCCCTCGAAGCCCTCCACGAAGCCGCCAACCGCGCCACGCAGCACCCGGCCCCTGCCGCCTGAGAACCGGCCCTTACCTCCACCGATCGTAGGGGAGGGTTTCGAACCCGCCCGCGTCCCGGCCCGTCTTGAGGCGTGCCTCCGGCCGTGGTATTTTCCGGCCATGGGCGACACGTTGGCATAGGTTCCCGGAAGATCACCCCGGCCCGCCGCGCGGGCGCCACCACGAGGAGCAGGCCATGCCCGAAGCCCGGAATTTCTCCCAGGAACACCCCACGCAGAACGCGCTCGAACCGTTCGCCCGCTCGGACGAGCTGCGCGGGCGTGTGGCCGTCGTCACCGGCGTGGGCAGACGACAGGGGATAGGGTCGGCCGTCTGCCGGGCGCTCGCCGCCCGCGGCGCCGACGTCGCGCTCTCCTACTGGAAGGCCTACGACCGTGGGATGCCGTGGGACCCCGACGAGGACGAGCCCCGCAGGCTCGTCGAGGAGCTCGCGGGAGCGGGCGTCCGGGCCGAGGCGGTCGAGGTGGACCTTTCCCTGTCCGGGTCCCCGGAAAGACTCCTCGACGCGGCGGGGGAGAGGCTCGGTACCCCGTCCATCCTCGTCAACGCCGCCGCCCACTCGACGCGCGACGGCTACGAGGGGCTCGACGCCGAGACCATCGACGCCCACCACGCCGTCAACGTGCGGGCGATGGCGCTGCTGTCGGTCCTCTTCGCGCGGCGGTATCCGGGCGGGCCGGGGGGCAGGATCGTCAACTTCAGCTCGGGTCAGTCCCTCGGGCCGATGGAGGATGAGCTCGCCTACGGCATGACCAAGGGGGCCATCGAGGCGTTCACGAGGTCGCTGGCGGCCGGCGTGGGGCACAGGGGGATCACCGTCAACGCCGTCAACCCCGGTCCCACGGACACGGGCTGGATCCCGGAGGAGCTGCGGCGGGAGTTGCTGCCGAAGTTCCCGGCCGGCAGGATCGGGCAGCCGGAGGACGCGGCGCGGCTCGTGGCTTTCCTGGCCGGCGACGAGGCCGCATGGATCACGGGCCAGACCATCCACTCCGAGGGCGGCTTCGTCAGGAGATAGGGGCGACGTTTCGGGAAACCTGCGCTAACATTACCCGGCCATGAACAGAGTGAAGAAGTGGCCGAAGCCTTTCGGTGGGCCCCCAAAGAAGCTTCTCGATGACGACGAGAGCCCCGACGCCCCGGTTCGCGGGCCGCTCTTTCCGCGCCCCGTGTTCGTCGGCCTGCTCGTGGTCTTCTGCGTCTCCCTGATGCTCACGGCCGACTGGTTCGGGCTCCTGCTGCTCAACCCCGACGGGGTAAGCGAGAGCATAGGACCGCTCAATACCGTGCGCGTGATGGCGGTCCTGATGGCCGGCATCGCCGTCCCCTCGGCCCTCCTGATGCTCCACTACAACCGCCTCTACTCCTACGTCTCCGAGCACAACGTGTTCTTCGCCATAACCTTCTCGCTCTCTTTCATGCTCGGGCTGCCCTGCGCCCTCGTCGGCGTGTTCGGGTAATAGCCGTCAGCTTTCAGCTGTCAGCAGATCCCGGGAGGGAGCAACCAACAGGCGGAACCGCTACCATCCTTTGGATGAAACCCGCGTTTTCGGTAGGGGCAACGCCGCCGGACAATAGGCTGATGGCTGAAAGCTGATGGCCGACGGCTCCATAAAGTTCGAGCGAGAATTATCAGGTCCCAACGAGGTGTTCGGGAACGACGGGAGGCCCCTCTCCCACTACGGGCCCGTGCTCGAGGAGATAGGCCGGATGGGGCCAGGAGAATGGCGCAGGAGGGTTGGCCTCGCCCACGAGCGGCTGCTCGGCGTGCAGCGGGATCTCGGCATCTCCGACAGGGAAGACAAAACCTATCCTGTGGACCACGTGCCGCGTCTGGTGCCGGCCGTGGGGTGGGAGGTGCTGGAGCGGGGCCTGACCCAGCGGATGCTCGCCATCAACGAGTGGCTGCGGCGGTTGGAGGCGGGCAAGGACGAGGTGGTGCCGGGGGAGATACTGGAGAGCAGCGTCCTCTACGACGGGTCCATCCCGACGCGGTTCGGGGGGGTGCCGAACCGGCAGATGGGCTTCGACATCGTGGCCGTGGAGTCCGGGGAGGCCGGCGGCTGGGAGTACCTCGTCATCGAGGACAACGCCAAGATGCCCGTCGGCATTGAGCCCATGCACCTTTTGCGGGCGCGGTCCGCCGAGGTGCTGCCTGAATCCTACGCGGCGCTCGGCGTCAGGCCGCTCGACGACCTCATGCAACGCTTCGGCGAGGTGCTCAGGGCGGCGTCCCCGAAACCGGACCCGACCATCGCCGTCCTCACCACCGGCTACGAGGACCAGTACTTTCTCGACCACAACGTGTTTGCCAGGGAGCACGGGGCCATCCTCGCGCGCCGCCACGAGGTCGGGTTGGACCGGGGAGGTTTCCTCGTCCACAAGGAGAGCGGGCGCAGGATCGACGTGATCTACGAGCGCATCGAAGACGGCAGGATCTACGACGACCTGCCCGGCCTGATCGAGAGCCAGGCCGCCGGCAGAGTCGAGGCCGTCTTCGCCCCGAACCTCGGCATCGCAGACGACAAGGGCGTCTACCCGTTCGTGCCCGAGATGATCCGCCATTACCTGGGCGAGGAGCCCGTCCTCCAGAACCTCCGCACCTACTCCCTCGCCGTCGAGGAAGACAGAGACTACGTCATGGACCACTTCGACGAGCTCGTCGTAAAGAGCCGCAGCGGCTGGGGCGGCAAGGACGTCCTCATCGCCCCCGAGGAATCCGAGGAGGCCATCCGGGAGTTCCGCGCCGGGGTAGAAGAGAACCCCGTGGAGTTCGTCGCCCAGGAGACCGTGGACTTCTCCACCCACGTCCTCTGCGAGCCGCAAGACGAGGACTTCCTCCTGCGCGACTCCTACGCCGACCTCCGCGTCCATGCCCTCTCGCCGGACCTTGAGACCGTCTGGGTGGTTCCCGGCGCGATGACGCGGGTCGCCGCCCCCGGCAGCAGGCTCGTCAACGTCTCCAGCGGCGGCGTCACGAAGGATACCTGGGTCCTGCGGTAAGCCTAACGTAGGCGCCCGCGGGGTAAGTTGCCCGCATGGATTGGCTCCTGGTACCCGCCGGAATGCTCCTCATACTCGTCGGGCTCCTGGACGTGTTCTCAACGGTTCTCCACTACGACGGCTTCGGGTTCTTGAGCGGCCGCCTCTACGAGTGGGTTTTCTGGATGGTACGCGTCGTCACGCGCCCGCTGCCGAGGAGGTACCGGGCTCTCGGACTCTCGATGGCCGCCCCGATCATGGTGCCCGTCACGATAACGGTCTGGATCTCCCTCGTAGCCTTCGGCTACGCCCTGATCTACCTCTTCGGCATGAGGGGGGGAGGCTTCTCGCTCTCCGTATCACGCCTGGAGCCTTCTTTTCTTGAGGCCGTGTACTTCAGCGGGACCGCCATCTCCACTTTGGGCCTGGGTGACATCACCCCGACGCTCGGTTTCTACCAGGTACTCGCCATCTCCGAGGCGCTCATAGGCTTCGGGCTACTGACGCTCTCGATCACCTACGTGCTCGGCGTCTACAACGTCTTGCAGCAGCTCGGCGTGGTCACCGCCGGGCTCTACCACCAGGCGCAGGACACGAGCGACCCCTGGAGCATCCTCACCCCGCACTTCCCCGGCGGCGAGCACCGGGGCCTCGAGACCCACCTCATGTACCTGCACCGGGGGCTCGTGGAGATCTACGAGGGTATCCGCCAGTACCCCATCGTCTTCTACTACCACAGCCGCCACGCCTACCGCTCGCTCCCCTTCGCCTTCCGCATGGTCGGGGGGATGGCGGGGGCCCTGCGTTGGGGTCTACCGGAGGACCACCCCGGCAGCCAGACGCCCTGGCTCCCCACCCTGCTCGTCGGCCTCGACACCATCACCGGCTTTCTGGAGGAGAGCTTCCTCTCGGAGCCGCTCGGCGAACCGCCGGAACCCCTCCCCTTCGAGACCTTCGAGGCCGCCCTCCTGCGCGGCAAGGAGCCCGCGGACTACTGGCTCGGGCGGTTCTTGCAGATGAACGGCTTTATGCGCGACCTCGTGCACCTGGAAGAACCGCCCGACCCCGAAGAGGCCTACGACCGCTACGAGCGATGGCTGACGTTTGCCTACCGCAACCGGGCCTTTTTCGAGACGTCCGCCCTGGACCTCGGCTACGAGATCGAAGATCTGGAGGGCACGCCCGGCAACAGGCTCTTCTAGAAGCCGACCGGGCCGCGGGCCTCTCTCAGCCCGCCCCCAACTGCGCGCCCATGAGCGTGAGGCCCCCGTCCACGACAAAAGAAGAGCCGGTGGCGTAGGAGCTCTTGTCGGAGGCGAGGAAGGCGACAAAGTGCGAGATCTCGCGCGCGTGCCCCGGCCTCCCGAGCGGGATGTTCGGGCGCTCTATGGTCGATGGATCCGCGTCCTCGGCGCCGGTCATGGGGGTGGAGATCTCGCCGGGGCCGACGGAGTTTACGGTGATGCCGTGCTCCCCGAGCTCCATCGCCATGACCTTGGTAAGGAGCCCGAGGCCGCCCTTGGAGGCGCAGTAGGCCGAAGATCCTATGCGGGGGACGTGCTCGTGCACGGAGGTGATGTTTATGACCCTGCCGCCGTTCCCGGCCTCGACCATCCTCCTCGCCGCCCGCTGGGCGCAGAGGAACGCCCCCGAGAGGTTCGTGTCTATGACCTGGCGCCACTCCTCGTAGGGAAGCTCGAGGAAATCGCCGGTCGGGTCGCCGGTTCCTGCGTTGTTGACCAGCACGTCCACGCCGCCGAGGGCGTCCGCGAGGTCGTCGATCACGTCCGCAGCACCCGGCAGCTCGGTGAGGTCGAGGCGCCGCACCTCGCCCCGCCGTCCGGCCGCCCGTACGGCGTCGAGCGTTTCGTTCGCGCCCGCCTCGTCGGAGCGGTAGGTGACGCCCACGTCGAAGCCGTTCTCGGCGAGCTCCTTTGCGCACTCCTGCCCTATCCCCGAGTCTGATGCCGTCACTATGGCCACCGGGCTCATGCCTGCCTCCTGCCGACGCGTGCGGGACGTTCCCGGGAGGTTGCCCGCGCGGCGTGGCGGACAAACGTGGGGTGCCACCGAGTGAGAAGCGACGATGGCGGGTAGCATGTTGGGGGAGAGGCACGGGAAAGCGAAACGGAGGCAACGTGGCAATAGAGCTATCGCTGTTCAACAACTCGGTGACGACGCTGGTGAACCACCTGACGAACTTCTACTCCGAAGAGGCCGAGCTTGAGACCTACGTGCTCTGCGCCCGGGTCAAGTGCCCCAACATCCCCGGCGGGAGCGGCCTGAACTGGGTCATAAGCCCCGGCGGCGACGAGCTCGCCCCCGGCGTGCTGCGCGGGGTGCTCGAATCCCTGGAGGCCGAGAGCGGCAACGGGAAGGGATCCTGAGCCGGACGCGGCACGGTCCCGGGTGAGGGAGACGCCCGAAGACCTGCGACGCCTGCAAACGCTGCTCGATCGCAGCATCGAAGGCGCCGGAGAGTTTCTCCGCCACTCTTTCGAGATGCCGGGCCGTTCGCTCTGCGCCGCCCAACTCGTCCGCTTTTTGCACGGCATCCACAACGTCGCCCTCGCCACGGTCACCAGCAGCGGTGAGCCACGCGTCGCGCCCATCGGCGCGCTCTTCTTCCGGGGACGCTTCCACGTTCCCACCGTCGCGAGCGCGGCCAGAACCCGCCACCTCGTGCAACGCCCGGCCACCAGTCTGACGCTCTACGAAGGTGACGATCTGGCGGTCATCGTGCACGGAAGGGCCGAGGTGCTTGGCCCGGATCACCCGGACTTCCCGGTCCTCGAAGAGACCTTCCGAGGTTCCGGCGGTGGGAGCGTGCTCGAATGGGGAGAGGGCGTCTACGTGAGGGTAGAGGCCGAGAAGTTCTACACCTTTGCCCGGCATCCGGGGCGCTTCCCCCGGTAGCTCAAGGTGAGGAACGGACCCATCAGCGGCCTTCCATGCCGCGCTTGAGGGCATCCCAGGCGAGGGTGGCGCAGCGGATACGGTTGGGGGTCTGGACGACACCTTTGAGGGCGACGAGGTCGCCGAGGTCCTCGTTGGGCTCCGCGCGCATCATCCGTAGGAAGGCCGAGACCTCCTCCTCCGCCTCCCCGCGGCTCTTGCCCGCGAGCCGCTCGGCGAGCATCGAGGCGGACGCCTGGCTTATGGCGCAACCGCGCCCGGTAAAGCCGACCTCGAGCCCGTCGTCCCGGAGGTTGGCGTAGACCGTCACCTCGTCGCCGCAGAGCGGGTTGTTCAGGTGCTCTTGTATCTCCGCGTCCTCGATCTCGCGCCTGTGGCGCGGACGCCGGAAGTGGTCGAGAACGATCTCTTTGTAGAGCTCTTGCATCATCTTGCCGGGGATTTTAACAGCCGCGTCGAGGACAGAGGCGCACACGCCGCACGGGCTCTCGAGAGATTTCTTGGGGCTCATCCCGCATTCATCGCCGGTTCATCGGGCATTCATCCATGCGTGCTTTCATGTGGATCGCAGTCAGAGAGCAGCAAGACGGAAGGAGCAAGAGACGGAGAGACCACGTCGGTAAGGAGGCACGCCCGCGTCCAGCGGAGCGCACCTTCACAGATCCGGGGCCAGGGCCCCACCTTTCTCGAAAGGAGAGGCAGTGCCTATAAAGACGGCTATCGCTTACCTGCGACCGTTCAACAACAGCGGCATCGTCGCGACCATGAGGTTCATGGAGTCGGCCGACGGGCAGTTCCTGACGGTGAGCGGTACGGCCACCGGGATGCAGCCATTCGGCCAGTACGTTTCCCTGGTCTACGGGCTCAAATCGAATGCCGACGTAGACCCGCCACTGACCGGCCCCGGTCCCTGCGTCGACGATGGCACCCTGGGCTTGCTCATCCCCGACGACGTGCGCGGCGACATCTTGTTCGACCCGACGGCGATGCCGCGGATGTTTCTGGGTCCGTGGAGGGGGAGCGGCCTGTTGGGCTCCGTGGTTGGCGGAAGGAGCCGGACCTTCTTCGTCACCAAGCCCACCAACCCCCTCGTAGGTACACGCCTCAACGAGATCAAGACGGTCTCTATCCGCCAGGGGGCGGTCCCGCTCCTACCCGACGTCACCATGGATCTGCGGCCCCAGGCGTTCCCGCTCGTGGCCTGCGGCAAGATCAAATCCATCGTCGACATACCTCCTAAGAAGCCCTGAAAACGAGCCCGCCCCGCGGAGAGGAGAGACGGCGTGTCCGACCGGCGCATCACGGCGAGACGGCTTCGGGTGGAAGCCGCCGAACTCGCCTTGCTCCGGCCTTAGCCGGAGCAACTCGGCAACGGCGAAGAGAACCTGTACCCCGGACGGATCGCCAGCTACAGCAAAGGCTTGCCGCACGACGAACGAGGGCTAGTCAGGCCCGAGGCGTACGCCATGCTGCGCAGGGCGCTCGCTTCTCGCAGCCCGGCCGGTTTCGAGCGAATCCCCATGGGCACGAAGGGGGGCCGTAGGCTCACCAATCCTCAGGCCGGTCTCGCCTACTCCCTCGTGGGCACGGACAGTCACGCCCTCGCCCTGCCGCCCGCGCCGCGCATCGACGAGCCGGAGCACTCCGGCGAGATGGGGGAACTCTATTGGATGGCGCTGCTTCGTGACGTGCACTTCGAGGATTACGCCGACGATCGGTCCGTGGCGCGGGCCACCGACGACCTCAACCGCTTCACCGACTTCCGCGGCCCCAAGAGGGACGGCCGGGTCGTGCCGGAGACCATCTTCCGGGGCTTCACGAGGGGCGACCTGGCCGGTCCCTACCTCTCCCAGTTCCTCCTCAAAGAGGTCGCCTACGGCACGCTGCCGGTATGCCAACGCCAAGAGACGGTCCGGGCGGGCACCGACTACCTGACGGATTACGCGGCCTGGCTGGCGTGCCAGAACGGCGCGTGGCCGCAGACGGGCCCGGCCGTCGACCCGACGCCCCGGTTTATCCGGAACCTTCGCGACCTGGGCCGCTACGTCCACCTCGACGCCGTCTACCAGCCCTACCTGAACGCCTGCCTGATCCTGCTCGGCATGGGCGCGGCCCCCGATCCGGGTAATCCTTACGTGGGCTCGGGCACCCAGGACGGCTTTGCCACCTTCGGAGACCCGCACGTGCAGTGCCTGATCGCCGAGGCGGCCGTCGGGGCCCTCAGGACGGTCTGGTACCAGAAGTGGTTCGTCCACCGCCGCCAGCGGCCCGAGGAGTTCGGCGGACGTCTCCACAACCACGCCACCGGCCGGGCCCGGTACCCGATCGATGGTGAGATCCTCCACAGCGATGCGCTAGAGCGGATCCGCGCCAAGTACTCGGGCTGCCTGCTCCCCCAGGCGTTTCCGGAGGGCTCACCCACCCACCCGTCGTATGGCGCCGGGCACGCGGCGGTCGCAGGCGCGTGCGTGACGGTCCTGAAGGCCTTCTTCGACGAATCTTTCCCGGTCCGCGAGCCCAAGGTCCCGGACCCCGACGGGCACGAGCTGCAAGACTACGCGGGCGCCGGCCGCGATGCGTTGACCGTCGGTGGCGAACTGGACAAGCTGGCGGGCAACATCTCACTCGGGAGAAACGCGGCCGGCGTGCACTGGCGGAGCGACTACACCGAATCGGTGAAGCTAGGGGAGGCCGTCGCCATCAGCGTCTTGCAAGAGCAAAGCAAACTGTACAACGAGCCGCACTACCTCACTTTGACCAGGTTCGACGGTCGATCCCTGGAGGTGTCGGGGGACCGTGAGGTTGCGGTCTCTCCCGCCGCCCGGGCGGTCGCGCACTCCCCTTCGGGGTGGGCCAGGCCCCGCACGTCTGTCGGCGCGACCATGATCGGCGCCCGAACCGGGGTGCCGAGCGTGGCGGTGGAGGTGTCCGCGCGGTCCACGCCGCGCAGCACGCGCGGGACGAGGCGGAGCCGATCGAAGGCTTCGCGCTCCCGCCGGAGCGTCACCTCGTCGCCGGCCCCGGCGGATAAGTAGGCCCAGGCCGAAGGGTGCATGAGCTCCCTTGCCAGGGGTTCGTAGTCGTGGACGTTCAGCGGCTCCGGAGGCTCGTCTTGTCCTCGGTTCACCGTCTGCCGCCGAGACCGTGGCGGCGGTGCCAGTCCTCCAGGGACTCCTCCGGGTACTCGGGGAAGTGCCTCTCGTGCTCGCCGGCTGGGATCTCGCACCACGGGGCGGCGTAGTCCAGCATCAGCCGGACGCGCTCCGGGGGCTTCGGAAGCGGCGTATCTATGGCGGAGGCGAAGGGGTGGACAAGATCCGGCCACATCGGGTTGAAGAGCCAGAGGTAGCTGCCGCAGCGTCGGCAGAAGTTCCGCTCCGGCGCGCCGCGATCCTGGCTCGTCGCGGCGTAGACGGAGACGTCCTCCCCGCCCTCGACCTCCAGCGTGCTCGCGTCGGCACCGAGGTTGATGGCGTAGCCCCCACCCCCGGCCGTCTTGCGGCAGATCGAGCAGTAGCACGCCTGGTAAGGATAGAACGTCTCGGACTCGACCCGAAACCGGACCGACCCACAATGGCACGACCCTTCGAGCAGCATGGTCTCCTCCACCCCCGGGCTCTCCGTCGATGTCGGGTCATGCTTACCCGCCAGGGTCCGCCGGTAAAGCATCAGGGCAGGCTCAGTCCCCGGCAAATCCTTCCAGCGTGACCGGCTTCTCGTTTCCGTCAACCACGGGACCCGGCGTGCTCAGGTGCCGCACGACTCGACCCATCGCGTCGTCGGGGTTGTCTTGGATCTGAACCGGGCCGCCCGAAACCGTGTACCACTCGTCCGCGCCGGCATAGCGGACCTCGACGCGAAGGCCGCTGACTTCGGGCCAGCATAGTACCTCCAGCTCCCCGGTGACGGCGCCCGCCTCCTCGGTCATGACGCCGCCGGTGGTGGAGGTGAACGTTGAGCGGAATTCGTCTCCGGCTGAACCCGTCATCTCTTCTCGCAGGTCGCGAGCATCTGTCTCAGGGCCGTCTTCTCCCGCGGGTTGATGGTCAGGGCGTAGTCGGATTTGACGGAGATCCAGCTACGAGCGTACGAGCACCAGATGGCCCGGTTGGGCGGCTTCCAGGCCTCGGGGCCTTTGTCGCCCTTCTCCTGGTTGGCGTTGTCCTCGACGGAGAGGAGGTTGTTCGGGTCGTTGGCGTAACGCTCGCGCTCGGCCTCGTCCCATTCGGAGGCGCCGCTCCTGTAGGCGTTAGCGAGGGGGACGAGGTGGTCTATGTCTATGTCGAGGGGGTCGGTGTAGGTCCGGGTCGTGTAGGGGTCGCGCCAGCGGCCGGACTCGACGTCGCAGCTCTCGCCGACCACCACGTCCTCGCCGTCCCGGATCAGGGCGGCGTCCCTGACGTCGCACGAGCCGTCCGAAACGTCCCACCCGAACTCCTGCGCGTCGGACCAGTGGGGGAAGTCCTCGCGGTCGTACCCGGCCATGGAGCCCGGCGGCGAGACCTCCAGCTTCTTGAGGGCCTTACCGGCATTGGCCGGAACCCGCCCGGCGTTCGCGTCTTCCAGTTCCTGCAGCAGCGCGTCCAACTCGGAGCAGGAGATCGAAGTCGCCGCCACGGCGAGGATCACGGTAAGAGCCAGGATCCTTCGCAGGATCCGCCTCACGGGCGTCTCCGGCCACCCACCTTGACGCGCTTGGGGTTCATGGCGACGTAGACGTTGCCGTCCTCCACCTTGACCTCGTGCTTGGGCACGGGCTTGACGGCCGGCAGGCTCTTGGGCTGGCCGGTCCTCACGTCGAAGAGGGCGCCGTGGAGGGGGCACTTTATTCTGTCCCCCTCCATCCCGCCCTCGCTCAGGTAGGCGAAGGCGTGGGTGCAGACGTCCTCGAAGGCGTGGAACTCGCCGTCCACGTTGCACAGGGCCACGGGGCGGTCCTCGACCCTGTACTGCTTCACCGTGCCGGGGGCGACCTCGTCGGTCGAGGCTACCTTGTGGAACTCCGGCATCTCTAGGCGGCCCGCTCCTCGAAGCCGAGCCCGATCTTACCCTCTATGGCCCGGTCGAGCTTCTCCTTGAGGCCCTTGAGCGGGATGCGGCTCGTGACCTCGCCGAAGAACCCGAAGACGACGAGCTTCTCGGCCTCGGCGCGCGGGATGCCGCGGCTCATCAGGTAGAAGAGCTCCACGTCGTCGACCTGCCCGGTCGTCGAGCCGTGGGAGCACTTCACGTCGTCGGCCATGATCTCCAGGTTCGGCAACGACACGGCGAACGCGTCGTCCGTCCCGAGGATAAGGTTCCTGTTGGTCTGGTACGCGTCGGTCTTCTGCGCCCCCGGCTCGACCCGGATAAGCCCGCTAAAGACGGCTATGGACTCGTCGCGGAGCGCGCCCTTGTACAGGAGGTCCGAGTGGGCATTCGGCGAGATGTGGTCCTGAAGCGTGTGATGGTCTAGGACCTGGTTCTGGTCGGCAAAGTACAGGCCGAGCATCTCCGAGTCGCTCCCCGGGGCCGTAAGTCCAGCCTCCACGTTCGTACGACTAAGCTGCGAGCCGAGCGCCACGACGAGGCTGTTGATGGTCGAGTCCTTGCCGGCCTGGCTTCGGATGGTGTTGAAGTGGAGCACGTTGCGCTCCCAGTTCTGCAGCGAGACGTAGCGCAGGTTCGCCCCCTCGCCCACGTAGAGCTCGACGGCCCCGTTGGAGAACGCGGGGTCCTCGGCGCTCGCGCTCGCGTACTCGTCTATGTACGTGACGGAAGCGCCCTCCTCGACCACGACGAGGGTGCGCGGCATGATCGAGCCGACCACGTCGAGCCAGCGGTAGCTCTGGATCGGCACCTCCACGTCGACCCCGCGCGGAACGTACAGGAAAGACCCGCCCGCGAAGCCCGCAGCGCTCAACGCTGCGAACTTGTCGTAGTCCTCGGGCACGAGCCCGAAGAGCTTCTCCCTGACGATGTCCTCGTGCTCCCTGAGCGCCGTGTGCAGATCCGTAAAGACCACGCCCTTGCGGGATAGCTCGTCGTCCACCCGCGAGAACGCCGTCTCGGAGTTGTGCTGGACGAGGAGGGCCGAGTTCTCCTCGCCCTCCTCTATGAGCCTCTGTACGGCGTCGGGCAGGTCGCCCTCGCTCTCGGCGTCCGGGCTCGGGGCATAGGGGAGAAAGTCCTCGACGCGCACGTCGGAGATGTCCGTGTAGCGCCACGCCTCGTCGCGCAGCGTCGGCATCGGCAGCGCCTCGAAGGCCCGCCACGCCTGCAGACGCTTCTCCGCGAGCCAGTCGGGCTCATCCTTAAAAGAGGAGAGCGCCCTGACCGTCTCCTCGGTGATGCCCTTGGACTTCAGAACTTCCGGCGCTACCTTCTGCTGCATACGACCTGCCTCTTCCGTGTCCGAAAAACGGGGCGGACCCGCAGAGGAGTCCGCCCCGAACGTTGTGTTGCTACCGGCGGCGGTGCTTAACCGACCGACCCTTCCATCTCGAGCTGGATCAGGCGGTTCAGCTCGATCGCGTACTCGAGCGGCAACTCCTTGGCGATCGGCTCGATAAAGCCGTTGACGACCATCGCCATCGCAGCCTCCTCCGAGAGCCCGCGGCTCATCAGGTAGAAGAGCTGGTCCTCCCCGACCTTCGAGACCGTGGCCTCGTGCTCGGTGTTGACCTTCTTCTCCTCGATCTCGATGTACGGGTACGTGTCCGTCCGCGCGTTCTCGTCCAAGAGCAGCGCGTCGCACTCGACCCGGCTCTTGGAGCCGACCGCACCCTCGTGCACCTTGAGAAGCCCGCGGTACGTGCTCCTGCCCGTGCCCTTGGAGATGGACTTGGAGGTGATGAGCGAAGAGGTATTGGGAGCGGCGTGAACGACCTTGCCGCCCGCGTCCTGGTGCTGCCCGTCGCCGGCGTAAGCCACCGACAGGATCTCACCGCGCGCGCCCTCGCCCGTCAGGTAGACCGCCGGGTACTTCATGGTGAGCTTGGAGCCGAGGTTGCCATCGACCCACTCGACGGTGGCGTTCTTCTCGGCGACCGCCCGCTTGGTGACCAGGTTGTAGGTGTTGTGCGACCAGTTCTGGATGGTCGAGTACCTGATACGCGCGTTCGGCTTGGCGATAAGCTCGACGACCGCGGAGTGGAGCGAGTTCGTGGTGTACGTAGGCGCCGTGCAGCCCTCGATGTAGTGGACGTAGGAGCCCTCGTCGGCGATGATGAGCGTCCGCTCGAACTGGCCCATGTTCTCCGCGTTTATGCGGAAGTACGCCTGCAGCGGGATGTCGATGTGGACCCCCGGCGGGACGTACACGAACGAGCCGCCCGACCAGACGGCCGAGTTGAGCGCCGAGAACTTGTTGTCGTCGGCCGGGATTATGGTCCCGAAGTACTCGCGCACGAGGTCCTCGTGCTCGCGCAGGCCCGAGTCCATGTCCATAAAGACGACGCCCGCCTTGTCCCACTCCTCCTTGAGGGAGTGGTAGACGACCTCGGACTCGTACTGGGCGCCCACACCGGCGAGCGACTCGCGCTCTGCCTGCGGGATACCGAGCTTCTCGAACGTGTTCTTGATGTCGTCTGGCACGTCGTCCCAGGTGCGGCCCTGGTTCTCCATCGGGCGGATGTAGTAGTAGATCTCGTCGAAGTCCAGCTCCGAGAGGTCACCGCCCCACTGCGGGGTCGGCCTGTCCAGGAACGACTGGAGCGCCTTTAGCCGGTACTCCAGCATCCACTCGGGCTCGTTCTTGTGCTTGGAGATCATGGCGACGATCTCCGGGTCTATCCCCTTGCGCGGGGTCCTGAAGAAGTACTCCTCGGGATCGTGGAATCCGTACTTGTACTCGTCGAGCCCAAGCTCCTGAATGCTCTTGTCTTCTGGCATTCTTTTTCCCTTCCCTAGCTCTGCGCCGCGGAGCCGAACTCCTGGCGCACCCAGTCGTAGCCCTTGTCCTCGAGCTGCAGCGCGAGGTCCTTGCCGCCGCTCGTCACTATTCTACCGTCGAGCATGACGTGGACGTAGTCAGGCTCGATGTAGCGCAGGATGCGGTTGTAGTGCGTGATGATGAGCGCGCTGAACTCGGGCCCCTTGAGCTCGTTGACGCCCTTGGAGACGACCTGCAAAGCGTCGATGTCCAGCCCCGAGTCGGTCTCGTCCATGATGGCGAGCTTCGGCTCGAGCATGAGCATCTGCAGGATCTCATTCCGCTTCTTCTCGCCGCCGGAGAACCCTTCGTTCAAGTACCTTTCGGCGAACTTGGGGTCCATCTGCATGATCTTCATCTTCTCCTGGATGAGCCGGTACATCTGCATCGGCGCCAGCTCTTCCTCGCGCACGGAGTTGACGGCCGTCCTCAGGAAGTTCGCCACCGACACACCGGGCACCTCGCTCGGGTACTGGAACGCAAGGAACATGCCGAGCCTCGCCCGCTCGTCGGCCTCGAGCTCCATCACGTCTTCGCCCATGAACTCGATGGTGCCGTCCGTCACCTCGTAGCGCGGATGGCCCATGAGCACGTTCGAGAGCGTGCTCTTGCCCGACCCGTTCGGGCCCATGATGGCGTGTATCTCGCCCTTGCCAACTTCGAGCCCGAGGCCCTTGAGGATCTCGCCGCCCTCGATCTCGACGTGCAAGTTGTCTATCTTTAGCATCGAACCCCGCCAATCCACCTGTAAAACCTTGCTACTGCAAGCTCCATTTAACCACAGCCCCCCTACCCCAACAACGTAAACGCATCACAACCAAGAACTTTTCTTGAAACGCGCGAAAACGCGCTTTACACGCAGAATTCGTGACCTGGATCACACCCCCAAGGCCCCTCCTGCGAGCCGTTGTCAGCCCAACCCGCCCCAGCCCGCTTGTAACATGCAAAAGCCCCCCGGAACGGGTGTTATCGGGAACGGTTCCCGATAGAGCGTTACGGCGTCAGGCCTTTCCTTCCCGCCACCGGTCCATCTCGCGGCCGACGAAATGGCAGACGATGCGCCCGTAGAGCTTTTCGACGAAGTCTGGGTCCAGGTTCTCTTCCTCCGCCCACCCGCGGCGCCGGGCGAGCATGGCCCTCTGGCGTTCGGGGGCTTGGATGCCCTTCGGGTCCGTCTTGAAGCGGGCCGCGGCGGCGACGTACCGGGCGCGTTGGCCGAGGAGGCCCAGGATCCCGCGGTCCAGGCCGTCTATGGCCTCGCGCACGTCTCTGATGCTAGCGCAGTCTTCGGGCTGCTTCAAGATACCTCGCCCAGAACACGGATCCCGTAGCTCCCGGCGATGATGGGCGCGGCGAGATCCGCGTTGCGGGAGAGGTAGCCCAAGGCGAGGGTTTCGCCGTCTACGGGCAACGGGGCGACGCTGGTTATAGTGCCGACGGCTTTCTCGCCCTGGAGGATCGGGGTGCCCGGCGCGAGGTGCTCGCCCCGGTAGGAGATCCTGTACAGGGTCCTGTTCGGGTGGCCGCGGTAGTGCATCCTGGCGACGGTCTCCTGTCCAGGGTAGCAGCCCTTCTTGAAGTCCACGGCCCGGTCGAGGACGCCGGCCTCGCCGGGGAAGTTCTCCGGCGTAAGGTCGGCCCCGAAGCGGGGGATGCCGGCCTCCACGCGGGCCGTCTCGTAGGCATCGAGGCTCGTGGGGGTCCCCCCGAGTTCGATGAGGCCCTCTCTCGCGCGGGCTACGGCCTCGGAAGGACCGATAAGGTCGTGGCCGGGTATCGGCGCGGCGACGCCCGCCGCGAGCAGCTTCTCGCCCCCGATCTCCACCTCCGCCGTCCCATGGTCGGCCAGGGAGAGTCCATCGAGCAGATCTCCGGCCTCAGGCCCGTAGAGCCCCAGCACTGACCAGGCTTCGGAGAGGTCTTCGAGCTCTACGCGGGAGAACGGGGCGTAGCGGCCCAGGATCTCGCGCGCCGCGTCGGCGCCCTCCGGTTCGGTGTCCACGAGGACGTCTTCCCCGCTTTTCAGGACTCGGAGGTCCGCCTGGACGCGGCCTTTGGGGTTCAGGAGCAGGGCGTAGGCGCCGGGTTCGGCGTCGGGCGGGACGTTGTTGGTGAGGACGGCGTTCAGCATGCCCACGGGGTCCTTGCCGGCGAGGCGCAGGAGGCCCCGGCCGGTTCGCCCGACGATGGCGGCGCCCCCTCTCAGGGCGGCGAGGCCCGGGTCTTCGTTTGGTATCCTGGCGTTACGGGCAACTTCTCCCAGCTCCTTCATGTGCATATTCTAAGACACGAGAGGAAGAACAATGGCGAAGACCGTGGTGCTGGACGTAGACGGGACGCTCATGGACACGAACTATCTGCATGTCGAGGCGTGGGCGCGGGCTTTCGAAGACACGGGCCACCGGGTGCCGAGGGTGGAGCTGCACCGCCAGATCGGCAAGGGCTCGGAGCTCCTGATCCGGGAGTTCCTCGACGACGACGAGACGGTGGAGAAGATCACGAGCCTCCACTCCGAGTACTTCGCCGAGTTCCAGGAGCACGGCCACCCGCTCCCCGGCGCGAAGGAGCTCATCAACTCGCTGCTGGACGGGGGCCACGCCGTCTGGTTCGTGACCAGTGCCAAGGACGAGGAGCTCGAGCACCACATGCAGGAGCTGGAGGCGGAGGGCAGGATCCACGGCGTCGTCAACTCCAGCGCCGTCGAGAACGCCAAGCCCGCCCCTGACATCTTCGAGGAGGCCCTGAAGAGGGCCGAAGCCTCGGCCGAAGACACGGTCGCCGTCGGGGACGCCATATGGGACGTGGAGTCCGCGAAAGGGGCCGGCATCCGGACCGTCGCCGTGCTCTCCGGCGGCGCCTTCGACGAGGAGGATCTCATGGAGGCCGGCGCCACCGAGGTCCACAAGGACTGCGCCGCCCTGCTAGAAGCGGGCTTCCCCGGCTAGAAGGGCGGTCAGCTCCCAGCCATCAGCTTGTCGTTGTTGGCGGCTTTTCTTTCTCGTAGGCGACCCTTGCGTCCGCGTAGACCTCCGCGAGCGGCAGCCCGGTCTCGGTGGCGAGTCGCGAGGCGTCGGCGAACTCGGGGGCGGCAACGAAGTCCTGGCCGTCCAAGCTTCCTATCTTTATGCGGCACCGGCCGTAGGGCAGGCCCACGACAACGTGGCGGCGTTCGGCGACGGTGCGGCCGACGTTGAGGTGCCGCACCCCGAGGGCGCCCGTCTCGCGCATGAGCCGGCGGGCCAGGTGTTCGGCGGCCGTGTTTGGAACGAGGGCGCAGATCTTGTAGGCGCCGCGACCGCGCTTCATGACGATGGGTTCGAGCCAGGCGTCCGGGGCTCCGGCGGCCAGGAGCCTCTCGACCGCAGCGCCGAGGATCTCGCCGGTGGCGTCGTCCACGTTGGCTTCTAGTAGCGTCAGCTCGCCGGTGGGGCCTTCGAGCTCGCCGACCACGGCGCGCAGGAGGTTGGGCGCGTGCTCCAAGCGGGCGCGTCCGGCGCCGTACCCGACGGAGAGGAGGGTCATCGGTGGGGCCGCGTCCGTGAACCGGCCGCCGGTGAAGGCGGCCATCAGGGACGCGCCGGTGGGGGTGGTGGTCTCGCGGGGCTCCTCCGTCCAGCGGATCTTGGAGCCTTTAAGGACCTCAAGCGTGGCGGGTCCCGGCACCGGAAGGTTGCCGTGGGCGGCCCGGACGACGCCGGTCCCCATGGGCAACGGGCCGCAGGTCACGGACGAGACGTCAAGAAGCTCCAGCGCCACGCAGCTCCCGACCACGTCCACGATGGAGTCGACCGCCCCGACCTCGTGGAACGTCACCTCCTCGGGGTCCACGCCGTGGACCGCGCCCTCGGCCACCGCCAGCCGGCGGAACGCCTCGACCGCGCGCCCGGCGGCCCTCTCAGGGAGGCCCGCATCCTCCACCATGGCACGGATGGCGCGGAAGTCACGGTGGGTGTGCTCTTCGGGGTGGTGGACGGTAACCCGGAGCGCGCCCACGCCGTTTACCTCGGCCCTCTCCGTCGAGAGATCGAAGGGGACGTCGAGGCGGCGGAGGGCGGCGGAAACCTCTTCCGGCGGGGCACCCGCCGCCACGAGGCTGGCGAGGGTCATGTCGCCGGCGGCGCCGCCGACCGGCTGAAAGTGGGCGTGGGTCAAGAAGGGCTACGGGTGGCCTGGATCGCGCCGAAAACAGGCGTGAAATCCGGGGGGATCTCTCCTAATCTGTGCCGTTGGTCACCTTGCGGACCATCAGCAGCATGACGGCGAGCAAGACGGCGAGGATGGCGAGCGGCTTGGGGTCGCTCTTCACGGCGTCCGTAAAAGTCGAAGGATCGCGCTTGCGTCCGGCCTCGCGCGCCGAGTCGACCTGGTGCTTCGTCGAGTCGACAAGACTTTGCTGCCCGGACTTCAGGGTGGACTTGAGGCGGTCCACCACGCCACTGATACGCTGACGGATCGTCTGCTTGACCCGCTCTCCCATAACCTTGGGGCTGGCGTGCTGCTTGAGGTCCTGCACGTCCGGGGCCATGCGGCTCCGGATCTCGAACATCTCCCGCTCTATGCGCTCCGGAATCTCGTTCATCGGCTGATCTGCCCCTTAAGCCAGTTCACGTTCTGTTGGAGGGTGGCGATGGTCTTGTGCGGCTTGGGATCCAGGCCCCTCAAGATGCTCGCGCCCGCCGCGGCGAGTATCCCGCCAACGACCAACAATATAGCAGAGACGATGAGCGCGGCGACCCACAGAGGGAGGAAGAGGTTGAGCAGGTACACACCCGTCAAACACAGGAAGATGAGGAAGACGAACATGAAAACCGCCGCCGCCCCGAGCAGCCCCGCGGCGAGCCCGGCCCGCTTGCCCACGGGCGCAAGCTCGGTCTTGGCGAGCTCGACCTGCTTGGCGACGAGTTCCTGGACCTGCGGCCTCAGGACGTCGACGATCTCCTTGATGCTCCGGTCGGAAGGATCGGGCCCCTCCCGTAACTCTTGACCGAACTCTACGACCCGTTCTCGCCCTTCCATCCCGCTCTCCCTTCTTCGGACCGTGAGGTCGTGTGGCTTTCGCCTTTGTTACCCCTACCATCCGACCCGTAATCTCCCGCCCCAACCACTCACGACTCGTCCACATCCTACACGAAATCTGTAGTAGCCAATATGACATAAAGCGCCAAACGTGACCCCTGATGTAATATGGCTGGAGTTGTACAAGGGGAGTTCCGCGGGTAGGAGTCTTTTTGAAGCTGCACGGGGCACTGGGCATCTCCGGGGGCGACGTGGTCGCCTTCGCCGGCGCGGGCGGGAAGTCATCGGCGATCCTCCAGGTGGCGCGAGAGCTAACCGAGGCCGGGATGACGGTCATAACGGTCCCCACCACCAAGATGTTCCTGGGCGAGGTGGAGAGGCTCGGGCCGCTGGTCGCCTCCGAGGACCCGCAAGAGCTGGCCGCGGACGTCAAGGCCGCGCTCTACGGCGGCGACAACTCGGTGGTGGCGGGCAAGGCCAGGATCTCCAAGAACCGCGTAGACGGCGTCGGACCCGACGTCGTCGGCGACCTCGCCCCGCTCGCGGACGTGGTCCTCGTGGAAGCGGACGGATCGCGCCGGCGTCCGATCAAGGGCACGGCCACCCACGAGCCCGTCCTCCCTTCCTCCGCCACCCTCGTCGTCGCCGTCGGCAACGTCTCCGCCCTCGGCTCTCCCGTGGACGAGGACCACGTCCACCGCCCCGCCGTCTTCTCCGACCTGACCGGCGTCGGCCCGGGCCAGAGCATCACCGCCCGCGCCTTCGCCCGCGCCCTCGTCGAGGGCTCCCTCGCCAAAGTCCCCGAGAATGCTCGCACCGCCGCCCTCATAACCGGCGTCGAACCGGGCCGCCCCATGGCCGACGCCTCCGCCATAGCCCGCGAACTGTGGCGCTTCGACCTCAGGGAGGTGGTCCTGACCTCCCTTCCCAAAGACGCCCCCGTCCGCGTCTGGGTTCCGTAAGCTCACCGTACCGGGAACTACGGACGGAGGCCAATAGGGGCCGGAGGCCTGAGCGGCCCCGGCCCCCGTCGGGCATCTGTCGCGGGCGCTACTTCTTCACCGTGAAGAACCAAGCTTTGGGCTGGTTGCCGGCCACGGTTGGGCTCTGGTCGAGCGGGTTGTCCGCGACGTCCCTCGCCCCCGCGCTCACCACCGCCTTATATTTGGCGCCGCGCTGCAAATTGGCGTTGGGGTTGAGCGTCGCCTTTTTCGCCGTCGCGTCGTAACTGACGGAGGCCTCGATGGCGTTGATGGTGCCCGACTTGTAGAGCTTGACGGTGCTCCCGTTCACCGTGGTGGCCTTCATGGGCTCGGAGAAGAGCGCCGAGACGTTGGTGCCGGGCGCCACGTCGATAGCGTTCTCCGCGGGTACCACACGGATCACTTTAGGCGCCGTGGTGTCCGGAGCTGCTGCGGTCTTGAAGGTCTGGTCGGCGCCGGTGAAGGTGCGTCCCTGGGCGTCAACGAACCGCAACCGCCAGTGGTAGGTGGTGTTCGCTTTCAGCCCGGTCCAGTCGTTGGAGATCGCGAGCGCATCGTGGGTGTCCCCTATGGCCGGGGAGTCGGTCCTGCCGTAGGAGGTGGTGGTGCCCAGGTCCAGGTAGGCCGTGCCGCGCTGGAAGTGGTAGTAGAGGTGCCCCGTGGTGGTAGCGCCCGTGGCCGTTACCTTCGTGGCCGAAGGGGTCGGATACGCGACCGTCGGCGGGTTGGGGGCGACCCACACGCCTTGGTCGACGCCGTCGCCTGAGGAGACCGGGCAACTGTCGCCCGCCTCGGGCTTGTCCCAGACCTCCCACGCGGCGGCGGCCCAAATCGAGCTCGACAGGCAGTCGGCGGGGGTAGCGGCCCAACCCTTCAGCTCGCTCGTCGAGTAGAGCGGGAAGATCACGCTGATCGCCTGCCCGGGCTGTATGGTCCAGTAGCCGCTCCTGGGAGAGAGCTGATATGGCTCGTACACGCCTGGCTGTTTGGGGGCCTGCGGGCAGAGGTCGCCGGTGAGCTGCTGGCTCTGTCCCGTCTCAAAGTTCTCGAGGAGGCATGTGATCTTCATGTTCGGGTCCCCCTCAACCAGGGCGAACTTGGTGTTGCGCGGGAGCTCGACCTCGGCCATGACGGGCGTCGACTTGGAGGGGTTCACGTCGGCAATGGTGACCTTGCCCCAGTAAAGCTCCCCAACCTTGGGGTAGGTCCCGTCCTCGGTCCCCCAGTAGCTGACAAACTCCGTGGTGAGCCACTGCAACTGGTTGGTGAAGGGGTTCATGTAGTGGGTGCTCGAGGAGGTTCCCGTCAACCACTTGGCCTGCGTGGCCGCGACGCCCTGCTCGGCAGGGTCCGCCGGTGAACTGGGCTTCGGCTTGATCTCGCCGTCCTCCGTGGGCACGGGAGCTATTAAACCCTGCGCTGGAACGGACGTGTCTACGGACTCTAGCGGCCTGGATGCTACGCCGCGACCCGTATCGTGCGGCTTTGCCGACGATACCCCCGCGACGGTTATCAGCGCCACCACCATCGTTGCCAGCAACAGAACAACTCGTCTCATCTCTTATCTTCTCCCTCACCCAGAGCCTGTTTCGGCCCGCCTTCTTCCAGGACGCAGGAAGGTTAATACGGGCTCTCGCACAGGCGTATCCCGCAAATTGCGTATTCCATCTTGCAACAGGTAGTTTTCATGCAAAGTACGTATTTGTTGTAAAAAGATCAAAGCCTTACGAAGGCTCGGCATCCGGCGGGAACGCGACGCCGTCCGGCCCTGCCCGCAGCTAGCTCGGGACCTTGCGAGATCTCTGCCGGGCCCCGTCGCACCCACACGTTGCCCTATCGATAACCGAGCTTGCAATGACTAGAATCAAGTGCCATAGTATCAATGTTATAAGACAATAGTTAAAACGGCGGCGGGGAGGTCTATGGTCCTCTGGTTTGATATCGACCCACGGGGTGGGGTACCGATCTACGTTCAGCTGGTGTCCCAGGTGGGGCATGCGGTCGAGGTTGGGGCTCTGAAGCCGGGTGAGAGGTTGCCGACCGTGCGGGGGCTCGCGGAGGAGCTCGCGATAGCGCCCAACACCATCGTCAGGGCGTACAACGAGCTCCAGAGGGAGGGCCTCGTGGAGAGTCGGGTCGGGGTTGGGACGGTGGTGGCCGTGGGCGTGGCGGAGATAGCAGAAGGGCGCCAGAGGGAGGCTGTCTTCGAGCGGCAGCGGGCCCTCGTGCGGGACGCGGCGGCGCTCGGCATAACAGAGGACGAGCTGTGGGAGAGCCTCGATTCCGAGTTCGAGCGCATACCGAGGGAGAGAGGGGAGCAAGGGTGACGCCGTAGGCGCCGGGTGGACGGGGCTTCGGCCGCGGCCTACGCCGTCCGCAACGACCGCGCGAGAGGTTGGATCGGGCAACCAGAGGAACGGTAGACGGGCTCCGGTAAACTCTGGGCGATGATCCCACCGGAGGCCGAGCCGAAAACGGTCGTGTCGTCGTCCGTCCGGAACGGACGCTTCGCACCCAGCCCGACGGGGCCTCTCCACGTCGGGAACCTTCGGACCGCGCTCCTGGCGTGGCTCTTCGCCCGGTCCGCCGGGGCGCGCTTCCTGGTGCGCGTGGAGGATCTCGACCGTTCGCGGGTGCGACCTGGTATGGAAGAGGTCCAACTGGCCGATCTCCGTGCCATCGGCCTCGAGTGGGACGGGCCCGTCGTTCGTCAGTCGGAGAGGATGGGGCTTTACGAGGAGGCCATCGACCGGCTGGATGCCGAGGGCCTGCTCTACCCTTGCTACTGCACGCGGAGGGAGATCCGGGCCGCCGCCTCGGCCCCGCACGGCATCCCCGCCGCCGACCGCTACCCCGGCACCTGCCGCGAGTTGACGAAGGCCGAGCGCGCCGAGCGGGAGGCGTCCGGACGGCCGCCCGCGCTTCGGGTGCGGGCCGAAGGCGCGCGGATCGCTTTCGAGGATCGCCTGTTGGGTCGCCAGGAAGGCGAGACGGACGATTTCGTCCTTCGGCGCAACGACGGGGCGCCGGCGTACCAGCTCGCCGTGGTGGTCGACGACGCCGACCAGGGAATAGGGGAGGTGGTGCGGGGGGCAGACCTCGCGGACTCGACGCCGCGCCAGATCCTCCTGGCCCGGTTGCTCAGCCTGCCCGCTCCCCGCTACGTTCACGTCCCTCTCGTGCTGGGCTCCGACGGGCAGCGCCTCGCGAAACGTCACGGCGCCGTCACGCTCGAAGACCGCGCCGCGCACGGAGAGGGACCGGGAGAGGTGCTCGCGTGGATGGCCCGCTCGCTCGGGCTGGCCGAACCCGGGGAGAAGCCGGGCATTGGGGACCTGCTCTCCCGTTTCGACCCCGAGAAGCTGACTCTGGAGCCGACCGTCTGGTACCCCGGCACCTGAGCGCCCTGTGGTAAGTTGTCCCGGCGGCGTGGCACTGACGGTGAAAGAGGAGACCGCATGGACGTTACCCCGAGGCTAGACAACCTTCGGTCCGAGATAGAGGAGCGGTACGGAGAGAAGATCTCCGCGCTGCGCCGGGACATCCACCGCGAGCCTGAGCTCGGCTTCGACACGGAGAAGACCGCCGGAAAGGTGCTGGCTGCGCTGGACGGGCTGCCGCTGGAAATAGAGACAGGCGTCGCCCAGAACGGCATAGTGGCGACGCTCGTGGGAGAGGGGGAGGGACCGATGGTCGGGCTGCGGGCGGACATGGACGCCCTGCCCATAACAGAGGAGACCGACCTCCCGTTCGCCTCCGAGGTCGAGGGCAAGATGCACGCCTGCGGCCACGACGGCCACACGAGCATGCTCGTCGGTGCCGCCCACGCGCTCTCCGGGATGAGGGACCGGCTAAACGGAACCGTGAAGTTCTTCTTCCAGCCGGCCGAGGAGGGCGGGGGAGGAGGACGGGTCATGGTCGAGGAGGGTGCGGCCGAGGGGCTCGACTCCATCTTCGCGTTGCACCTGTGGCCCGGGTTGCCCTTCGGGACCGTGGCCACCAAGGCGGGCCCGATCATGGCCGCCGCCGACGCCTTCGAGATGGAGGTCAGGGGCACCGGGGGGCACGGCGCGATGCCCCACCTCTCGGCCGACGCCGTCGTCATCGCCGCCCACGTCGTGACGGCGCTCCAGACCGTCGTCTCCCGCGAGGTCGACCCCGTCGAGCCGGCGGTGCTGACGGTAGGTGAGATCGGGGCCGGCACCGCCTTCAACGTCATCCCGGAGACGGCGCGCCTCGGCGGAACGGTCCGAACGCTCAACGAAGAGCTACGCGAGAGGATGCCGGAGAGGATCGAGGCCGTAGCCCAAGGTGTGGCCGGCGGTATGCGCGCCGACGCCCGCCTCGACTACACGTTCTCCTACCCCGTCACCAGGAACGACACCGAAGCCGCGGGCCGTGTCCTGGGAGTAGCCGGGGACCTCTTCGGCGAAGAGGCCGTCCTGGAACTGGCGAACCCCTCCATGGGCGCGGAAGACTTCGCCTACTTCTTGGAGAAGGTCCCCGGCGCCTTCGTCTGGCTCGGCGTCGGCGAGGACGTCTCCGGCCTGCACACGCCCCAGTTCGCCTTCAACGAGGGGATACTTCCTCGCGGCTCCGCGCTACTGACGGCGCTGGCGTTGAAGCAGACCGCCTGAAGGCGGCTCATCGGCTCGGCTCGGCCTCTCGAGGGCTCGCCCGGTCCCGTTGGACCTGTGGTTGTCCGGGAAGTTGCCGGTAACCCTCTGTCCCGCCTCGGGCGAGGGCGGGTTTCAAACCCACCCCTACGACGGGGTGCGGGTCCTCGGTACGCGGTCGTGCCGGAAACGGTGGGCCAAACGTTCTTGGGGATGATCCGGCGCAACCCGGCTGACTGGCTGAGGGCGAGGGACGCAGGCCCGAGGCGCGCTCACAAGCTGACGAGCGGAGGCGAAGCCGCAGCGGGCCGAAAGGCGTCAACGGCGCCGTGCTGAGCCCTAGCTCCCGGGCGGGTTCTTCAGCAGTTCGTAGGCTTCGGATGGGCCCGTTAGGAGGAGCAGGATCGCCAGCACCGCAAAAAGCGGGACGAGCGCCGCGGCGGTGGCCCGGCGTCCGTCGGTGTTAAGGGCGCTCTTTACGGCCGTGGTGATCACGTACGCGCCGTAGGGGATGGCGAGGAGGGGGCCGAAGGGGATCCAGAGGATCGTGCCGATACCCGTCGCGTAGGCGAGGTGGCGGTAGAGCGGGCGGAAGCCGCGGCGGGAGGGCCCGCCGGTGTGGATCACCTGCACCAGCACGGCCAAGCCCGCGACGAGGAGCGGGGCGAGCACCAGGGCCACCACGAGACCCAAAAAAAGCGCGTAGACGAGGCCTATGTTGAAGTCCCGGATCCAGACCGCCTGCAGCGCGCTCTCCAGGACCAGGTTTAGGTAGAGGACCATCGAGGCGAAGACGGCGGGCCGGACGAAGCCCGCGTCCGGGTCGAGCCCGGCGAAGAACTGCTTTGGCGCGAGCCACACGCCCCCGAGCACGCCCCAGAAGTCCTCCGGAGAGCCGCCGTACCTGGCGCGGGACATCAGTCGCCCTGTTCCTCGTCCTGCCCCCCACCGGAAGGCTCGCGGGAGATGTCGCCCACCAGGGTCTCCAGGGCGAGGTTCGTCGCGTCCCCGGAGGGGAGGTTGGCCGTGATGTCGCCCGTCCCCACGGAGACGCGGCCCTCGCCCGAAAAGCGTCCCGAGAGGGTAACGTCGCCAGCCTCGACGCCGGCCTCCAGGGTGCCCACGATCAGGTCCTCCAGGGTCACGTCTCCCGACCCGACGGCCAGCTCCAGATTTCCGGTGTCGGTCCTCATGCCGCCGACGGTGACGTCCCCCTGCTCTGCCTCGACGGTAACGTCGCCGGCCACGTCCCGCACCGTGACGTCGCCGGACTCCGCCCGTACGGCGACGTCGCCGTCGAGGCCCGTGACCTCGACGTCCCCCTCTTCAGCCTCGACCTCCACGCTGCCGCCCGCCGGCATGCGGACGGCGTAATCCGCCCCCGTCTCGCCCCCGCCGTCCGTCTCCAGCGTTACCGTCGAGCCCTCGCGCGAGACGTCCACGGGGACCTCGGCCGCGGCGTTCCTGGCGGCGGCCGGGGACCCGGCCGCCGCGTACCTCGTGACCTCGTACTCGACGGCTTCGGAGCCGCTCTCGCCTTCCACGTCCACGTCCCCGGGACCGTTCGTGACGCTCACCTTGGGCTCTCGGCCGGAGTCTACGGAGTCCCTGGCGACGCTGGCGCCCGGCACCTCCTCGCCGAGCGTGCGCCACAGGAAAACCGCCACGAAGGCGAGCAGCACCAGCAGCAGGAGGACGGCGAGGATCTTTAGAACGCCAGGGCGTGAGGGGCGTTCGCGGGTCCTGCGGGACCTCGGCGGGGGGCGTTCGGGGCGGCGGAGACCGCCCTCGCCGCTAACGCCCACCCTCGGTGCGGGTCACTGGACCACGCGGCCGTAGACGTCTTCGAGACGGACGATGTCCCCCTCGTCGAACTCGCCGAAGGAGATCTCGAGTATCCGCACCGGCTCCTCGCCTTCGGTGGAGAGCCTGTGGACCGTCTCGCGGGGGATGTACAGCTTTTCCCCGGGCTCCGGCGAGAGGTTCTCCCCGTCCAGCTCCACGCGGGCGCCGGGGTCCAGCACCACCCACAGCTCGTCGCGGTGGTGGTGGTACTGGCGCGAGAGCGTGCCGCCAGGGGCGACCGTGATGATCTTGACCGTGGATGGCAAGTTGTGCGTGTACTGCTCGAACCTGCCCCAAGGTTTGTCTACCTTGATAGATGGCGGTCGGTGATCCAAGCGAACCCCCTTTCGTGAAAGCGAAGTTTAGACGATTGTCGTGGCCATCAGCAATCGGGTTTTCAGCCTTCAGCAAGAAAACGGCCGTCGTCGCCCGGCTTCGGGGGCGTGCCGTCTCTCGTAAGAGAGCCGAACCCGCCGCTGGGCTACAATGCGGCATCTGCAAGCTGACCGCTGACGGCTGATTGCTGACAGCTAGAGAGGACCCTCTTGCCCAGGATCGAAGTAGAAGACGCGGGAACTTTCGACGTCGAGGAGGGCAAGCGGCTGGTCCTCGCCATCGAGGAGGACGCGGGCGTGGACATCCTCCACGACGTCGGTCTATGACCGCAAACTCGACGACGGTTTTCGCTTCAAAGCCGTGCTCTCCAAGCACGGTAGTCAGTTGGAGTTGATGAAAGGAATCGCACGTGCCTAGGCTAGAAGTAGAGGGTGTGGGGGGTTTCGATGTTCCCGATGGTAAGCGGTTGGTCCTCGCGATCGA
>DASYWA010000063.1:0-4888 GCA_035936475.1 Rubrobacter sp. | reverse complement strand
GGCGGCCCGGACATGTCGCCCGGCCCTCCTCCTCCGTTGCCTCCCGCCATGAACGGCCGGGCCGTGGGCTCCGGCCTTTTCTCCTTGCCTTATTCACCCGGGTGCGTGGAAGGAGTGTTCCGCGAAGTACGCTTGCAGCATCCCGCATAGTTCCTACCCATCGGACCAGGAGATGGACGCGAAACCCGGTCCCACGCATCCTAGCCATCAACGCATGTTGTGGCCCTGGATGGATATGCACGTTCCTGGAGCAGTACAGCCACGAGCCGAGCATCGCCGTGGCCCGCGCCTGGGTCCACGTTTTCGGCCTGGAGATGACCGAGGAGCGCCGGCTCTCTCTCGAAACCAAACGCAAGCTCGGCCACGACGCGCTCGGCGTCATGGAGGGCCATCTCCGCCGGAACGACTTTTTCGTCGGCGGCCGTTACACCGTGGCGGACATCGCCCTCTACGCCTACACCCACGTCGCCGGCGAGGGCGGCTTCGACCTCGCCGGCTATCCCGCCGTGCTGGCCTGGATCGACCGCGTGGCGGCCCGGCCGGGCCACATCCCGATCACGCAAGGCTGACCCGACCATCCCCGAAGGGAGGGAGCTCCATGCACAACGAACCGCGACGGGGACACCCGTACCACATGCACGACGCGATCCTCGCGCAGCCCGACGCCTTCGCCCGCGTCGTGCGACGCAACGAGGACGCCGCCGACCGCCTCGCGGCCGGGATCTCCTCCTGCCGGAGGCTCTTCCTCGTCAGCATCGGCACCTCCCATCACGCAGCTCTTGTGGGGGAGCACCTCTTCCGGGCGTACGGCGGCGGGGTGGACGTGCGTGCCGTTCACTCCTTCGACTTCGCGCTCTACGGGCCGGAGACAGGGGCCGACGATTGCGTCGTGGCGGTCAGCCACCGGGGGACCAAACGCTACACGGCCCTCGCGCTCGGGCGCGCCAGGGAGGCCGGTTGCCGCACTGCGCTCGTGACCGGCGAGGGCGAGGCCGGCGGGGACGCGGCCGGCCTCGTTTTCCGGACGGTCGCGCAGGAGAAGTCCCCGGCGCACACCGTCAGCCACACGACCGCCGTGGCCGTCCTGGCGCTCCTGGCCGCCCGGACCGGACGGTACAGGACGGGGGTCGGCACGGTCCCCGACAATCTGTTGTCCGAGGAGGTACCAGCCGCTCTGCGGGCGGCGCTGGGCACCGAGGATTGGGCCTCGGATCTCGCCCGGGAGCACGTCGGGCGGCGCAGGATCTGGCTCGTGGGTGGCGGGCCGGTCGCGGCGTCGGCGGCGGAGACGGCGCTCAAGATCAGGGAGACCCCCTACCTTCAGGCCGAGGGCCTGCCCACGGAGACCATGCTCCACGGCCCGTTCCAGTGCGTCGAGGCCGAGGACCTCTTCGTCCTGATCTCCCCAGAAGGACCGGCGCGGGAGCGCACCCTCGAGATGGCCGGCCTCGCCCGCGAGATCGGCGCGCCCGTCGTGTTCGTGGACGACGATCCCGGGAATACGCGGGACGGCGCAAGCCTCTACGTGCCGCGCGTTCCGGAGCCGTTCTCGGCGCTTACGTGCCTCGTGCCGCTGCAGCTGTTCTCCTACCATCTCGCGCTCGCGCGCGGGACCAATCCGGACAGCTTCAGGGCCGAAGACGCGCGGTTTGCGAGGGCGGACGTTACGGGCCGGTTGTAGACAGGGTTTTGCGGGTAGACTGCCGTTCGTGCGCCTGATCTATACCCTCCTGCTCGTCGCCGTCACTGCCGTATGGGGCTGGACCTTTGTCATCGTCCAGGATGCCATCGCCCTCTACGGGGTGCTGCCGTTCTTGGCCGTCCGCTTCGCGCTCGCCGGGGCGGCGCTCGCCCCGATCTACGCCCGCAGGCTCACGCGGCGCTCGCTGCTCGTCGGAGGTGGGATAGGCGTCGTGCTCGCGGCGGCCTACGTGTTCCAGACGACGGGGCTGCTCTTCACGACGCCGACGAACTCGGGCCTCATCACCGGCCTCTTCGTCGTCTTTGCACCGTTGGCCGACAGGATTCTCTTCGGCGTCAATACCTCCAGGCAGGTCGTCGTGGCGGTCGTCCTGAGCCTGAGCGGCATGGCCCTTCTGGCGGGCGGGGGGCCCGAGGGCGCCAACTGGGGGGATCTGCTCACGCTGTTCTGCGCGGCGGCCCTCGGCCTGCACATAGCGCTCCTCTCCCGCTACGCCGCCGACCACGACGCCGGCGGGCTGACGCTGGCCCAGATCCTGGCGATGGCCCTCCTCTTCGCCGTCGCCTGGCCCCTCTTCGCCCCCGTCTCCTTCCCCCCGCCGGAGGTCTGGGTGGCGCTGCTCGTCACGGGGCTTCTCGCCTCGGCCGGGGCCTTCCTGGTCCAGACCACGGTGCAGCAGAAGATACCGGCGGCGCGGACCGCCATCATCCTGACGATGGAGCCCGTCTTCGCCGCCCTCTTCGGCTACTGGCTCGCGGGGGACAGGCTCGTGGTGGTCCAAATACTCGGCGCCGCCCTGATCCTCTCCGCGCTCGTGATCGGGGAGATACTGCCCGTCCTGCGGCGGGGAAAGTAGCCGCCCGCTTTACCCATACTCGAATCAGAACCTGCAGCGTCGAAAACTGCCCTCAGAGGCCCGCGCCGCTTTGAGGCGGGCGCCGCACTTACAGGCTCGCCGTGGACGACAGAGAGGTCGGGGGCCGGGCGCGACTCCGGAAGGGCGCCCAAACGCTCACCGGCAATAACCCCGCCGCGAGCGACCACTCCGCGGGCTTTTACTTCGAGCGGCGAGGAGGGGCCCCGGAGACGGTAAACTGCGGGGAGATACCGTCATCCTGGGGAGGTTCCCATGGCCCGCACAGTCGAGGTTCCGCAGTACGAGGTACACGGGGAAGTCCGGCTCGACCCGGCGCGGACAGCGCTCGTTGTGGTGGACATGCAGAACGACTTCGTGAAGGAGGGCGGCTCGCTCCTCGTCCCCGACGCGGAGGGCACGATCCCTACGATCAAAAGTTTGCTCGACGGCGCCCGCCGTTCCGGGATGAAGGTCGCCTATAGCCAGGACACGCACACGGAGCACGACCCCGAGTGGGGCATCTGGCCCGAGCACGCCCGCGAGGGGACGTGGGGCTGGCAGATCGTGGACGAGCTCGCGCCGCGCGAGGGCGAGCTCGTGGTCCGGAAGGTCCGCTACGACGCCTTCTACGGCACCCACCTGGACCATTTCCTGCGCCTGTGGGGTACGGAGACCCTGCTGCTCTGCGGCACGGTCGCCAACATCTGCGTCCACTACACGGCGGCGAGCGCGGCCCTGCGCTGGTACGACGTCGTCGTCCCCAGAGACGCCACCTCGGCCCTCGACCCGTTCGACCTCGAGTCTTCCCTGCGCCAGACGGCCTTCCTGTTCAACGGGAAGATCACGACGGCGTCCGCCGTGCGCCTGGAAAGAGACGACCCGAACTCCTACCGGAGCAAGATGGAGGAGGCCGCGCGCGAAGGGTAGCGGTCCCTTAGGCTCTGGTAGCATTCGGTCTCGTAGACGAACTGGAGGAAGGCTATGGCGCTGGCGCGGAGGCGGGCCGAGGTAGGCTGGAGGGGAACCCTCGAGGAGGGGCGGGGCAGCTTCACCGTGGGCAGGTGGATGGTGGGGGAGATCCCCGTTACCTGGTCCTCCCGCACGAGCCCCAGAGAGGAGAGCACGAGCCCCGAGGAGCTCATGGCCGCGGCCCACGCGAGCTGCTACGCGATGGCCCTCTCCCTGGTCCTGGGCGAACGCGGCACGCCGCCGGAGAGCATAGACGTTCAGGCCGCCTGCGCCCTGGACGCGGTCTCCGAGGGGTTCAGGATCACCACGATGGACCTCGAAGTGCGTGGCCGCGTCCCCGGCCTCGACGAAGACGGCTTCCGGCGCGCCGCCGAGCACGCGCACCACATCTGCCCCGTCTCCAACGCCCTCAAAGACAACGTCGAGATCAGGGTAGACACCACGCTGGAAGATTAGGTCCTGCCCCTCCCGGGTAGGATTGACGGCGTAGCATCCGAGATAACAGATAGGAGAACGGCATGCCCACTGCGGAACGGCGCGCGGAAGTGGTCTGGAACGGCGACCTGCAGAGCGGCTCCGGCACCTTCGACCTCGCGAGCAGCGGGGCGTGGACGGGGGCGACCGTAAGCTTCGCCACCCGCACGGAGAACCCCAACGGCAACACCTCCCCCGAGGAGCTCATAGCGGCGGCCCACGCGAGTTGCTACGCGATGGCGCTCTCCAACGTGCTCCACGAGGGCGGCAACGACCCCGAGGAGCTTCGGGTAAACGCCACCTGCGTGCTCGACATGGGGAGCCTCAAGATCACCTCCGAGGTCCTCGACGTCCACGGCCGCGTGCCCGGCCTCGACGAAGACGGCTTTCAGCAGGCCGTGGAGCAGGCCGACCAGATCTGCCCCGTCACCAACGCTCTGCGCGGCAGCGCCGAGATCCAGGTGAACGCCACCCTGGATTAGGTTCAGCCCTTCGGGTGGGCCATAGAGAATAGGCGTCGACGAACCCACCGTCGCGGAAGGCGCAGCGGCGGTGGGTTTCCTCTATCTCGAAGCCGAACTTCTCGCAGAGGGCGATGCCCATGTCGTTTCGAACGACAAAAGGTTTCGATGTGTCTTTCCACGCCCTTATCGACGAGGCCGGATGCGAGCAGCTAGAGGTTACGAAAGCCTAGACCGGAAGCGCTCACGCTTTCGTCTTCTGGCGGCATCAAAGGTACTTGTAACGCGCCTCGTGCGCGGTTCGGCGACTTGGACGTAGCCTCTAGTGATTTTGACACGGCGGCCCTACACAGGCTTGCGAAGGTGCCGAGTCTAGCCACTTTTGGCATGGGCGCAATCGCACGTCCGGCACCATCGCGCACAGTG
>DASYWA010000062.1:0-13738 GCA_035936475.1 Rubrobacter sp. | reverse complement strand
GTCCTCGTAACTGCTCAACTCGGCCTCTCCCCCTCGGTTTGTCTCTACCCGTAAGAGTATATGGGCTTGCCCGACAGAGCCGGTTAAACCCAAGTTTTACTCGCCATTAACCTTCCCTTCACTTAAACGACGATCGGCGGGCCTATACTGCGCGCGATCTCGTCTGGCCCCGAGGTAGAGAGGAACCGTATGGCCTTTCGGAGCGTGGGTACCAACCTGTCCCGGATGTACCTGGACGGCCCCGGCGGGCTCGCAGAAGACCTCGGAGCGATAAGAGACGCCGGAGCGGATTTCGTGGAGATTTGGCCCCAGAACCTCGGGGTCGTCCTCGGCGGTGGCCTGGACACGCACAGGCTGCGGACGGTCGGTGAGTTGCTGCTGGAGGCGGAGCTGGCCTACACGGTCCACGCCCCGCTCGAGGTCAACCTCATGGACCTGGGCTCCCACGGCCTTCAGCGCGGCGTCCTCGACGCCAGCCTCCGGTTCGCCGGGGAGATCGGCGCCGGGGTGGTGGTCTGCCACGCGGGCCAGCGGGTGGGCGCGCGCGACGCCAGGCACAGCATCGGGGCACAGCTCTCCGCCGAGCGGTCCGCCCTGCGGGGGGCGGGGGACCTGGCCGGAGAGCTCGGCGTGACCATCGCCGTCGAGAACTACTACCCCGAGCGGCCGGTCGTGGGCGGCGCGGTCTACGACTACTCCGTCTGGCCCTCCGGGCTTGCCGAGCAGATCTCCGCGGTCGACCACCCCGCGGTGGGTGTCTGCCTGGACGTGGGACACGCGGCCCTCGCCGCCGGCTTCTTCGGCTTCGACCTTATCGAGGAGTGCGCCGCCCTTGCGCCGCTCGTCCGCCACGTGCACCTCCACGACAACCTGCAAAAGACCAACCTCACGGGAGAGCCGCCCGTCTCCGAGCACACCGTCTTCGGGCTGGGAGACCTGCACCTCCCGCCCGGCAGGGGCACCATCCCGCTGGAGGACCTGTTCCGGCGGATGGACTTCCCGGAAGAGCCCTCGTGCTGCGTAGAACTCTCCCCGGAGGGCTTCTCCCAGGTTCCCGAGGCCCTCCACACCGGCAGGGGAATCGGCCTCGCGGTGGCGCCCAGGGAACGGGTGCCGGCCTGAGTCAGCGCCGGATGGAGGCGCCGACGCGCTTGGTGGCGGTGCGGAAGTCGTAGGTGGTGACGGAGAGGGCCGAGAGCTGGTGGGGGGCTATGCGCTTCTCGAAGTCGCGGAGGTTTATGGTGCGGCGCATGCACACGAGGGCCGCCTCGCGGCAGAGCGCTTCGAGGTCGGCGCCGGAGTAGCCGCCGGTGAAGCGCGCTATCTGCTCGAGGTCGAGGTCGGGGTCGGTGGGCATGCCTTGGGCGTGGATCTTGAGTATGTGCAGGCGGGCTTCGGCGTCCGGCAGGCCGACCTCTATCTCGTGGTCGAAGCGGCCCGGGCGGCGGAGGGCCGAGTCGAGGGCCGAGGGGCGGTTTGTCGTGGCGATGACGCAGACCTGGCCGAGGTCGTTCAGGCCGTCCATCAGGGAGAGGAGCTGGGAGACGAGGGTCGCCTCGAAGCTCTCGCTCATCGCGTCGCGGGACGAGGCGAAGGAGTCGATCTCGTCGAAGAGGACTATCGCCGGCGCCTTGGCACGGGCCTCGCTGAAGATGGAGCGCAGCTTCGCCTCGCTCTGGCCCCAGAACTTGTTGAGGATCTCGGGTCCGGAGACCGCTATGAAGTGCGCCCCGCTCTCGTTGGCGACCGCGCGGGCCAGGAGCGTCTTGCCGGTGCCGGGCGGGCCGTAGAACAGGATGCCCTTGTGCGGCCGGATGCCCATCCTCTTGAAGATCTCCGGGTGCGTTATGGGCAGCTCGACGGCCTCCCGCACCATCTCTATGGTCTCGCGCATGCCGCCGACGTCCTCGTAGCGGGTGGCCGGCACGTTGCGGCTGCCGGGCGCCGTCCCGCTCGCCGCCGCCACGTTCGCCCCGCTGCTCCTCACGCCCCGCGCCAGCCGCTCGAAGAGGCCCTCCCTGTCCTCCTGGATGGGCGCCGGCCCGCGGCCTTCGCGCGTCTTCACCACCTTCCACGACGAGAGGGGTCCCTTCTCGCGGTAGGCCCAGGCGTCGTCCTTGCCCGGCTCTATCTTCTCCGGGAGACGGGCGACGAGCTCGGCGGTCGCGTCGAGGTCGAGGATGGGACAGTGCACGCACGGGCCGAGGTCGGAGAGGACGCGCTCCGTTATGGCTTCCTTGTCCACCCGGAAGGTGGCGTCCTCGCCAACCTGCCCGTAGGCGTACCAAGAGTTCTGGGTGAGGTGATCGTTGTCGTAGAGGTGGATCTGCTTGCAAGGGAAGAGTTGCTTGTCCTCCAGATGCTTCGGCGTGCACCACTCTCTGGCCGCCGTCCCGGACCGCTGCTTGCGCAGGAAACACCGCATCCCCGCGAACAGCTCCTCGCCGGAGACGGGCGTCCCGTCCGCCTCGTACCCGGCCTCCTTCTCGCCGCGCAAGAGGCCCGAGAAGTCGTCCAGAAGCCGCCAGTCGGCGGGCAGGTCGAGCTGTACGGAGACCCGCGCCCGACCGTTCGTCCCCGAGACCCCGTAGGAGGCGTGGCCGGCCGCCGCGGCGGCTGCCCGCCCGAGGTGGCCTTCGGAAGCGAGGGGGAACTCTACTTTGACCTTCATCGTCCGCCGATTCTAACCCAAGCCGCGCGGGGTGGTAGCTTTTTACAGGACGGTCCTCCAAAGGTTACGCAGGGGTTCCTGAAAGGTTGCCGGATCGCCCCCGTTCTCTAACGCGGCTCGCGCAAGGCGCGTATCACGGCGACCTGGTAGGCCGGGGGTGCGGGCGAGAGGTCTTACGACAAGACGAAGGAGGAACGCGTACCATCTCGAGAGCAGGCGCAAGGAACCGGGCCGAGAAGGGCTGGGTAAACCTAGAGAGAGGTTCACGGATGAGTACGCTAGTTTTGATCCACGGCGCTTTTCACGGCGCGTGGTGCTGGGACAAGGTCGCCCCACTCCTGGAGCAGGCCGGTCACGAGGTAGTGAGGTTCGATCTGCCGGGGCACGGCGAGGACGGGACCCCGGCCGTGGAGGTCACGTTGGAGGGTTACACCGATCGCGTCGTCGAGGCGCTCGACGCCCTCCCCGAGCCCGCCGTGCTCGTGGGGCACAGCTTGAGCGGCACCGTCATCAGCCAGGTTGCCGAGATGCGCCCGGAGAAGATAGAGAAGCTCGTGTACCTGTGCGCGTTGCTGCTGCCCAGCGGAAAGAGCGCCATCGAGGCGTCGCAGGAGGATTCCGATTCGGTGATCCTGAAGAACGCCCAGGTGGAGGAGGACCGGGGCCGGATCATCCTGGCCGAAGAGGGTATGAGGGAGGCCCTCTACCACGACTGCCCGGAGGAGGACTTCGAGCGCGCCCGGCGTCTGATCGGCCCCCAGCCGCTCGCCCCGCTCGGGACGCCGGTGGAGGTGACGGAAGACAACTTCGGGAGCGTGCGCCGAACCTACGTACACACCACCCAGGACAGGGCCGTCAGCCCCGCCGCCCAGGAGAAGATGTACGCCGAGCTGCCCTGCGAGAGGGTCGTCTCGATGGCGACGGGCCACCTGCCCTTCTTCGCAGCACCAGAGGAACTGGCGGGGCATCTGGACTCCCTGGCGAAGCTCTAGCCCGGGGCATCCACGAACGCAACCCGGGAGGGGTAGTCCGGAGCAGGGGGCGGAGTTCTTGCCGAGGTCTCCGCCCTCCCCCTACGACCCTTCCCACTCCTCGGCCAGCACGCCCATGACGACGTTGTCCACGTAGCGCCCGCCGAGCCAGACGTGTTCCCGCATCCGGCCCTCCTCCACGAAACCGCACGAGCGGTAGGCCCGGATCCCCCGCTCGTTCGCGGCGTGGACCTCCAGCCACACGCGGCGCAGGTTCCTGAGCCGGAACGCGTAATCAAGCAGCAGGCCGATGGCCTCCCGCCCGTAGCCCCTCCCCCAGTACTCCCTCTCCCCGATCCCGATGCCGAGTTCGGCGTGCCGGGCGGTCCGGTCGATGTTGTAGAGGCCGCACCGGCCGATGTACGCGCCGTCGGCCTCTATGGCGAACTCGGTCTTGCCCATCGGGGGGTCGGAGACCTCCCTGTCGAAGTCCCTCTGCAGACGCTCCACGGGTACCGGCTCCGGCGGGTCCCCCCCACCGGCCAACACGAACCCGAGGTCGTTCTCGAACCGCGCGAGGCGGGCCAGGTCCTCCCGGGTCGTGGCGCGCAGGGTGACCCTCTCACCGCGGAGCAACTATCCTCCCCAACGAGACCCCGAAACCTGCCGCCTGTAGCCTGACACCTACAAAAACGCCGGGACCAGCTCGCCCTTTACGAGATCCGCGTTGTGCTCGCGCTCTCTGACGGCGGCCCAGCGGTCGCCGCTGACCATTACCTCGGCCGGGCGGGGCCGGGAGTTGTAGTTCGAGGCCATCGAGAAGCCGTAGGCGCCGGCGTCCATGACGGCGAGCAGGTCGCCCTCCTGGGCGTCCGGGAGCTCGCGGTCGCGGGCCAGGTAGTCGCCGGACTCGCAGACGGGGCCGACGAGGTCGGCGCGCGCGACCGCGCCACCTTCCCGGACGGGAAGGACCTCGTGGTGGGCGTCGTAGAGGCTCGGGCGCAGAAGGTCGTTCATACCGGCGTCCGCGACTATAAAGTCCTTCTCGCCGCTCGTCTTGCGGTAGACGACGCCCGTCAGGAGGACGCCGGCCGCACCGGAGATATAGCGGCCCATCTCGCACAGGATCTTGACGGGCCCTTTCTGCAGGCGCTGGAGGATTGGCCGGATCTCCTCCACAAGTTCTTTTGGCGTCGGGGCCTCCTCGTCCTTGTAGCGGATGCCGAGGCCTCCCCCGATGTTGAAGTACCTGATGTCGAAGCCGCGCTCCTGGAGCTCCTCGACGAGGCCGGCGGACCTCTCCACGGAGTCCCTGAAGGGCTGAAGCTTGGTGATCTGGGACCCGATGTGCTGGTGGACCCCGATGATGTCCACGCACCGGTACTGCCCGGCCCGCCCGGCGAGCGCGAGCGCCTGGTCCACGGGGATGCCGAACTTGTCCCGCTCCCTGCCCGTGGTGATGTGGTCGTGGCTGCCGGCGTCCACGTCCGGGTTGACGCGCAGGGAGACCCTGGCCCGCTTCCCGACGCGGGCGGCGAGCTGCTCCAGCCGCTCGAGCTCGGAGGCCGACTCGACGTTGAAGAGGAGGATGCGCTCCCCGAGCCCCGCCATCAGCTCGGCCTCGGTCTTCCCGACGCCGGCGAAGACGACCTTCTTCGGGTCGAACCCGGCCCTCATCGCCCGGTAGAGCTCCCCGCCGGAGACGATGTCGGCCCCGGCACCGAGGGAGGCCAGCGCCCGCAGCACGGCGAGGTTTCCGTTCGCCTTTACCGCGTAGCAGACCAAGTGGTCGATGCCCGAGAACGCCTCGTCGAGCTCCGTGTAGGCCCTCTGTATGGCGGCGTGGCTGTAGACGTAGGTCGGCGTCCCGGTGGCGCGGGCGATCTCGTCGAGGGCGACCCCCTCGCAGCGGAGGCCGCCCCCCTCGTAGTAGAAGTCCTCCAAGACCTTCCTCCTCGCTCCGCCGTGGAAGTGCTATATTTTCGCTCCTGTAACCGGAGCCGTAGGGGAGAATATACCCCGTGCCGAGACCCCGCGCGACACCCCGCGCACAAGAGACTCAGCCTTCCGGAGGGCGACGCCCCCTCCTGCTTAACCCCGTCCTAAAACGCCAGGGCGCCTACCCGCTCCTCCGCCTCGACGAGCGCCGCAAGGAGCTCGAAGAGAGGGGCGCCGAGACCTTCGACTTCGGCACCGGCGACCCCCGCGAACCGACGGACGCGGCCATCCGCCAGGCCCTGAAAGATGGCGTCCCCGAGGCCAGCCGGTACCCCGCGACGACCGGCAAGCGGGATCTCCGCGAGGCCTTCACGAACTGGATGGGGCGCCGCCACGGCGTGGCGCTAGACCCGGAGACGGAGGTCCTGCCCGCCGCCGGCTCCAAGGAGGCCATCTTCCACGCCCCGCTCGCCGTCCTGCACCCCTCGCACGCGAGGCGCGGCGTCGCCTACGGCACCCCCGGCTACCCGGTCTACGAGCGCGGGACCCTCTTCGCCGGCGGCGAGACGAGGCCGGTCGAATTGAAAGAGGGGAGCAAGTTCCTGCTGCCGACCGGGGCCGTGGACCCCGAAGAGGTTCGGATACTATGGATCAACTACCCCCACAACCCCACCGGCGCCACGGCCACGTACGAGTACCTGGAAGGGGTCGCCGCCTTCTGCCGCGAGCACGACGTCCTCCTCTTCTCCGACGAGTGCTACAACGACCTCTACTCCGGCGAACCGCCGCCCTCCATACTGGAGGTGACGAAGGAACGGACCCTCGCGTTCTGCTCCCTCAGCAAGCGCAGCGGCATGACCGGCTACCGCTCGGCGATGATGGCCGGCGACCCCGAGCTCGTCGCGGCGCTCAAGAAGCTCCGACCCTCCGTCGGCGTCGCCTCCCAGGCCTTCGTGCAGGACGCCGCCACCGCCGCCTGGACCGACGACGCCCACGTGGAGGAGCGGCGCCGGATCTTCGGCGAGAAGCGCGCCCTCTTCACGCGTTTTTTCGGCCGGATCGGCCTGGAGTACCTCCCCACGGACGCGAGCTTCTACCTGTGGGTCGCCGTCCCCGAAGCGTTCGCCGGCGACGACGAAGCCTACGCCATGCGCCTCCTGGAAGAGGGCATCGTCGTAGCACCGGGGCGCTCCTTCGGGGCGGGCGGCGGGGGCTACGTGCGCGTCGCCCTCGTGCCGGGGCTGGAGGAGTGCGGGCGGGCGATAGAGCGGTGGGAGCGACTCTCCGGTTGGTAGGCCGCGTCCTGTCGGGCGTTGCTGGCACGTCCGCCGCCGTGGTCCGGCCGACGTTGCCGGCCACCGGGGTGCCTAACCGAAAAGCGTCGGGTAAAGGTTATCGAAGAAGAGCCGCTTGACGAGCTCGCCCCGGCTGCGCACCCCGACCTTCTCGAAGACGCTGCGCAGGTGGTTCTGGACGGTGTGCTCGGAGATGAAGAGCGCCCGGGAGATGCGCGCCGTGGAGAGGCCGCGCAAGACGAGCTTCGCGAGCTCTTCTTCGCGGGGGCTCAGGCCGTAGGCGCTCATGCTGAAAGGCAGCAACTCTTCGGGCTTCGTGGGTTCTATTATGATCACCGCCTCCGCCGGTCGTCCCGGGGTCGCCTCGGTCAGGGAACCGTAGAGCGTCAACCAGCGCCCCGAGCGCGCCCGAGCACGTAGAGTCGGGAGGCTTTCCTCGTCCCGTCCGCGCTCGGGACTCAGTACACGCCGGAGCGACAGGACCACCGTGCGGACCGCCCGGGGAAGATCACCCCGCTCCTGCCATCCGGGGCCGAGGTCTTCGAGATCCCGCAGCCAACGCTCCGCCGCCTGGGTGTGCTGGACCACCCTTCCTCGATAGTCGAGGGTCAGGAAGCCCGGAACGTCCGTCCCGCCCTCTTGGCCGGGGGTCTGCATGCGGAGTGCGGCCACCTTCAGACCGTTGCCCAGGTGCGGAGCGATGCGGCGCAGAAGGTTGGCCTCGCGGGGCCCGAAGTCCGGGCTTCCCGACTCGCGGACGAGGTCCATGGAGCCCCAGAGATATCCGCCGGAGGTGAAAGCGCCGCGCATCTCGTATTCGAATCCGAGCGGCCGGAGATACTCCAGGTAGCGGGCGGAGCGCTCGAGATCTCCACCCGTGGTTTCGGAGATGAGGGCCACGGGCTGGTGGATATCCACCATCCGGCGAACGCTCCGGTGATGATCGAAGTAGAGGCGCTCGAGCGACCAGAAGACGTCATCCGCGCCGCCCATATCCTCGGCCAGACCGTGCGTGATAAAGCCACTCGCCGGGTCCTTTGTCGAGGCGCAATAAGCCTCGAACGGCACCGCGCGCCGCAAGCGTTCGATCACCTCGCCCAGCAGCGCTGGCCCATCGAGCCGCCCCGCATAGCAGAGCCTCTTCACCTCGGAGAAAGTCCGCTCCTCCAGAACGGCGTCCAACGTACCCCCTGACCACGTCCTGCGTGCAATTATGCTCCGTACGGCAACCCCATTCATCACCCAAATGGGTGATCTTTCGCCTCGCCCAGATCCGGACGACAAACATGACAGATCTCCGTCATATCCAGCCTCCGGTCCGGGATCTACAGTTCGACTCGGTAGGCGGCGTACTCGAAAGGAGAGAGATGCGAGCCAGAGCGATACGAGCCAGAGAGGAGGCAGCCTCTATGAGGCGCATACTTTTGTTGTTGTTGACGGTAGCGGTGCTGACGGCCCTGGCGGGGGTGGCTTTGGCCGCCCCCGGCAACATCGACTCCGACGTGAACAAGGGGCTGGCCCAAGTACGCCAGGCGACCGCGAAGTATCACGAGGCAAGCAACGCCTTGGCCGACGGCTACTTGCCAACCGAGCATTGCGTCGCGGTCCCCGGGGTGGGCGGCATGGGCTACCACTACGTCAATCCAACCCTCATCGGCGACCCTTCGGTCGATCCTTTGAAGCCGGAGGTGCTGCTGTACGCCCCGAAGAAGAACGGCGAGCCCAAGCTCGTGGGCGTCGAGTACCTCGTCGTGGACGCCGACCAGGACCTCTCCACGGAGGGAGACAGGCCGAACCTCTTCGGCGTTCTTCCGTTCAACGGTCCAATGGAGGGCCACGAGCCTGGGATGCCCATCCACTACGACCTGCACGCGTGGATCTTCAAGGGCAACCCGGACGGCGTCTTTGCGGACTTCAACCCCAAGGTGCGCTGCTAGGGGTTCTCGAATAGGCGACAAACGGCGGAGAACGTCGTGGGAAAAAAGAGCGACGTTCTCCGCCCCCTGTAGAAAGGAGGAAGAATGACCACAGCAAGAACGATCATCCGCGAGGAGGGAGAGGGGGAGCGCCTGTGGTTTGCCGGCGGAGGTGTGCACATCTGGAAGGCGACCGCCGGGGAGACCGAGGGGGCGTTCATCCTGGTGGAAGACCGGATGACGCGGGGCAAGACAACCCCGCTTCACATCCACCCGAACCTGGACGAGACCCTGATCGTGCTCGAGGGGGAGATCCTGGTCTACGCCGAGGGGACCGAGCATCGGGTTGGACCGCGCGGTGTTGCGGTGGCCTTGCGTGGTGATCCACACGCGTTTATGGTCACTTCGGAGAGCGCGCTAATTCTCTTCCTGCAGACCCCCGGAAACGGCGAGGCCTTCTACAGGGACGCAAGCGAACCGTCGACTGACGAGACCGACGCGGAGAGGCCGCCAGACTTGGCTCTCCTCCGGGCATCTGCGGGGCGTCACCCCGACATCATAGAGATCCTCGGTCCGCCCCCGTTCGAAGCGGCGAGGGAGGGTGCCGCTACTGCCGAGTCCTAAGGGGAATCGCTGAAAGCTATTGTGGGGGGAGAGGCGGGACACGCCTCCCCCCTCCTATTACGGGTAGATGAGAGAGAAGAAGCGCGCATGGGCAGGGAAGATGACGGGCTAACTTACAGGGACCGCTTCAGAGGCGATGGGGCGCGCGAGCGAGCGGATGCGCTCAGAGAACGCCGAGCCTCGGCATAAGGAGCGGTTCCCAAACCCTGAGGCGGGCGATCCCGGCAACGCCGCCTCCGACGACTGCGAAGTGCAGAGAGCTTCCGTCGAGTCCGAGCTGGAGGGACAGGCCTCGCGTGCGTGACGGTAGCCCCAGTATCGGGGCGCGGTGCGTCGGCGTTCGCGCCCATAAAACTTCCGCCCCTTGCTAAACTGCCCGGCTATGAGAGAGAAGATAGAAGCCGCGTTCGGAGATAGAAGCCTGTTGGAAGACGGAGAGCACCGCGGGGCCGTCTTCGACACGATAGCCGCGCTGGACCGGGGGGAGTTGCGGGTCGCCGAGAAGCGTGGCGACGAATGGGAATCCAACGCGTGGGTGATGAAGGCGATCAACCTCTACTTCACCGTCGCCGGGATGGAGACCATAGAGGCAGGCCCCTTCGAGTACCACGACAAGATCCCGACCAAGAAGAACCTCGCCGAGGCCGGCGTCCGCGTCGTCCCGCCGGGGACGGTCCGCTACGGGGCCTTCGTCGAGAGGGGCGTCGTCGTGATGCCCGGCTACGTGAACATCGGCTCCTACGTTGGTAGCGGCACGATGGTGGATACGTGGGCGACGGTGGGCTCGGGGGCCCAGATCGGCCGCAACGTCCACCTCGCCGGCGGGGTGGGCATCGGCGGCGTGCTCGAGCCGCCGGGTGCTATGCCCGTGGTGGTAGAGGACGACGCGTTTATAGGCTCCCGGTGCGTGGTGGTCGAGGGCGTGCGCGTCGAGGAGGGCGCGGTCCTCGGGGCGAACGTGGTGCTGACGGGCTCTACCAGGATCATCGACGTCACCGGCGACGAGGAGGTCGTCTACAGGAGACGGGTCCCCGCCCGCTCGGTCGTGGTAGCCGGCACCCGCACCCGCGAGTTCCCCGCCGGCTCTTACGGGGTCCAGACGGCCCTCATCGTCGGCGAGCGCCGCGAGTCCACGGACCGAAAGACCTCCCTGAACGAGGCCCTGCGCGAGTTCGGGGTCGGCGCGTGAGGGAGCGGCTGCTGGAATCCCTCCTCTTCTTCCTGGAGCGCCCGAGCGTGATCGGCGAGGAGAAGGCCCTCTGCGACGACCTGGAGAGGCGGATCGGGGACGCCCCAGGGTGGGAGATCGAACGCATCTCCAACAACCTCATGGTGCGCCGCCGCCAGCCGGACCCGTCCAGGCAGAGGGTGGTCTTCGCCGGGCACCTGGACACCGTGCCGCAGCCGGAAGAGCCCATCGAGGTGAGGGTCGAGGGCGACACGGTCTACGGGCGGGGCGCCTCGGACATGAAGGCCGGGGACGCGGTGATGCTCGCGCTCCTGGAGGACCTGGCCTGGGACGCCGCCCGCTTCGAGCCGATGTTCGTCTTCTACGAGCGGGAGGAGGGTCCACACGCCGAGAACGGGCTGGAGGCCGTCTTCGCCGGCAGCCCGTGGGTGCTGGACGCCGAGCTCGCCATCGTGCCCGAGCCGACGGAAGGGGCGCTCGAGGTCGGGTGCGTGGGCACCTGCCAGGTGGAGGTGACCTTCAAGGGGCAGTCCGCCCACGCCGCGCGGCCTTGGCAGGGGGAGAACGCCATCACCAAGGCCGCCCGGTTCCTCGCGGCGCTCCACGAGAGGCCGGCCAAGGAGGTGGTCGTGGAGGGCCTCTCCTTCTACGAGGTCCTGACGCCGACGACGGCGCGGGGCGGTAGGGCCAAGAACGTCGTTCCCGACTCGTTCTGGATCAACGTCAACCACCGCTTCGCCCCGGGCAAGGACCTGGGGGACGTGAAACGCCTCTTCGACGACCTTGTGGGCGACGAGGCGGCCTACGAGATCCCGGACTTCGCCCCGAGCGGCTCGGTGGACCTCGATAACCCGCTGCTCCAGGAGCTCATCGCCACGGGCCTGGAGGTCCGCCCCAAGCAGGCGTGGACGGACGTCGCCCGATTCGCCGATCGCGGCGTCGCCGCCGTCAACTTCGGCCCCGGCTCCCCCTCCCAAGCCCACCAGGACGCCGAGCACGCCGAGATGCCGCTGCTCGAAGACTGCTACGCACGCCTCGCCGATTTCCTGAGATAAGGGACCCGGCCCGCACGCGGACCCCGACGCGCCGGCAGGGTGACACTCACGTGCCACGGTCGGGTAGCGGCCCGGGGCTCCGTTTGCAAACCATGATTACGGCTTGAGCGCCTCGAATCGTTGGCATGGTCTGGTAGCGGAGACCATCGGGCACAAAAGGGAGCCCATGCTCTGCACATAGGGCTCCCTTTGGGTTGGGAGGTAGATCCTCTCGAAACCTCTCAGGCGCGAGCCGACACGGTTGGCCCACCCGAGGATGCCTCGGGAAAGGGCGCTCCTTCTGGTATCTGGTCCATCGCTAGACCCGACGCGGCTTCCAGCCGACCGCTGTAGTTGAATAGGGAGACGAGCGCCGTGGCTTCGTAGATCCCTCGCTCCTCCCAGCCGGCTGCCCGCAGGTTCTCGATGTTGGAGTCCTCCACCATGCCGGGCTCCTGGGTCAGCTTCTTGGCGTAGGAGAGCAGCGCCCGGGTCTTCCGGTCCAGATCATACCGGGGCCAGGTGGTGGCAAACTCCGCCGAGAGGTGCTCGTCTTTCGTCAGGCGACGCACGGCCGCCGTATGGAGGCCCAGTCAGGGAGCGCCCCCGATGAGACCGTTGACCACCGTGGCGAGCATCTCTCGCTGCAGCCGACTCATAGGCGAACCCTTGCGCATGTGCAGGTAGTTGTAGAGCCAGCCAGTGGGGACGGCGATGTTGAGATCACGGAACATGATCTTGAAGATGCCGGGGACTACCCCACCGTACTGACGCTTGTTCAACCAGAACAGGAGCTTGCGCAACCCTCGGGTCTGCTCTGGTTCAACGGTAAGGATGCGAGCCATGCTCTTGCCTCCTGCTCAGCCGCCGGCGTCTCCGGTGGCGACCTGCTCCTCCTCGAGAACGGGCGGAGTACCGACGACTCGCTGATCGAAGGGCATCATCGGTTGGTCGAACGTGCTCACGACCACGTTGCTCGAGAAGAACCCGACAACCCGAACCGTCTCATCGCCCACGTTGCGCAAGCCGTGCGGCACCATGGCAGGCACGAGCGCCATCTCCCCCGCGGAGAGCCGACCCTGCTCATCCCCCAACGAGACCTCGGCCTCTCCCTCGAGGATCAGGAGTACCTCCTCCGCACTGTCGGTGTGGGTCCCGAGCCTGTGGCCGGGCTCTAGCTCGAAGTAAACGACCGCCGTGCTCTTGGTCCCGGTCCCTAAGAAAAAGGGGAAGTTGACCTTCAACCGCATCGTCGGGTCGTTCTCGTACCAAACTTCGACCAGCTCGAGCTGCTCGATCCTTTCAGCGATCATCTCTCTCCTTCTGCCACCGGGTGTGGCCACCGAGATCCCCAAGGGACCATCCCACCTTCCAACTACTCTCCAGGCCATCGGTCAAACCCGCTTCCCTACCTCCAATTCTTTAAACAGTACTGTTTACTGACTTGATGCTACAATAACAAGACTCGATACGATCTGTCAAGATGGGTGAACAGAAATGTTTATCGAATCTCGAAAATCCACCGCGTGACGCGCAAGTACGACATGAGGCGGCGCGTCCAGCGTCAGGAGGAGACGCGCCAGCGGATCGTCGAGGCGACCGTCGGGCTGCATGAGACCGTGGGGATGGCGCGGACGACTATCAGCGCCATAGCCGAGAAGGCGGGGGTGGAGCGGCTCACCGTCTACAGACACTTCCCTGATGAGCGTGCCCTTTTCTCTGCCTGCTCGGCGCATTGGAGCGCCGCCAACCCCCCGCCCGACCCGGCGTCGTGGACCCAGATCTCCGACCCTGAGGAGCGCCTGAGGGTGGCGCTAATGGAAGTCTACGCCTACCACCGGCGCACCGAGCCGATGATGTCCAACTTCGTCCGCGACGCACCGGCAAAGCCCGTCTTGTTCGAGATCGGCGCGCCGTACCTGCAGCTCTTCGAGCGGATGCGGTATGTCCTGGCCACCGGCTGGGGCGTAGAGGATGAGCGCCTCGCGTTGCTGCTGGCTGCCCTGGGCCACGCCCTCGACTTCCAGACCTGGCGCTCGCTCGCGCGGCAGCAGGGGCTGGACGACGAGCGTGCGGTAGGGCTCATGGTGAACATGGTGC
>DASYWA010000061.1:0-5067 GCA_035936475.1 Rubrobacter sp. | reverse complement strand
GGACAAGAAGAGCGTCCTCGTCAAGGACTACACCGGCGGCCGGGAGACCGTCGCCACGCACTTCCGCTGCCCCATGCCGCCGGACGCCCACTCGGGGGAGCTAGAAGGCGAGTTCGTCCGCGAGTTCCCGAACCTGCCGCGCGTCGAGGGCCTAGCCATCGCCGACAACGACCGCGCCTACTACGTCACCGACGAGGACGAGGGCGTGCATTTGCGCCTCACCCGCTTTCTGGAGGGTAGCGCCGGCTAGCACAGGGGCCTCAAGCCCCGACGGAAGCGCGCTCCAGGTAGGGGACGGTCATGGGGCCCTCGGGGAGGACGGCTATGGGGGCGTCAGGGCCGATGCTCTCTAGCTCCTCGGAGACGCGGGCCGCTATGTCCTCGACGGGTTCGAGGTGGGCGGCGCGGACGTCGTCGGGCGGGATCTCGCTGTGGAGGGCGACGCGGGCCTTCTGCAGGATGTGGGCGAAGAGCTGGACCTGCCACTGGTCGTACTTGGAGAAGCCGGGGGCGTAGATGGTCTCGAGCATCGCTTCCGGGGAGTCGTGTTCGAGGAGCATGTCGCGGAAGTTGCCGTGGGCGGGGAAGCCGTCGTTGCAGCGGGCGACGGAGATGATGAGGCCGCCGTCTGAGACGATCTGGGCCGCGGCGGACATGCCCTTTACTGCCTGGTAGAGGTTCTGGTCGAGCGGGTAGCCGCCGTTGGTGGTGACGACGATGGGGTACTCGTGCTCGCAGGGGACCATGACGGACGCCTTGCTAGCCTCGCAGCCCCTCTCGTGGGCGTCGATAGGGTCGCCGCAGTAGAAGCCGGTGATCTCGCGCGCGCGGTTGAGGGTGACGTTTATGCAGAAGTCGAGCGGGAGGAGGGAGCCGTTGGCGCGGATCTGGTCCTGCGTCGGGTTGTCCTCCATGACGCCCCAGGTGCTCCGCTCGTGCCCGATAACGGCGGCCCTGTGGTAGTGCATGATCGAATCGACGTCCGCCACGGCCGGGAAGACGCCCTTGTACCCGCCGCTGAAACCCGCCATGAAGTGCGGCTCGATGAAGCCGAGCACGATTCTCCGGTCGGCCTCGACGTACTCGCGGTTCATGTACACCTCGCGCCCCTCGGGCGTCCTGCCGGCGAGGAGGAGCGTCCCCGGGTCGTGGGCGTCGTGGTTGACGACGCGGTACCTCTCGTAGACGTCCCTCCCTACCATCGCCGCGAGCTCTTCCCCGGTGTTGGCGCGGTGGGAGCCCGTGCCGTTTACGATTGTGACGTTGTCGGGCGGGACGTGAGAGAGCTCCTCGAAGAGCCAGGGCAGGAGGCGCTCGCGGGGGAGGGCGCGGGTTATGTCCGGGATCACGACGGCGAGCCGCTCCTCGGCGCCGACGAGCTCCCCTAGCGGCGCCGAGCCGATAGGGTTACGCACGGCCTCCCGGAAGGCCGCCGCCTCATCCGGCAGGCCCTCCTCGGGCCTGGGCGCCAGCACGGTAACGTTGGAGGACGGCACCTCGACGCTCAGGTTGCCCGCCCCGTACTGCAGTTGCGTTTCCACCGTCGACGACCTCCCCGTGCCACGAACGCGGCCTCTCGGACCCCTACCGTTCGGCCCATTCTATACGCGCGGCGTTGCCCGGACTTCGGGGTCGGCGCGACGGCGTCAGCGGGAGGGGCGGGCGGCCCGCTTGTAGACCCTGACCTTGCTGTCTCCCCTGACCCCGCCCACTTCTCGCGTCTCCCCGCCCGTGCGCGTCGCCGCGTCGGCGTCGAGCGGGTCCGCCGTCGTAGGGGTTGCGGGCTCTTTGCGCGGCGGATGGTACTCCGGCGCCGGGTCGTCGAGCGGGACGTCGATGTTGGTGCTACCCGTGGAGGTGGTCCCCACCGGGCTTGCCGAGGAACCCGTGCGCTCGCCGTACTCGGTGTCGACCGAGCGGCGCAGCTCCTCCTCGCGGGAGGCGTCCCTGGGGGAGTCGTAGTAGCCGCCGTAGCCGCCGCTGCCTTGCATGTGTGACGGGCGCTCGAGGCCGAAGTAGCCGTGGACCTGGTCCTCGTACTGGGGCGTGATGTCGCCGTCGTCGTCGAAGGTCGGGGCGTTCTTTATCGTCTCCTCGTCCGCGGCGATCTCCAGGAGCTTGCGCCGGTCGTTCACGCGGACGAGCTCTATCGGGATCAGGGTGGTCTTCATCCCCAGGAAACCCGTCTTGACGCCGATGTACTCCGGCTGGTCGTTCTCGTCGACGAAGAGGTCGTCCACCTTGCCGACCTTCTCGTAGTGCTGGTCGTAGACCGTGTACTCGCCGTACGACTGCTCCAACTCCCGAAACCTGTCTCCGCCTTGTCCGGCGCTCATCTCGACCTCCTGCCGCGGGTTACATATCTCTGTCGTGTCCCCTTCTTACCCCGACGGGCCAAAACAAAGACCCTAGAGGGAGTTCGCGTCTTGCAGGATCTCGTCGGCGTGGGTCTCGGGCGTGACCTCAGGATAGACCTTCGCGATGTTCCCGTCGGGGGCGAGCAGGAAGGTGACCCGGTTCGCTACTTCCCCGTTGTCGCGGAGTATTCCCAGGGCTTCCGCGGCGCGGCCGTCCCTGTCGGTGAGGAGCGGGAAGTTGAGGTTGTACTTCTCCCTGAACTCGCGGTGGGACTCGGGGGGATCCAGGGAGACGCCGTAGACTTGTATGTCCGCCTCGCGGTAGTCGGACATGCGGTCGCGGAAGGCGCAGGCCTCTTTGGTGCAGCCGGGGGTGTCGTCCTTGGGGTAGAAGTAGAGGACGGTCTTCTGGCCGGCGAGGTCGCCCGGGCCGACGCGGCTCCCGTTCTCGGCCGTGAGGTCTATCTCGGGGAGGGGCTGGCCCTGCTGCGGTAGGTTCGCCATCTGTGGGCTCCTTCTTTGAGTGTTCGTCGGGGGTAAGTCTACGGGATTTGGGGCGGGCCACGGTGGACGTGAGAAAAGAGGCCGCGGGGCAGGACGCCGAATCGTTGCTCCTCTCAACGCCCGGATCGGCCGATCCTACTAAAGGCGCGGGTTGCTCTAACCTGACCGCGGCGATCTAGGGTAAGCCACCCTGGTTACCCGCTCCCGTCGCGACCCCGCAGGGTAGCCCCGGCGCTTCTCACGGCTTCCCGCTAGCCGTCGGCGTGGCGCGCGACGATCTCGAGCACGTCGAGGTCGGGGTCCAGGGTGCGGGTGATCCCGTCGAGCAGGCCGATGGCGCGCCCCACGAGGAGCAACTTGGGCGGCAGGTCCCCCACGCTGGCCCCGAGGCCGCGCCCGAACTCCCCGAGCTCCGGGCGGGCCTCCTGCCGCTCCCCGCCGAGCAGGACTCCGACGACGCCAAGCAGCGTCTCCACGTCGGTCTCCGGTCCCACCGGCAGCCCGGTCTCGCCCAAAGAGAGGGTCAGCGCTTCCACGTCGCCCTCCCTCATGGCGCCGACCATCCGGGCCAGGGTGGCCACGAAGGAGGGTTCGAGGTCCATGGTGAGGCCGTGGTCGAGCAGCACCAGGCGCGGGCCGTCGGGGCCGGGCTGGACGAGGAGGTTGCCCGGGTGCGGGTCGGCGTGCAGGACGCCGCGCCGGAAGAGCCCGTCGGCGAAGGCGTCGTTGAGCGTGATTGCCACCCGGCCGAGGTCGATGCCGGCCGCGAGGAGGGCCTCGCGGTCGGAGATCCTGACCCCCTCCACGAAGTCCATGACGAGCAATCGTTCGGTGGTCATGCCCTCCACCACCTCCGGCACCACCACGTCGGCCCTGTGGCCCAGCGCCCGCCGGAGTCCCGTCATGGCCCCCGCCTCGCGCCCGAAGTCGAGCTCCAGGGGCAGGGTCCAGCGGAGGTAGTCGGCGATGGGCTGCAGGCGCACGTCGGGCTCCAGCCTGGCGATGGCGTCGAAGATGGACTCCAGCGCTTCGAGGTCGGCCTCGATGAGCGCGGGGATGCCAGGGTACTGGACCTTTACCGCCACGGCCCGTCCGTCGCGCAGCGTCGCGCGGTGAACCTGGGCGATGGAGGCGGCGGCCACGGGCTCGCGGTCGAAGCTGGAGAAGACCTCGTCTATCGGGCGCCCGAGCTCGCGGGCGACGGCCTCCTCGATGACGCCGGCCGGTTGCGGGGGGAGGCGATCCTGTAGCGAGGACAGCTCCCCGGTGTAGGCGGCGGGGAGGAGGTCGGGGCGGGACGAGGCGAACTGGCCCGCCTTTATGAGCGTTCCGCCCAGAGACTCCGCCGCGTCTAGCAGGCGCCCGGCCCCCCGCCGGTGCGCGAGCTCCCAGTCCTCCTGCCGAACGGTCCCGGGCAGCCAGCGGCCCCGCTCCCTGAGCGTCGTGTAGCCCAGGTACAGGTCGGCCGCGAGCGTCCCGAGCACGAGCGCCCTCGGGGAGGGCGCCCCGGAGAACGGCGCGTCCCGGCCCGCCCGCTCCCCCGCCGCGAGGTTGGCGCCCGTCCACAGGAACCATTGCGCCCGCGAGAGGTCGCCGAGGCGGAAGGGGGCGGCGGGGTCGGTAACGCCGGCGGAGACCGCGTCGCGCCACTCGGCCGCCGAGCGCCGGGTCGCCCGCGCCAGCACCTCCCTGGCCCCGAGCGCGGCCTCCCCCCACGGTCCGAGCGTCATGTCGCTTCTCCGGTCACGGTCGGAGAGTATACGCGCGGGGCGACCGGGCGACCGTGGGGGGCGCGTGGGGCCCCGGCTCGCCCCGGGACCTGCCGGGATCCCACCCGGATTATGGAGCCCCGCCAGGCCTTGCTATGCTTGGCGTCCGATCCGTGGGCCTTCGCCCCCGGCACACGGGAGCCTGGTCCTCACGGCGCTGGTCTTCGCCCCGATGAGCCGCGTGGCCCCGGCACGCGAGATCGGCTCCTCATCGGCACGATCCTGGGCGGGGGCCTCCTGGCGGAGGGCGGCCTGGAACGCCGCCTCCTCGCCTCCCTGTGCATGGTCCTTGGGATTAGTGGCCCTGGCGGTCGGCTAGATCCGGTATGCTTGGGGACGACCGCCCGTACGCCAGAGGAGCGCGAGACCGTGAACGGAGAGGTGACCTCGGTCAGCCGCAGCGCGGGCCACACCTTCGGCAAGACGAACGCGGGGGC
>DASYWA010000060.1:0-19245 GCA_035936475.1 Rubrobacter sp. | reverse complement strand
CGGGGGAGTCGTTCTCGTCGAGGAACAGGTCGTCTACCTTGCCGATCTTGGATCCGCTGTTGTCGTAGACGGTGTAGCCGGCGTACTTGTCCTCTATCGCCGTGAACCCGTCGCTGCGATCCTCCATTGCGCTGCCTCCTTGCTTCGCTTTACTACATACATCTGCCCGTGGCGTTGCCGAACGGGTTGGTAAAACCCTACCCCGGAAAGCGATTTTGCAAGAGTGATTAAGGTGTCTTGAGGCACAGTTGGCGGATTTTTGGTTCGAAAGGTGCAGGCGGGCGCCGAGATTTTCGTGTTCCACGACACAGGATGGCGCGGGGTGTGGCCTTGGGTCAGGCGTCTACCGGGAACCTCGGCTTTATCATCTCGCCCTCGGCCCGGCGTTGCAAATCCTCCACGGCTCGGGAGACGGGATCCAGCTCGAAGGCCTCGCCGTTGAACAGGACGGCGTTCCTGTCTGTATCGTAGCCGCGCATCCTGTCCTCCGGGGCGGTCTCTGCGAGGACGTCGAGAGGTTCCGTGTAGGAATCGAAGAACCTGTGGTGCTCGGAGGAGACCTGCCAGGTCTCCAGCCGCTTGTCGAAGTGCTCGAAGTGTTCGACGAAACCCAGGGCCCTGAGCGGCGAATCTTCGCCGACGCCGAGGCTTTCGCGCAGCTGCTCGCCCCTCTTCGGGAAGAGGGGGTCGGTTGGCCAAAGGAGGCGTGAGATCCTGCCGACGGCGACCACGAAGTTCTGCACCGAGTACCAGAAGAGCCTGCCGTCGCCGTTGGACGAGGACTCCTCGAGGTCCTGCAGCGCTATCATCACAAACTGGCACTGCCGCTCGACTTCCCTCTGGAATTGCCTCAGTAGATGCTTCTCCATGACCCCTCGCGATCTCTTGGTATGGTGATGACGTGGCGTATCCGTACCCCTATTGCTCCGGGGCAATCCCCTCGGCAGCCTTCTTCAAGACCTCCAGGTCCGCAGCGTGGATGTAGCGGCGCCTCACCTCGACGGCGCCGGCGTCCCTGAGCCGGGCGAACGCGCGGGTAACAGCCTCGCGGTTGGCCCCGATCATGGTCCCCAGGTGCTGGTGGGTGTAGCGGGTAGGTATCTTGTAGCCGTCCCTGGTCCTGATGCCCTGGGTCTCGACAAGCTCCAGGATCAGGTCCGCCAGCCGGGCCGGCACCTCCTTGAGGCCGAGGCCCTCCATGCGGGCCTCGTAGGCGGCCAGCCGTTCGCTCAAGAGGTGGACGAGCTGCAGCCCCACGGCCGGCTTGTCCAGCACGAGGCGCTCGACGTCGGCGCGGCACATCGCGCTTATCTCGGACTCCTCCATGGCCTGGGCGTAGGAGGCGCGCAGCCGCTGGCCGGTGAGCGCCATCTCCCCGAAGACGGTCCCGCTCTCGAAGACGGCGAGCGTGAGCTCCCGGCCCTCTGGCAGGGCCCTGTAGATGCGGACCCGCCCGCTCTGGAGCACGAAGAGCGTCTCGGAGAGGTCCATCGGGGTGTAGAAGACCTCGCCGGCCTCGATCTTGGTGTTGAGGTTCTGCCAGTTGATCTTCTCTATCTCTTCCCACGACAGCGGCTCGAAGACGTCCACCAGGCTGAGCAGCCTCACATGGTCTCCCCCCACCGCGTTCTCCTGCCTCAACCCCGCCACCACACACCCCCGAACGCCGCCCGCCGGACGCCGGACCGGTACGCGCCCGCGTAGCCTGTTCTCGTAAACATGACATCAATCTAGCAGAGCCCGCCGGACGACGCTCGAAGATGCGCGAGGACCTCCACGGGAGCCGCAGGCCACCCTGGGTCCGAAGCAATAAATCCCCGGCGTAACGGACCTCGACCGCACGTTACCCGCGGGCGCCGTCCCCCATCAGCGGCAGGAGGGTCCGGGCTTTCTTGCGGCGCGGGGCAGGAGCCGGAGCTGTGTCAGTCCTTGTACGGGTCGTGCCGGGAGTACTCCTCGACGGCGCGGTCGAGGTACTCTTTCTCTTCTTCGACGAACCGCCCGATGGCCTGCCTGAAGGCCGGGTGGCGGAGGTCGTGGGCGCTGTAGGTGAGCGTGGGAAGAAAGCCCCGGGCGAGCTTGTGTTCGCCCTGGGCGCCGGCCTCGAAGAGCTTGATCCCCCGCCCGATGGCGAACTCGATGGTCTGGTAGTAGCAGAGCTCGAAGTGGAGGTTGCGGCGGTCCTCGACCGCCCCCCAGTGTCGCCCGAAGAGCACGGCATCCTTGTAGAAGTTGATGGTCCCTGCCACCGGCCGCCCCCTCCCGTCCCTGGCGAGCACGAAGAGCAGGCGGTCCTTCATCGTCCGGAAGACCTCCCTGAAGAACTCCCTGTTGAGGTAAGGGGAGCCCCACTTCCTGTCCGCGGTCGACATGTAGAAACGGTACATCATGTCCGCGTGCTCGGGTTTCAGCGCGTCGCCGGTCAGGCGCTCTATCGTCAGGTCCTCGTCGAGCTGGCGGCGCTCGCGCGAGATCTGACGCCGCCGCTTGCTCGTGAGGGCCCCGAGGTAATCGTCGAAAGACCGGTGGCCCCGGTTATGCCAGTGGAACTGCAAGGAATGCCGGACCGCGAACCCGCGCTCCTCGAAAGCCCCGAGGTCCCCCTCCGGCACGAAGAGCGCGTGCGTCGAGCTCGCCCGGTTCTCCTCGCCGACCTCCCGCGCCGCGTCGAGCAGCGCCCCCGTGACGGCCCCCCGGTCCGCCCCGGGCCCGACGAGCACCTTGGGGCCCGTCGCCGGCGTGAACGGGACGGCGGCCACGAGCTTGGGGTAGTAGGGGATCCCGTTCTGGTGGTAGGCGTGCGCCCACTCCCAGTCGAAGACGTACTCGCCGTAGGAGTCGGTCTTGAGGTAGAGGGGCATGGCGCCCACCAGCCGACCGTCGGCCTCGCAGACGAGGTGGACCGGCGACCACCCGCTGCCCCTTCCCACGCTCCCCGACTTCTCCAGGGCGTCCAGGAACTCGTAGTCGAAGAACGGGAAATCCGGCGACTCCAGCGGGCCCCAGGCCGCCCCGCCCACCCTCTCTACGGCGTCGATGAACCCGACGCGCATCGTCCCGGCGGCGGAGATGGTCCTAGAACCCGATCTTCTTGTCGGGGTCTGCCTTCCCGGAGACTTCCTCAGCCCCCTCCGCAGGTTCCTCATCCAGATACTCCACACCCCCCATGAGCATCTGCGGCCTCACGTCCAGGCCGAGGGCGAGCTTGCGGATCGTGGAGGGGTACGCCCGACGCTGGCCCGTCTCGAGCTTCGAGATCGTGTCCCTCGCCACCCCGCTCCTGTCCGCCAACTGCTCCTGGCTCATCACCGCCCGCAACCTGAGCAACCGCAAACGATCCGGCTCCACTCCCGTTACCTCCAAAACACTACAAAAAACTTGCCGAAACACTGCATTAATGTTACTCTCTCGCAAGTATAGCCCGTAGGCGAGAGAGAGGTGGGCACAGGGATGGGTTCAGATCCGAGGCTGGTAATACCTTACGTGACGGAGCAGAGCCCGCGCGGCGAGCGGACGATGGACATCTACTCGCGCCTGTTGAAGGACAGGATCATCTTCCTGGGCACTCCGGTCGACGACCAAGTGGCGAACGTGATCATGGCTCAGCTGCTGCACCTCGATTCCGAGGACCCCGAGCAGGACATAAACGTCTACATAAACTCGCCAGGCGGGAGCATCTCGGCCATGCTCGCGATCCACGACACCATGCGCTTCGTCAACGCCGACGTGGCGACGACGGCGCTCGGGATGGCGGCCTCGGCGGGGGCGTTCCTGCTCGCGTCGGGGACGAAGGGCAAGAGGAGCGCGCTGCCGAACACGCGGATACTCTTGCACCAGCCGGCCATCCAGGGCGGCCTCGGGGGGCAGGCCTCGGACGTGGAGATCCACGCCAAGGAGATCGTCTTCACCAAGCGCAGGATCAACGAGATCATGGCCGAGGCGACGGGCCAGTCTTTCGAGAAGATAGAGCGCGACACCGACCGCGACTACATTTTGAGCCCGGAGGAGGCCGTCGAGTACGGCGTCATAGATCAGGTAGTTTCCCGTCCCGGGGAGGGCGTCTCGGGTTAGCGGCTAGGGGACCGGGCCGACGGGAGGACACTCGTGCGGGTGGCTCTGATCTCGGACCTCCACGGCAACCTGACCGCCTTGGAGACCGTGCTGGAAGATCTCGCCCGCGAGCGTCCCGACCGGGTCCTGTGCCTCGGCGACGTGGCCGCCACAGGCCCGCAGCCGCGCGAGACCGTCGAGCGCCTGCGCGAGGTGGGATGCCCGGTCGTCATGGGAAACGCGGACGACGGGCTGCTGCGGCCGATACCCGACGCCGCCGGGGACGAAGAGGGGCGCAAGATCGTCGAGATCGACCGCTGGTGTGCCGAGCAGCTCGAGCCCGAACACCTCGACTACTTGTGCGAGTTCCGGCCGACGCTGGAGTTGTCCCTCGGCTCCGACCGCACGCTCCTGTGCTTCCACGGCTCCCCGCGCTCGTTCGACGACACCATCGTTGCCACGACCCCAAAAGAGGAGTTGGCCCGTGTGCTCTCCGGACACGAGGCTGCCATGATGGCCGGCGGTCACACGCACGAGCAATTCGTGAGGCAGCTCGGAAAAACGACGCTGCTCAACCCCGCCCGGCAGCGTCGGCCTCGATCCACCGTTCGCCGGGTACGCGCTGGTCTCTTCGGAGGACGGCCGTCTGGGCTTCGAGTTCAGGCGCCTGCCGCTACCTGCCGAGCAGATCCGTCGGGACGCGCTGGACAGCGGCATGCCGCACGCCGACTGGTGGGCGGGCTTGTGGGAGGAGGGTTAGATGGACCTCTTGATCTTGGGCGGCACCCGGTTCCTCGGCCGTCACCTGGTCGCGGCGGCGCTCGAGCGCGGGCACCGGGTGACGCTCTTCAACCGGGGGGAGAGCAACCCCGGGCTGTTCGCGGAGGTCGAGGAACTACGAGGTGAGCGGGGCGGGGACCTCTCGGCGCTGCGGGGGCGGGGTTGGGACGCCGCGATAGACACCAGCGGCCACCTGCCCCGCGAGGTGCGGGCCTCAGCCGAGCTTCTGGCCGATTCTGTCGAGCACTACACCTTCGTCTCCAGCATCTCCGTCTACGAGGACTTCGGACGGACGGGCATAAACGAGGACGCGCCGGTGCTGGCACCGCCGGACCCGGAGCCGGAGGGGTTGAGCTGGGAGCTCTACGGCGGGCTCAAGGTGGGTTGCGAGCGGGCGGTGGAGGCGGCGATGCCGGGGCGGGCGCTGGTGGTGCGTCCCGGCATGATCGTCGGCCCCCACGACTACACGGACCGCTTCCCGTACTGGCGCCGCCGGGTGGCGGAGGGGGGAGAGGTGCTCGCCCCCGGGGACCCCGAACAGCAGGTCCAGATCATCGACGCGCGCGACCTCGCCGCATGGATGCTGCGGATGGCCGAAGGGGGACGGAACGGCGTTTACAACGCCACCGGACCGGAGTACGGGTTGACCATGCGCGGGATGCTGGAGGGCATCCGCTCGGCCACGGGGAGCGACGCCCGGTTCGTCTGGGCGTCCGAGGAGTTCTTGCTGGACGCGGGCGTGGAGCCGTGGGAGGAGATGCCGCTCTGGGTTCCCAAAGAGATGGCCGGCATCCTCGCTGTGGATGTGGGCCGGGCCGTCGGGGCTGGGTTGGTCTTCAGGCCGCTCGGGGAGACCGTGCGGGACGTGCCAGGTCCGGACGCGGGGGGGCCGGACGTGGAGATCGAGGCCGGGATCTCGCGGGGGCGCGAAGAGGAGTTGCTTCGGGCCTGGCGGGGGTCCAGTCTGTAGGGAAAGACGACGGGGAATGATATGAACCTCACGCACGAGTACATGCACCACCGGACGGGCTACGGTCTCGGGTCTTGCTGTTGGATCCGGGTCTACAAAGGCGCGACAGGGGACGCGCCCGTGATAGTTTGCGAGGCGCTCCCCGAGGTCGGCGGCGTGCCCACCAAGGAGGCGGCCGGCTACCTGGCCGCAGAGGTGATCCGGGACCACTTCCCCGGCGGCCTGCCGGAACTGGAACGCCCGATGCTCTGGATCGAACACCGCCCCGCCCGCCGCCGCGGCCCCGGCAGGTACTTTCTCCACACCTTCCCGTCCTACGCCCCGCGGCTCGTGGGCGCCGGTTTCGTCCGCCGCGTCACCCTCGGCACCTCGCGCCGCGAGCCGCTCGACCCCGCAGAGGTCGCCGCGCTGACCCGGGAGCTGTGAGGACGTTCGCGCGACGTAGCCCGCCGCCGTCTCGTAGACCGCGTGAGACGCCATCCGTCGGCGCGACATCGCCGCGCCGGTACTGAGCCCGTCCTAGTTCGGGCTCTCGCCGGGCGTCGTAAGACCTATGGCCGGGCCTTCGGGGGTATCTACCAGGTTCAGGGTGCTGCCGTCCAGGGCCTCGCTGACGGGGCCGGCGATGTGCAGGAGGCTCACGCCTTCGTGCTCTATCACCAGGTCGTCGCCCTGAGGCTCGCCGGCGGAGAGCCCGATCTGGGTCTCGCCCGTGCTCTCGTCGGTCACCGGGTCGAGGCGCAGGACCGTCCCCTCCGGGCGCTCGACCGTCGTGAACAGCTCCCTGGCTTCTTCGGTTACCGTGATCGTGCGTTCTCCCGTTCGGGGTTTGCATTGCACACCCCGACCGAACCAGCTAAGCGCCCGATTCAAACCGGAGCCTCTATAGTAGTCCCGCAGCGACCAGGGAGGTGGTCCACGTGGACGAGAAGCACAACGCCACGGAGTACGCGATAAAGAGGGTAGGAGACCGCTACTACCCCGTCATCGTCGACCGCGAGGCCGGCGGGCACTACGAGATCAACAACCCCATGACCGGCGGCGTCCTCAGCTACAACAACCCAAAGGCCGCCGAGAAGTACATCGAACGCGCTAGAGAGAAGGGCCGGGAGCCGCCGAAAGACGGATAGCACGCGCCCCCGGAGCACCGAACGCCTAACAGGCCCGGGCCGACGTGCGGCCCGCCGATCCCTCCGGATCCCAACATCTCGTAGGGGCGGGTTTGTTGAAACCCGCCCGAGCCTGGCGACCCTAGGAGAGAAGCTCCTCGAAGCCCGCCTCGTCCAGCACCGGAACGCCGAGCTCACGGGCCCGTTCCAGCTTCGAGCCGGCGTCATCGCCGGCGAGGACGTAGTCGGTGTTCTTGCTGACCGACGAGGTGAACGTGCCGCCCGCCGCTTCCAGTCTCTCGACGTAGAAGCTGCGGGGCCGCTCCAGGGTGCCGGTTATTACCACGCGCTTGCCCGCGAGCGGCCCTTCCGTGGGTCGGCCCGTCTCCCGCTCGAAGTCGAGGCCCGTCTCCATCAGGCGCTCGACGAGGTCCTGGTTGTCTTCGAGCCCGAAGTACTCGACGACGGCCCGGGCGACGACCCCGCCGACGCCTTTGATCTCCGAGAGCCCCTCGGCCTCGACGCCCCGCATCAGGTCTTCTCCCGAGAACCGGGAGGCTATGAGCTCCGCGGTGACGGCGCCGACGTGGCGGATGCCGAGGGCGTAGAGGACGCGGGAGAACGGCTGCTCCTTGCTCTTCTGTATCGCCCGGATCAGGTTCTCCGCGCTCTTCTCGCCGAAGCCTTCGAGCGGGACGAGCTGTTCGGCTTCGAGCCGGTAGACGTCCGCCGCATCCTTTATGAGGCCGAGGTCGAAGAGGCGCGTGGCGAGCTTCTCGCCGAGACCGTCTATGTCCATCGCTGACTTCGACGCCCAGTGGATGATGTGCTCCAGCGCCTGGGCCGGGCAGCGGGCGTTCACGCACCGGGTGACGGCCTCCCCTTCGGGCCGCGAGACGGGCTCCCCGCAGACCGGGCAGTGGGTCGGCATCGTGAACCCGCGTTCGCTCCCGTCCCGGTCTTCCGTGACGGCCCTGACGACCTGCGGGATCACGTCGCCCGCCCGCTCTATCACGACGGTGTCCCCGACGAGGACGCCCTTCTCCTTGACGTAATCCTCGTTGTGCAGGGTTGCTTTAGAGATCGTCACCCCGCCGACGTTGACCGGCTCCAGCACCGCCTGCGGCGTGAGCGCCCCCGTCCTGCCCACGTTGACGATGATGTCGAGCAGCTTTGTCCGGCCCGCCAGCGGCTCGAACTTGTACGCTATCGCCCACCGCGGAGACTTCGACACGGAGCCGAGGGCGAGCTGCTGCTCCCGCGAGTCCACCTTCACGACGATGCCGTCGATCTGGTACCCGACGAACTCCCTCTCTTTAGTCCACCGCTCGCACTCCGCGACCACGGACTCGATGCCGTCGTGGACGGTGTAGGGGTTGACGCGCAGCCCGTAACCTTTGAGGGCCGCGAGCATCCCGGAGTGGCTCTCGAAGATCTCGCCGCCCTCCCCGACGCCGTAGAGCAGGATCGTCAGCGGCCTCCGCGCCGTGACCTTCGGGTCGAGCTGCCGGATCGAACCCGCGGCCAGGTTCCGCGGGTTGGCGAAGGTCTTCTTGCCCTCGGCCTCGAGCTCCTCGTTGAGCCGCTCGAACTCCGCGAGGGTTATGTAGACCTCCCCGCGCGGCTCTAGCACCGGGGGCGGGTCGTCGCCGAGGCGGTCGGGGATCGAGCGTATCGTGCGCAGTTGCGCCGAGACGTCCTCGCCGATGGTCCCGTTGCCGCGCGTGGCGCCCCGCACCAGCCTGCCGTCCTCGTACCGGAGCGAGACCGCGAGGCCGTCTATCTTGAGCTCGGTGACGTAGCGCGGCGTCTCGTCCTCGCCGAGCAGGCGCCGCACGCGGGCGTCCCACTCGCGCAGGTCTTCGGTCCGGCGGGCGTTGGCGAGGGAGAGCATGGGGACGGCGTGCCGGACGGGCTCGAAGCCCTCCAGCGGCTCCCCGCCCACCCGCTGGGTCGGGGAGTCGGGGGTGACGAGCTCGGGGTGCTCCGCCTCGAGGGATTCGAGCTCGCTCACGAGGGCGTCGTACTCGGCGTCGGAGACCTCGGGGGCGTCCTCTATGTGGTAGCGGCGGTTGTGGTACCGGACCTGCTCGCGCAGGTCCTCGATCCTACCCCGAACGTCCACGCCCTCCGTCACGCGCGAATTATACGCAAGGCTCCGGGCCTCCCAAGGGCCGCTAACCCCCGGCCCGCCGAACCGGCCAGTCGAGCTTCTCGCCGTTCCCGTTCACGAAGGAGAAGCTCTTGCCCTCCGGCGACAAGCCGCGCAGGAGCGAGATCTCGTAGGGGTACGTCAGAGACTGCGTCACCATGGCGTCGGGCGGGGGGTCCTCCAGCGAGAGCCGCACGATCACCCGGTCCCCCTCGACCCTCGCCCCCGCAACACCGACGGAGTAACCGCCCGTCGGCTGCTCTCCCCGGTGGGCCAAGAGGTACGTCCCCTCGCCCGAGCCCCGTATCTCCGCTCCGAGCTCCTCCGACAGGGCCTCCGCCGAGGGGGCCACGACTACCCGGGGGCGTGGGGGTCCCTCGCCCGGGGCCCCGGCCGCCACGCGCTCGACGCGCAGGTCGCGCGGTTCCGGCGAACTTCCATCGGACGGGTCGGGGCCGCCGGTCGTCGAACACGCGGAGAGCAGGATCAGGAGCAAGATAGGGCCGAGGCGTGCCATCGCCCAGAGCTTACACGATGTAAGACCCCGCCCGGCCTCCGCCAGCTTCCGGCCGTAGAATCGTTCGGCAGACCCTTACGCGAGGGAGGTCATAGATGGAACCCCTGATCCTGACGCTGAGGATGGACGACCTCTCGCAGCGAAGCTTCGACCGCCTGCGCGAGGAGCACTTCCCGAAGCGGCGCAACTTCGTACCCGCCCACCTCACCCTCTTCCACAAGCTGCCCGGCGACCGGGAGCGGGAGATCTCGGAGACCCTGGAAGACCTCAGCCGCCAACGGGGCCCCTTCCCCCTGACGGCGACCGGCCTGGTCTTCATGGGCCGCGGCGTGGGCTACAGACTTGAGTCTCCGGCGCTGCAAGCCGTAAGGAAAAGGCTCGCCGACGCGTGGTGGCCGTGGCTCGGCGCCCAGGACCGCCGGGGTTTCCGACCCCACGTAACGGTGCAGAACAAGGTCCCGCCCGAGGAGGCGCGCGCCCTGTACCGGAGCCTGGAGGAGAAGTTCGCGCCCTTCGAGGTCGGGGCGGAGGGGCTGCTGTTGTGGCGGTACCTCGGGGGGCCGTGGGAGCCCGTGGGGTCTTACGGGTTCGGCGGGTAACGAAAACTCGTGAGGCCCGGGCCCCTTAGGACCCGGACCTCACGCGCAGGTCGAGACGCGAGTTGGCCCCGGACGTCGGCGTTATCTCTGGAAGCGACTGCCAGTCGGCACCGTACTCGAAAGCCCGCGGGGTGTCGGTGATCTGCCGCTTGTTCGTGCTGTTGGCCCGCATGACGACCAGCTCCGACCGCTCCTTCGGTCGAACGTCATCTTGTAGATGAGGTCCTTCCTAGCCGTGCCGTCATCGTTCATCACGGAGACCTCGACGTCCTCCTCGGGCTCGCCGGATTGGCGGGCGCAAGCCGTCCCCTGCCGTGGGCCGGGTAGGGGACCACAGCGGCTCTCGAGAAGGCGCCTAGATCGTCCCTCCGTAGTGCGCGCGCACGGCGGCGTCGAAGGCGCCGGAGGGGTCTTGTATCTTCGGGGCGGTCTCTATGGTGGACCTTCCGTGGGAGGCGGTTACGCGCCCGGCTTCGGCGTCCACTTCCACGTCGTCGGCGGGGATGGGGCGTCCGGCGACGACGATGTACTTGAGGACGTTGCTGACGGCGTCGTAGACGGTGTCCTCGACCCGGCCGACGCTGCTGCCCGAGGCGTCGAGGACCTCGTACCCTTCCAACGCCGTGAACGGGTTGCTCGCGCGGTGGTCCTCGCTGTCCATGGCTCGTCCTCCGGTGGCGGGGTCGGGTGCATCCGCGTATGATACTCCGGCGTGGAAGACGGAATGGGTTATCCGGGAAACGCGCGGGGCTTGAAGGCCTTTTCGCTGCTGTTCGTGGTCCTCGCGGCGATCTCGCTGCTGCTGGTCCACGCCTCTTCTTACGATCCGCCGGTCTCGTTTATCCCGCTCTACCTCGCGGCCTCGGTCGGGGTCGTCGCGGCGGGGGTGGTGGTCCCGCTCCTGCCGGCGCGGCAGTTCACCCTCGGGTTCTGCGGGGGCGTCTACGCGCTGTACGCGGCCATCACGGCGATGATGGTGTTCTTTACCGGCGGGCCTTCGAGCGACCTCTACGTGGTGTTCTTTCCCCTGCTCCTGGCCTCCACGTTGCACGACGCCTGGCGGGTCGTGCTCGCGTTCCTGGCCGCGGCCCTCTTCTTCTACGCGCTGGCGATGCTGCCGGGGCTTCTGGAGTCGGGGACGGGCGAGGACGTCGCCTCCTCGGTCTTCTACCGGCTCGGCGCTTTAGGGCTCACGGGGCTCTTTCTCGCCTACGCCTCGCGGGGGATCGTCGGCTCCGGGGACGGCTCGGAAGAGGCGCAGGAGGACGGGGGAGCGGTGCTCGTGGAGCGGGTGGAGGGGGAGATCTCCTCCCGCAGGGGTGTGCCGGTCGCCGTGATCCTGGTAGACCCCGGCGAGGTGAGGGACCTGGACCTGCTGCTCGACCGGGTGGACGCCCGCATAGGCGAGCCCTTCCCGCTGGAGGACGGCGACCTCTTCGGCTTGGTCGTGGGCGGGGTGGACGACGGGGGCGCCGAGAGCGCCGCCCGCCGGGCCCTGGCCGCGGCGAGCTCCCTGGGCGCCAAAGAGACGCGGGCGGGAGCCGCCATCTACCCCCGCGACGCCCGCTCGGCCGAGGACCTGCTCCTCGCCGCCGGACGCGCGCTCGAAGCCTCCTTCGAGGTCGAGGGCCCGAGCGCCATCGTGCTAGCCGGCAACGACGCCCAGGAGGGCCGGTACAGGGCGGCCCGTTAGGGCCGCCCGCGCGCTCCGGCTCTGCCTCCGCTCGTCGGCCCGGCGCTTCGCGCCTCTCAGCCCGTCCCCTGCGGCACTCTCAGCCCGCCGCCTCACGGCGGCTCTCGGCTTTTTGGTGGCCGGCGTTGCCCGGAGCGTCGATCGCGCCGCGTGCGGCCAAGGCCCGAACCTCCCGCGCACGGCCCCGTCTGTTCACCGGACCGTAGGGGTTCGGTTTCAAAACCGCCCGCACACCGGGGAAAGCCGGCGCAGGAAGCCCGGCCTCTCCGCAGGGCGCCGCCACCAACGATCAAGAAGCTGACCGCCGAGAGCGAGGCCGTAAGGCCAAAGCAGGCTGAGAGCGGAGGCGAAGCCGGAGCGGGCTGACAAGCTGCGATCGCAACCCTGGCGGGGGTCGTTCGTACCGATGATATAATCCACGACGATTTTGCAGGCCCGACAACAGCCGGGGGTGGCCGGAACAGATGGGAAGATTAACCAGGGCAATCCGCGGCTTTTTCGGGAAGTTTCTGACGGGGGTCGAGCAGCGCAACCCCGAGATACTGCTCGAGAACGCCGTGCAGGACGAACTCGAGAACCTCAAGAAGCTCCAGGTGGCCGCCGCCCGCACGATGGCCTACGAGAAGATGCTCGCCAACGACGCCGCGGGCAAGCAGAAGGTACTGGTCGTCAAGGAGCGCCAAGCCCGCGAGCTCGCCGCCCGCGGCCAGCGCGACGCCGCCGTCGAGGTGGTCCAGCAGAAGCAGGAGGCCCAGACCCAGCTAGCGGACATCGAGGCCAGGCTGGAGGAGGCGCGCAAGAACAGCCAGGAGATGGAGCGGGCCTTCCGCGACCAGGAGCGCCGCTACAACGACGTCGCGCGCGAGCGGGCCGCCCTCATGGAGGAACACCAGCGCGCCCGCGCCCTTCGCACCGCCAACGACGCGCGCGCCCAGATCTCCCTCTCCGACTCCAGCAGGGACCTCGAGAAGGCCCGCCAGTCCATCCGCCAGGCCTCCTACGAGGCCGAGGCCGTCGGCGAGCTCGGCACCAGCGAGACCGAACGCCAGATCGCCGCGGCCGAGATAGACATCAAGCGCCTGGACGCCGAGCGCGAGCTGGAGATGATGGAGATAGAGATGGGCCTGCACGAGCCCGAACAGATAGAGGCCTCGGAAGGGACTTCCGCAGATCCCGAGAGGCCGGAGGAAGGCCCCCGTGTCTAGCGGACTCTCCCGGCACCTGACGAGGCTCGTTCCCTTCGGGTCGTTCTCCGGCCTCGCCGTTTTGGCCGCGACGGGGCCCGATCCTAGCTACTTCCTCGCCGGCCTCTTCGGGTCGGGCGCGGTCTATACCGGGGCACGCCTTTTGGACCGGCGCCGTAACGCTAGGCGGGAGCTCTCGCGCCGGGTGCGGGAGAACGCGAAGGAGCTTGGGCGGGTGGCCCGCGAGGACCGCCTGGCCGCACCCCAGACCAAGCGCCTCGCGGCGCTGCAGTCGGGCATCCTGGAGAGCTGGGAGCTGTTGCCCGAGGCGTACAGGCCTCTGCTCGATGAGGACATCTTCACCATCGTGGGGGAGGTCGGGGACGCGGCGAGGCTCGCGCGGCGGCGGGCGCTGCTCAGGCGGCATTTGGAGAGCGTGGACCGGCGTGGGATCTCAGGCCGCATCAAGGGTCTCGAAAAAGACCTCGCGCGCCTCCCTGAGGGCTCGCCGCTGCGGGCGCCTTTCGAGGCGGCGCTCGAGGGGAGGCGGGAAGAGCTCGACGGGTACGGGGACATACTCGACGGCATCAGCATGATCAACGCCCAGCTCGAGAGCGCCGAGAGCCTGCTCGGCAACCTGCGCGGCGAGCTGCTCGCGGTGGACAACAGGTTAGCATCCGGCTCCCTCGACCCCGGCCTGCAGCAGCTAAAAGAGAGGGTCGCCTACTTCCGGCGCGGCCTAGACGAGGTCACCAGAAGCGTAGAGTCGTTGCCCGCTACGGAGAGGATGGCGGCCAGATGAGCGAAGACCGCACCAACCGGCAGAACTTTTTCACCAGGATGTTCGGGGAGCAAGGGGCGAACGAGGGGACCTCGGTCTACTCCCGCGCGGACGTGGGCACGAACGGTCCCGAAGAGCGCGAGGCCAGCCCCCACTCGCGGGCCTTCACGGTGGAGCGGGCGGCCGAGGTCATAAAGAACCTTCCCCCCGAGGTACCGCGCCCGGCGGCGGTCCGCATCGTGCGCCAGACGCTCGAAGCGGCCGGGATAGACATAAACGAGCTCGACTCCTCGACCAGGGCCCGCGAGTCCAGGCTCGAGTCCGAGATAGACCTCAGCGAGAACCGCATCCGCAAGCTCAAGGACGACACGGAAGACGTGATCCGGAACCTCGAAGACCAGATCCGCAAGGCCCGCGAGGCCCGCAACTTCGGCGTCGCCGAGGAGGAGCGCAAGATAGACGAGGCCGAGTCGGGCCTTGAGGACATCGACATGGTGCGCGGCTTCTTCGGCCTTCCGCAGAACGGCCAAAAAGAGGAGCCCCAGCAGCCCTCCGAAGAGACCACCGCAGGAGACGACCCCGCGGGCGACGAGACGCAGGTGATCCGCGCCGAGGGCGAGGACACCCGGGTCATAGGCGGGGCCGGCGAGGACGACACGCAGGTCTTGAGGCAGCCGGGCCCGCTCTCGGACTCCGAAGAGTACTGGAACACCAGGGACGACAGCGGGCGGTGAGCATCCCGCGCCGCATCGGGCGCCTGGCCAGCGGCTTCCTCTCGACCCTCCAGGAGGACGAGCGCGTCCGCGAGCGGCTCCGCACCGGCCGCGAACGCGGCGAGACCCTAAGGACCGCGTTCGAGGCCGCCCTCCGCGGCGCGCAGGAGGAGTTGCGCCGCGCCGAGGAACGCCGCCGCGCGGAGGGCGGAAGTTCAGCGGGCACGACGGCTTCCGGAGGCCGCGAGAGGCAGACTTTCGGGAACCGCGCCTCGGGAAGGGCTTCCTCCCGGACCTTCGCCCCGCTGAAGTACCCCCCGAACGTGCTCTCCGCCTACGATAGGCTCGGCCTCGTGCCGGGCGTACCGATGGATGAAGTGGACCGCAAGCGCAGGGATCTTGTCAAGAAGTTCCACCCGGACAGGTTCTCGGACCCGGACAAGCGCGTCCGCGCCGAGCGGGTGACCGCCGAGATCAACGCCGCCCACGACGCCATAGAACGCCACTCCTCACGAAAGACGCGCTAGCGAACCCTCGGCACAGGGCACCCCGCGCCCCGAGGACGCCCGCCGTCGCCGCCGGGTCTGCCTTGTCGCGGGAGGGACCGAACGATGCTGGTACTCCTGGCGACCGAGCGGCTGGTCTTGCGCCGGTTCACCGATGCCGACGCGGATGGCCTGTTCGACCTCGACGGCGACCCCGAAGTCATGCGTTTCATCACCGGCGGCAAGCCTATCGTCCCGCGACGTGATGCGGGACGATAGGCTGCCCCGGTTCCTCCGTGCTTACAAGCGTTTCGAGGGGTTCGGCGTCTGGGCGGCCGTCGAAAGATCCAACGGCGTGTTCCTGGGGTGGTTTGAGTTCTACCCGCCGGATGGACGCGGCCTTGAGAAGGCGGAGTTCGGGTATCGGCGGCGCAGGTCCGCGTGGGGCAAGGGCTACGCTACGGAAGGCTCCCGCGCGCTGATCCGCAAGGGCTTCACCGAGCGCAGCGGACGAAGGGTGATGTCGGAGACTATGATGGTCAACGCGGCCTCCCGCCGCGTGATGGAGAAGGCGGGGCTGACGCACGCGCGGACATTCCACCAGGAATGGCCATGGCGCATCGAGGGTGCCGAGATGGGGGAGGTTGAGTACGCGCTGAAGAAGGCCGACTACTGGGCCAAATACGCTCTTCTTGATCCGGCTCGTCCAACCCGCGGGTTCCCTGGCGTACGTCCAGACTTCTAAAGAAGGTATTTTTAGAGTTTGAGAACGTTCACCATGCTCTAGCTCTTTGCATAAGGTCCAGGGGGCTTTTGCACCGTGCCTTGAGTCGCACCGCCGCAGGTTCGAGAACGCGGTGTCGTTCCGATGGGTACACTGTACGGTGAGGGTCCACGGAAGGGGCAAGCTTGGAGGATGGCGGCGGACGGATGGCCGAGTCCCAGCTCTCGGAGCTGAGGAACATGCGCGTGCTATTGGAAGAAGCAAGGCTGCTCGCCCGCGACTTGGCCTACTATCGGCGGGCGCGACTGGAAGCCGTTCTCGGGCAGGCACTGGACGAGGTGGATCATCAGATAGGGGAGCTACGTACTTCGTAGCCCCTCAAAGCGAAATCCGCGAAACTCCTATACCACCAACCAGCTTGGGTGAACAAATGGGCGTAGTGTTCTAACAGGGCAAAGGCCGACGAGGATTGCCACGGAGCTCGGGTGTCGGTCAATCATTGCGTTCTTGTTGTAGATCCGCCGACATTTCGCGCAGTTCTGCCACCACTTTCTTGATGCGGGAATTTCGCGATCAGCTAGGGTGTGCACGTCTCTCCCGATCCGATCCAGTTTGGCCTCGAACCCGGGTCTTTGTGCTTCCAGGTCTTGTGCACCGGAGCTTTGCAGCATGTCTCCGAGGCGCTCCACAGGTCGCGCAAGGGTCTCTCCGCCCGGCGCCCCGCGCAGCAGCCGTTCGAGCCCGGTCCTGAAGAGAAGCCCGAAGACCGCGAGTACCAGTATCGTGCTTCCGAAGCTCGCGACCAGCTCCGTGGACACCTCTCGGAGGACGTTCACCGGGCCAAAAAAGCGGACCATCGCGGCGACCGCGATGCCCAGGATAGCCACAGCCACCAGACCCGGAACGGGGATTAGGTTGGTTAACGCCGAGCGTTCGGGCCTTTCTCCCACGAGGTCATCCTACACTCTCCCGAGGCGTCCAGCAGGTGCTGACCGCACGTGCGATTACGTGGCAAGATGTCACCCGAGGGACTCGCCGACGAGTTTGACAGCCCGGAGAATCAGCGGCCGGGCATCATGACTGCTTCTTGTGTAATCGGACCCCGCCTTCACGGTTCGTTTTGCGGAAGAGTCTCATAGTCTGGACGGGCCTCTGATCAGGCTGGTGCTATGCGGAGAATCACCGTTCCGTGCACCTGGGCGGATAAAGACGGAGATCCTCAGGCGAGCCTTCGACGAGTGCTATAGGTCGTCTGTTCGAAGGCTAGGAAACCGCGTCTCCCAGGAATTCGAGCTTGTCGATTGTCCTCAGTCCCTCGGGGGCCCTGACGTGCACGTAACTGACGTTGGCCCGGGCATCTAGCAGTAGCGCGAGGTCGCTAGGATTTATAGACTCCAACGCCTCGCCCTCTTCGGCGAGGTCGAGCTGCTCGCAAACGACGGCGGCCTTCCCGTCGACCGCGGGCACCTCCGCGACAGCGGGGGCTCCGCCCTCGGTCACGATGTAGTAGATGTCTTTGTCCATCCACGTCTCCGATCACCGAAGGACCGATATCCCGTAGAGTCCCGACACTTCGGTCCTGTTGGCCCATGCCCAAGAGAGGGGGTGACGTTTCACCCGTAGGTTTGCTCGGTATGCACGGTGCCGCCTTGCTTGTAGACGAGCAGCTGGCTAGGCGGCCGGCCCCTCGCCAACTCCTTTGCGTTGGCTATGGCCTCGCCCTTGGTCTTGTGCACGCTGGTGGCTCGGCTCGCCCCCTCGGCCTGAACCTTCCACCCACCGTCTGCGCCGGCGTTCATGTAGTAGGTCGTCCTCTCGCCCAGCCTCCATGCGGCTCTTCCCTCTGCCTCGAGGGTCTCGTCCCCTTGCATCCTACCGGCTGTCTCTCCTATCCAGCCGAGCGTCGTAACGGCTGCCTCCTCTGCGCCGCCCTTCTTCGTGCCCATCTCGCTCGCCTCCGCTAGTCTTTCGGATGTCCGCATGTCGCCAGACGTGCGGACATCCGGGGCCGTTACTGCGCCCCGGTCCGTCCCGCCGGTGTGCGGCTGCTATTTCGGGAGGTCTTTCGCGGCGCCCTTCTTCTTGAGGGTACCCTTGTCCTGATCCGTCTGCCCCTCGGTCTTCTTGTCCTTGTTGCCGGTCAGGGAGCCGCCGGCCTCCTTGGCGCGGCCCGTGACCTTGTCGATCGCCCCCTCGGCCTTGTCCTGGCTGCTCCTCTTGAGCACTTATCCTTCCCTTCTTCGGTCGGTGTCGTCCTCGACCTCTATCTCCTCGCGCCTCACGTCCTCCTCGACGACCTCGGTTTCTTCCACCACGTCCTTGCGGATGCGGATCTCTTCCTTGACCACGGCCCTCTTCGTGACCGCGACCTCGGTCTCGGTCACCGGCACGACGATCTCCTCCTCCCCTATCTCCGCCCCCGGGGTCCCCTCCGAGACCGGGACCCTCTCAACGCGCACCTCCTCGCGCCTGACGGGCACCTCCAGCCTTTCGCGGTTGGTGCGCACGCGCTTGCGGATCCTCATGGCCCCGGCCTCGCGCTCGCGGGTGCCGGCGACGAGTTCCTCCTCGCTCCTCTGCACCCTGATCTCGCCCTCGGCCGCGGGTTCGCTTTCGGGCCGGCTCAAAGCCCCTCTCTCGTCGCGGCGCTCGCGCAACCCGCCGGTCGCGGTGTCGACTGTGGCCACGCCGAGGTCGCCGGAGCCGGCGGGCGTGCCGGTCTGCTCGGCGCCCGTGCGGTAGTCGCCGTAGGCGCCGCGGTCTGCGGTCCCGGCCGCCGGCTCGAGCCCGTAGTGGCTGCGGACCTGACGCTCTAACTCCAGCGTGATCTCCTGGTCGTCCTCGAAGGCGGGGGCGCCGGCGGCCGTCTCCTTGTCCACGTCTACCTCTAGGTAACCTCCCTCCTCGTCCGCGCTGGTTACCTTCTCCCAGGGTACCAGCGTCGAGCGGGTGCCCAGCATCCCCATCTTCAACCCTATGTACTCCGGCCGGTCGTCCTCGCCGAGGAACAGGGAGTCCATGTGGCCAAGCCTGTCGCCGGCCCGATCGTGGACCTCGTAATCCGCGTAGCGCTCCTCGTAGACCAAGCCACCCGCCTCCTCGCTGTTGTCGTCGGTTCTTCCCTCTTCGTGGGACGCCTTGCTGCCTTGGCCTAAGCCGGTCGCCGCTGGCCCGCGCCCCTCGAGCGCCCCGCCAACGACCCCGGTGGCCAGGCCGACTACCCCGCCCGTCGCCCGGGTCGCCCCGCCCGCCACGCTGGCCGCGGGAGGGGCCGGGGCGTCCCCCGCCGATGCGGAGGAGGGAGGGGCGGGGTCTCCGCCGTAATCGCTGCGGTCCCGGACGCGCCCGTCCTTGGCGTGGAGCAGGAACTCGGTACCGTCCTCGCGGGCGATCTTCCGCCCGGCTTTGGCCGCCTCGGCCTGGGTGTGGTGGACGGAGGTGGCCCTGTCGTTGCCCTCGCGCACCACGGTCCACCCGTCGGCCCGCGA
>DASYWA010000059.1:0-8621 GCA_035936475.1 Rubrobacter sp. | reverse complement strand
TAGCCTTCCCGCAGATCATCAACCAGCTTCCGGCGCTGAACTCGCTCTTCGGGCTTCTGTTCTTCGGGGCGCTGCTGTTCGCCGGGCTCACCTCGGCCGTCTCGATCTTCGAGGTCGGCATCGCCGGGGTGCGGGACAAGTTCGGCTTCGCTCGCAACAAGGCGGTGAGCATCGTGTGCGGGCCCGCCTTCGTGATCGGCCTGATCTACGTCACGAAGGGCGGCCTGTACTACCTCGACACCATCGACCACTTCATAAACAACTACGGCCTGGTGCTCTCCGGGCTCTTCGAGGTCATACTGGTGGCGTGGGTGGTCCGGCAACTCAGGACCATCCAGAGTTCCCTCAACGAGACCGCTTACATCCCGGTAGGGTACTGGTGGATACTGGCGCTCTCGATCATCACCCCCATAATCCTGATCGGGGTGACGGCCTTCAACATATACAACGAGTTCGCGAACCCCTACGGGGGCTACCCCGCCAGCGGACTCCTGATTTTGGGCGGAGGAGCATGCGTTCTAGTCGTAGGGATCGCCTTCATCTTCCAGTCGCTTAGATGGCGCAGGAATAGAGAGGAGGATACTCGATGACTGCCGCAGCGTGGATCATGTTCCTCATCGGTGCGGTCCTCCTGTGGGGAGGTCTCATCCTCTCCATATTGAACTACTTGCGGGTCGGGCGGAGCGCGAGAGGCCGGTAACCGTCGGGTTCCAGAGCGGTGTGAAGCCGAGACGCGGGCCCGGGGCTACTCCCGGGTTCGGCCCTCCTCCAAGCCTTTGGAGGACCCTGGGGGCCGCGCTGCGTCGGGGGCGCCTCCTCTTCTTGACGAACAGGCTTTCCGGGCCCCGATGATGCGGAGCGCGTCCCACGGCGCCCACGGCTCCGATTAGAATGTTGCAAAACAGAAAGCCGGGGTAACCATGGGCGCCATAGACAAAGCCATCGCCAACTCCGTCCCCCTCATCCCGCGGCCGATAGTGAAGAAGATTTCGAGCCGCTACATCGCGGGCGACACGCTGGACGAGGCTGTAGAGACGGTCCGCGACCTGAACCGCGAGGGCTGCGTCGCCACCATAGACCTGCTCGGCGAGAGCACAGAGAGCAAGGCCGACGCCGCAGGCAAGCTCAAGGACTACAAAAAGGTCGTCGACGCCCTCGACGAGCACGATCTTGCGAGTGGCATCTCCATAAAGCTCACGGGCTTGGGGCTAACGCTAAACGAAGAACTCTGCCGGGCCAACGTCGAGGAGATAGTCGAGTACGCCGGCGAGAGGGGCCGCTTTGTACGGGTGGACATGGAGGACTCCCCCCACACGGACGCCAACTTGGGTATCGTCCACGACACCTACCGGCGCCACGAGAACACCGGGGCCGTCCTGCAGGCGTACATGCGCCGCAGCCTGGAGGACGTGCAGAATATCCTGGAGGCGGGCTTCTCCGTCAGGCTGTGCAAGGGCATCTACGACGAGCCGCGCAGCATCGCCTACAAGGACTTCGACACCGTCCGCCAGAACTACATATTCCTGCTCGAAGAGCTACTCAAGGGCGGCGTGTACGTCGGCATAGCGACGCACGACGAGTACCTGATCTGGCACGCCCTGAGGCTCATCCACCAGCTAGAAGTCCCGAAGGACCGCTACGAGTTCCAGATGCTACTCGGGGTGGACGAAGAGTTGAGGAGCATCCTCGTCAACGCGGGCCACAAGCTGCGCGTCTACGTGCCCTTCGGGGAGGACTGGTACGAGTACTCGACCCGCCGCCTCAAGGAGAACCCGAAGATAGCCGGCTACGTCGCAAAGGACGTGATCGGGAGCATGACCGGCGCCATAAAGAGATAGGAGCACCATGGGCCTCATACCGTACAAGAACGAAGAGTACCTGGACTGGTCCGACGCGTCGAACGTCGAGAGGATGCGGGCCGCCATAAAGGATGTCGAGGGAAGGCTCGGCAAGGACCACCCGGCCATCATCGGCGGCAAGAGGGTAGAGACGGACGGCGAGATCGTCTCCGTAAACCCCGCCAACCCCTCCCAGGTCGTCGGCCGCACCGCTGCCGCCACCGAACGCGAGGCGGACATGGCCCTCGACGCCGCGACCGCGGCCTTCGAGCACTGGAGCAGGACCTCTCCCGAGGCGCGCGCCCGCGTGATGCTGCGGGCTTCGGCGATCATGAAGCGCCGCCGGTTCGAGCTGCTCGCCTGGGAGGTCTTCGAGGGCGGCAAGCCCTGGAACGAGGCCGACGCCCAGGTAGCGGAGGCCATAGACTTCCTGGAGTACTACGCCCGCGAGATGCTGCGCCTCAAGGACGGGGTCGAGATCTACGCGATACCGGGCGAGGAGAGCCGCTACTCCTACCAGCCGATGGGCGTCGGCGTCGTCATCGCCCCCTGGAACTTCCCAACCGCCATCCTCACCGGCATGTCCAGCGCCGCCATCGTCGCCGGCAACACCGTCGTCATGAAGCCGTCGGAGTTCACGAGCGTCATAGGCGCGGTCGTCGCCGAGATCTTCGACGAGGCAGGCCTCCCCGAGGGCGTCCTGAACTTTCTCCCCGGCTACGGCTCGGACGTCGGCGACTACCTCGTCGAGGACGCCAGGACGCGCTTTATCTCGTTCACGGGCTCTATGCGGACGGGTCTCCGCATCAACGAGCGCGCCGCCAAACAGATAGAGAACCAGCGGTGGGTCAAGCGCGTCATAGCCGAGATGGGCGGCAAGGACGCTATGGTCATAGACGACTCCGCCGACCTCGACTCCGCCGCCGCCGACATCGTCAAGAGCGCCTACGGCTACTCCGGCCAGAAGTGCTCGGCCGCCAGCCGCGCCATCCTGCACGAAGACGTCTACGATGAGGTCTTGGGCAAGGTAGTCGAGAGGGCGAAGATGCTCAAGATAGGCGTCCCCGAGACCGCAGACGTCAACGTCGGCCCCGTCATCAGCGAGCCCCAGTTCGAGAAGGTCTCGGGCTACGTGGACGCCGGCAAGAGGGAGGGGGACAGGGTGCTCGGCGAGGACCCGGGCGACCCCGAGAACGGCTACTTCGTCAGCCCCACCATCTTCGCCGTCGAGCCCGACGCCACGGTGGCGCGCGAGGAGATCTTCGGCCCCGTCCTCTCGGTCCTCAAGGCCCGCGACTTCGACGACGCCCTCAAGCTCGCCAACGACAGCCCTTACGGTCTGACGGGCGGCGTCTACTCCAAGAACCGCGACCATCTCGAGAGGGCCCGTCAGGAGTTCAAGGCCGGCAACGTCTACTTCAACCGCGGCATAACCGGCGCTTTGGTCGGCGTCCAGCCCTTCGGCGGCTTCGGCATGAGCGGCACCGACTCCAAGGCCGGCGGCCCCGACTACCTGCCCCTGCACATGCTCGCCAGGACGGTCGTCGAGAGGTTCTGAGGCGGTTCGCGAGGCGAACCGCGCTCTTTTGGCCGTCAGCTTTCAGCGGTCAGCTTCCCACCGGACGGCAGTACGGTTCGTGGGGTACGCGGGTAACCAGGGGCAAGCCGACCCCCCACACGCCTTCCCGCCGTTGGAGGCGAGACGCCCTGGATGCCGTGAGCTCCTTCGGCGTAGCGGTTGTGATGCCCCTGATCGGGTTCTCCGTGGGCCAGGCGGTGTTGGTGTTCATGGCCGGCGCGATGGTGTTCATCGGAGGCAGGGAGGCGGTGAGCCAACGCCGCCGTAGATCGGGCCTCCTTCTGATATGGGCCGGGCGGGTATGGTGGTCTCGCTCGCCTGTGCGGTCTTCGCCTTGCTCCTCGGCGGTCGAGGTGGTTAGGGTCTGCTACTCCGTGGCCCTGACGCCCTCGCGGGCGCGGTCGAACTTTCCGGAGAGGATGGTGGCGGCCTGGATGACGGGGCTCAGGGCCGGGCCGTAGGGCGGAGAGTACGCGAGGTCTATGTCGACGAGGTCGGGGTAGGAGAGGCGGCCCCAGAGGGCCGTGGCGCAGACGTCGATGAGCTTGTCCGTGCCCGAGCCCGCCGCCTCGGCCCCGAGGAGGCGGCCGGTCTTCGCGTCGGCGATAAGCTTGAGGAAGACCCTCTCCGCCCCAGGGTAGTAGCCGGCCCGGTCGCGGGCCTCGATCCCGGCGCTCACGGTCTCGAAGCCGGCATCCGCCGCCTCCCTCTCCGAGAGCCCCGTCTTGCCGACGCCGAGGCCGAAGGCCTTGAAGATGCCGGTGCCGAGCACGCCGGGGAACTCCAGGGTGTCCTCCCCGGCGGGGCTGGCGGCGTTGGTACCGGCGACGCGGCCCATCTGGTTGGCGGTGTCGCCCAAAGGTGCCCAGGCCGGTCTTCCGCTCACTAGGTTGGGCGTCTCGACGCAGTCGCCGGCGGCCCAGACGTCGGGGATGGCGGTCCGCATGCGACGGTCCACCCTCAGGGCGCCGGTGGTCCCCACCTCCGCCCCCGCGTCCCGCGCGAGCTCCACGTTCGGCTTGATGCCGACGCCCAAGATCACGAGCTCCGCCTCCCGCTCCGCGCCGCCGAACCCGACCGCCCGGACTCGTCCGTCGCCGACGAACCCCTCCACCCTCTCGCCGGTAAAGACGCCCACGCCGTTGGCTTCTAGCTCGGCCTCGACCCTCTCGGAGACTTCGGAGCCGTAGGCCAGGGCGACGCGGTCTTCGCCCTCCACAAGCGCCACCTCCATCCCCATCCGGCACAGGTTCTCCGCCACCTCGAGCCCGATGTAGCCCCCGCCAACGACCACCGCTTTCTTGGGGGTTCTGTCTCTGACGTAGGCCATGATCCTGTCCGCGTCCGTCAGAAAGCGCAGCGGAAAGATGCCGTCGAGGTCGGCGCCGGGGATGGGGGGGAGGACGGCCCGGGCGCCGGTGGCGACGACCAGACGGTCGTAACGGTCCTCGAAGGCCTCGCCGGTGCTCGTGTCGCGCACGGATAGCGTCTTCGTGTTCGGGTGGATCCCCTCGACCCGGTGGCGCACCTTCATCTCGATGTCCGCCTCCGCGAACTTCTCGGGGGTGCGGGCGATGAGCCGGTCGCGCTTCTCGACGACGCCGGAGAGGAGGTAGGGGAGGCCGCACTCGCTGATGGACGGCTCGGGCTCCTCCTGGTAGACCGTGATCTCCATCCCGGGGTCCACCCGCCGCGCCCTCGAGGCCGCCTTCGTTCCCGCCGCAACCCCGCCCACTACCACCAGCCGCATAACAGTCGTCCTCCCCGCTTCGCCCGCCCTACCGGCCTACTCTAACGGATGGCTCCGAAAGGGGCTAAGGTCCGTTCGCGCCGTTCCTCCGGCCCTGTGGCAACCGGCACGCAAAAGCCCCCGGAGGTTACCTCCCCCGGGGGCTTCTCTGCCACGCTACTGATCCGGCTAGGCGTTCCTCGCCGCGTCGTACCTTCTTGCGACCTCGTCCCAGTTAACGACGTCCCACCAGGCGTTTATGTACTCCGGGCGGCGGTTCTGGTAGTTGAGGTAGTAGGCGTGCTCCCACACGTCCAAACCCAAAACGGGCGTCTTGCCCTCCATGAGCGGGCTGTCCTGGTTGGCCGTCTTCTCTATGGAGAGCGACCCGCCGGGGTCCGCTATCAGCCACGCCCACCCCGAGCCGAACAGGGCGCCCGGGGCCGCCGCCGCGGCGAACTGCTCCTTGAACTGGTCGAACGAGCCGAACGAGGAGTCTATGGCCGAGGCCAGCTCACCGCTCGGGCTGCCCCCGCCCTGTCCGGAGGGGCCCATGATCTGCCAGAACATCGAGTGGTTGGAGTGGCCGCCGCCGTTGTTCCTGACGGCGGTGCGTATGTCCTCGGGCACGGAGTCCAGGTTGGCGATGAGCTCCTCGACGTTGCCGGGGTCGGCCTCCGGGTGCTTCTCCAGCGCCGCGTTCAGGTTGGTTACGTAGGTGTTGTGGTGCTTCTCGTGGTGGAGGTGCATGGTCTGCTCGTCTATCGTGGGCTCCAGGGCGTCGTAGCCGTAAGGGAGCTGCGGCAGCTCGTATGCCATGTTCGTCGTTCTCCTCTCGTAGCCTATCTTCCCGTTGCAGACTTTAGCATACCCCGGAAAGAGCGGGTTTTAACGTGTCGGGGGGAGGCCGGGATCTCGGTGGGACGTCGAGAAGGGCTGTAGAATGCGGTCCTTGGACGCTTATCTCTCACCCGCGGGGCGTGACGTTCCGGGGCCCTCCGCCCCGGACGCGATGCGGCGCCTGCTCGACCGGGCGGTGGCCGCGAGCTCGAACGGCATCCTCATCACGGATCCGAGGGCGCCAGATGACCCCATCGTCTACGTAAACCCGGCCTTCGAGAGGATCTCGGGCTACGCGGCGGAGGAGGTCCTGGGGAGCAACTGCCGCTTCTTGCAGGGGGACGAGCGGGACCAGCCGGCGCTGGAAGAGCTGCGGGTGGCCTTGCGGGAGGAGCGGGAGTGCCGGGTTGTCTTGCGGAACTACCGCAAGGACGGGACGCCCTTCTGGAACGAGCTCTACGTCTCGCCCGTCCACGACGATGGTGGGCGGCTCACCAACTTCGTCGGGGTCCAGAACGACATCACCGAGCGGCGGAGGATCGAAGAGGTCCTGCGCGAGAGCGAGGAGCGCTTCCGGGCGACCTTCGAGCACGCCGCCGTGGGCGCGGCCCAGGTCGGGATCGACGGCCGCTGGCTCAGGGTCAACCGGCACCTGTGCGAGATCGTGGGCTACACCCACGAGGAGATGCTCGGGATGACCTTCGCGGACATCACCCACCCGGACGATTTGGAGGCGGACCTCGAGCAGGTACGGGCCATGTTGCGGGGGGAGAGCGAACTCTACTCCATGGAGAAGCGCTACGTCAGGAAGGATGGGTCTACCGTCTGGGTGAACCTGACCGTCTCGCTCGTGCACGAGGCATCCGGGGAGCCCCGGTACTTTATCGCCCTGGTCGAGGACATAAGCGAGCGGAAAAGGATCGAGGAGGAGCGCGACCTCCTGCTGGTGCGCGAGCAACTCGCCCGGGCCGAGGCCGTGGCCGCGCGGCGGCGGCTGGCCCTGCTCGCCGCCGCGGGCCCCACGCTCTCCGCCTCCCTCGACTACGAGGACACGCTCAGGCGGGCGGCGCGTCTCGTGGTGCCGGACCTCGCCGACTGGTGCCTGCTCGACATAGCGGAGGAGGACGGCAGGGTCCACCAGCTCGCCGCCGCCCACGCCGACCCGGAAAAGGAGGAGCTCCTGCGCCGTCTCGGGGAGCACCGCTCCTTCGGCGAGGAAGACCCCGGTAGCACCGCCCAGGTGCTGCGGACGGGGCGGTCTGTGCTGCTGTCCGGTCTTCCGGACCGGTCCTTCTACGGGCGGGAGATGGGGGTCGGCGAGCACCTGGAGGCGCTGCGCGAGCTCGAACCCCGCTCGCTGATGAGCGTGCCGCTCCTGGCGCGCGGCCGGACCTTGGGCGCCATGACGCTCGTCTCCTCCAGGCCCGACCGCCGCTACGACGACGAGGACCTCCTGCTCGCCGAGAACTTCGCCTACCGGTGCGCGCTCGCCGTGGACAACGCCCGCCTCTACCGGGACCGGAGCGAGATCGCGCGCACCCTCCAGAGGAGCCTCCTGCCGCCGCACCTGCCCCAGATACCGGGCGTCGAGCTCGGGGCGGAGTACCTCCCGGCGGGCGAGGCGAACGAGGTGGGCGGGGACTTCTACGACGTCATAAACACCATAGAGGACGGGTGGGTGTGCGTCATTGGGGACGTGCGGGGCAAGGGGGCCGAGGCGGCGGCGGTCACCGCCCTGGCCCGCTACACCATCCGGGCCGTCACCATGAGCAACGACCTGCCCTCACAGATCCTCTCCGGCCTGAACGAGGCCATGCTCCGCCAGCTCCGCGAGGACCGCTTCTGTACCGCGGCCTGCGCCCGCCTGGAGCCGCTGGACGATGAACCCGGCGTCGGCATCGACATCTCTCGGGCCGGCCACCCGCCGCCGCTCCTGGTGCGCGCCGGCGGGACGGTGGAGGAGATCAGCTGCCCCGGCCGGGCCCTCGGCGTCTTCCCCGACGCCGAGCTCGACGACACCAGCATGTGCCTCATGCCGGGAGAAACCATCGTCTTCTACACCGACGGCGTCACCGAGGCGCGCGGCCCCGACGGCGATTTTTTCGGCGAGGAAAGGCTCCTCCGGTTCGTCGGCGCCCACGCCGACGACCACGCCGCGGACCTCGCCCGCGCCCTCAAGAACGCGGTCCTCGAGTTCCAGGAAGGCTACCCCCGCGACGACCTTGCCCTCCTCGTCCTGCGCGCCACTTAGTAGCCCGCCCCGGCTTCGGGCCCGCAACCCCCGCTCTTATCTGTCAGCTCTCCCCCGGTATGTAAAGACGGTGGCAGATGTACAGACCAATGCTGCGCCCAAACGCGCTCCAGGAGCTGACCGCAACTCGTGCAACGGTACCATTCCGGGAGAGCCGTACGCTAAGAGCCTGCTAGGGATCATAAACCATCGGGCGAGAGACCTTCCCGGTCAGGGGGTTCTGAGAAGTTCGCTACCGTTCCTCGCCGGCGTCCCTCGCAGCCTCGACCCAGGGCCGCACGACCCCGCGGTTCTCCGAGGCCCACCGCCTCGCCCCCGCGATCGGGTCGCCCTCCTCGTTGATCGCCTGCTCCAGGCCGTTGATCTGCCCCTCGGTGAGCGCTA
>DASYWA010000058.1:0-20763 GCA_035936475.1 Rubrobacter sp. | reverse complement strand
CCGAGGTCCAAGGGGCCCGTGCGGGCGGCGGGCCCGCCCTACATCCAGCCGCTGCGCCTGAAAGAGAGGTAGAGCGAGACGGAAATCAGGAGCATAAGAAGCAGGGCGAACGGGTAGCCGAAGGCCCAGTGGAGCTCGGGCATCCGGTCGAAGTTCATGCCGTAGACGGTGCCGACGAGGGTCGGCGCGAAGAGGATGGCGGCCCAGGCACTGATCTTCTTTACCTGCTCGTTCTGCGAGAGGCTGACCATCGTCAGGTTGACGCTGAGGATGTTCTGCAGGAGCTCGCGGAAGCCGGCGAGCCGCTCGGTGACCTGGAGTACGTGGTCCTGGACGTCGCGCAGGTAGCGGCGCACCTCGTCGTCCACCTCGATTGACTGGCCCCGCAGCAGTTGGTCCAGGACCTCCTTCAGGGGCTGGGTGGCCCTCTGGAACTGGATCACCTCGCGCGACAGCTCGTAGACGCGCCTGGAGACGTTGGCGTTCCCCCCGAAGACCTCGGCCTCTATCTCCTGGATGTCGTTCTCCAGGCCGTCGACCACGGGCCCGTAGTCGTCCACCACCCTGTCCATGATGGCGTGCAGGATGGCCTCAGGCCCCCGCCTAAGTAGCTCGGGGTCGGCCTCGAGGCTCTGACGCACCATGCCCACGTCCGGCGCCTCGCCGTGGCGGACGGTGATGGCGAAGCTCTCCCCGAGGAAGATGTGGATCTCGCCGAACTCCACCCTCTCGACGTCGTCGAGGTAGCGGGCGGGCTTGAGCACGACGAAGAGCGTCTCGCCGTAGCGCTCGAGCTTCGGCCGCTGGTGGGCGTCGAGTGCGTCCTCCACGGCCAAAGGGTGAAGCTCGAACTCCTCGGCCACGGACTCGAACTCCTCGGCCGTCGGCCTGTACAGGCCGATCCAGGCGACACCTTCCCGGCTGCGGCACGCCTCGTAGGTCTCGTCCAGGGATGCGGGCTCGGCGGCCCGACGGCCGTCCACGTAGATGGCGCTGTCAACGATCACGGCCGGATTATACGCTCGCGGGGATCGGCATAACCCGGGCGGGTTTGAAACCCGCCCCTACGGGGTCTCCTCGCTGCGCGTTCTACCCGTCGCCCATGCGCGGTGCCAACAGAGGCATGTCGGCTGGTCCGAGGCGGTCCGAGGCGGTCTTTAGCTGGTGCCAGAAGGGGTAGATGAGCGGCGGGGCGCTCACGTCGTCGAGCCGCCTGCGCTCGTCCTCCGACAGCTCCAGCTCGGCGGCTTCGAGGTTGTCGGCGAGTTGTTCGTCGGTGCGGGCGCCGACGACGATGGAGGCGACGCCGGGGCGGCCGAGGAGCCAGGCGAGGGCGACCTGGGCGGCGGAGACGCCGCGCCCTTCGGCGACCTCCACGAGCACCTCTACGATGTCGTAGAGCCTCTTCTCGTCGCGGATGGGGGGCTCGTCCCAGCCTTCGAAGTGGCGGCCTTCGGTCGCTTCCTCGTTGCGGCGGTACTTGCCGGAGAGGAGGCCGCCGGCCAGCGGGCTCCAGACGAGGATCGAGCAGTCCTGGTCTACGGCGAGCGGGACGAGCTCGTACTCGGCCTCGCGCGCCTCTAGGGTGTAGTGGATCTGCTGGCTCACGTACCGCTGGTAGCCGCGCCGCTCGGACACCCCGAGCGCCTTCATGAGCTGCCATCCCGCGTAGTTGGAGCAGCCGACGTAGCGCACCTTGCCGGACCTGACGAGCGTGTCGAAGGCTTCGAGCGTCTCTTCGAGGGGCGTAACGCCGTCCCACTCGTGGGCCTGGTAGAGGTCTACGTAGTCCGTGCCGAGGCGCCTCAGGCTCGCCTCGCACTGGCGGATTATGTGGTGGCGAGAGAGGCCGGCGCCGTTAGGTCCCTCGCCGGCGGGCATGCGGGCCTTCGTCGCCAGGAGCAGCCTGTCGCGCCGGCCCGAGACGGCCTGCCCCAGGATCTCCTCCGACTCCCCGGACGAGTAGACGTCCGCCGTGTCGAAGAGGTTGACCCCGGCGTCCAGGCACATGTCCACCTGCCGGGTCGCCCCCGCAACGTCGGTCGAGCCGACCTTGTCGAACTTCCCGCTCCCCCCGAAGGTCATCGTGCCGAGGGTCAACGACGAGACGAACAGGCCGGAACGGCCGAGACGACGGTACTCCATCTTTCCTCCTGGGGCCGGGACAAAGACTGGCGCCAGCGTAGCACGGCGGTGCGGCCACAACCGAAGCCGCGAGGGTTCCGCGCTGGCTATACTTCGGCCCGTGCCGGATCTGCCGGATAACGCGCTCGTGGTCTTTGTCTCCGACTCCCACATCGGGGGCGACCCCGGCTGCGACGGCTTCGAGTCGCCAGCGGAGCTAGGCGCCCTCTTCGAAGAGCTCGCCGCGCTGGAGCGGCCCGTCGAGCTGGTGCTGGCCGGGGACTTTTTCGATTTCCTCCAGATAGGCGCGATCCCGGATGGGGAGGACAGGGCTTCGCTCACGATGTCGCGGGCCGAGTACGCGGGCCTCTTCGCGGCACTAAAAGAGTTCCGGTCGGGGGAGGGGAAGCGGGTGATCTACCTTCCCGGCAACCACGACGCCGAAGTCTGGTGGAACCCCGGGCTCCAGGAGACCCTGCGCAAAGCCGGCGTGGTGGACGAGTTCGCCTACAGCTACCTGGCTTCGATGGACGTCGGGGGCGAACGGCGGGTGGTCTACTGCGAGCACGGCAACCAGTTGGACCCGGCGAACACCGTCGAGGACTACTCGGACAGGCTGCACACCCCTTTAGGCCACCACGTCGTCATGGACTTTACCCGCCGCGTGGCGCCCTACGGGGAGGTCTCGCGGGGCTTAGACCTCTCGGAGATAAAGATGGTCTACCCGCTCGTGGCGATACCGGGTTGGTTCGCGGGCCGCTACTTCTACGACCTCGCCGGCAAGGCCGCGGCCTACCTGCTCCTCCCCCTGCTCGTGGCCTACGCCCTCTACCGCGTCGCCGCATACCTGCTCTTCTCGGGCGGGCTGCCCCGCCTCCACGAGCTCTTCCTGGACATCGGTATCTTCGGGCTCTTCGCCGTGGCCCTGTTCGCGGTCTTCTTCCTCGTCGTCCGGCACGTCGTCCGCCGGACCGTGAACGCGATGAGCCCGGACGGGAGCCGCCGAAAGAAGCCGCGCCCCTCGCCCGCCGAGGCCTCGCGGGCGAAGGTTCGGGAGATCCTGACCGGGGAGGCCCGCCCGCCCATGTCCCCGGCCCTCAACCCGTCTACCGTGGACGTCTTCGTCTCGGGCCACACGCACCTGCCCTCGCTGGATGAGGTGGAGAGGCCGGACGGCCGGCGATGCGTGGCCGTCAACTCGGGGTGTTACCTGCGCCAGTTGCACCCGGTCAGGCCCCGCCTCAAAGGCCCGCCGGTCTTCGTGTCGCGGTTCGTGCTGACCCACGCGCGAATCTACGCCGAGGACGGCGTCCTGCGCGTGGAGTTGTGGGAGCAGCCCAAACCCCCGCGCCAGAGCCTGAGCCGCATCGAGCGCCTGCTCTCCTACGGGCGCAGGCCGCCCCAGCCCCCGCCGGGCTCCGGGCCCCGCGTGCGGAACGCGTCTACCCTGTAGAGCCGTTCCCCCGAGACCGCGGTTGTCCCGGAGTTGCTAACCTGCGGGCATGGCACTGTACGTTTTGGATCTCTTCGGGATCGCGGTCTTCGCCATCAGCGGGGCGCTTGCGGCCGGGCGCAAGAGCATGGACCTTTTCGGGGTAGTCATCGTAGCGGTCATTACCGCCGTCGGCGGCGGGACGGTTCGGGACCTCTTGCTGGACCGGCGTCCGATCATCTGGATAGAAGACCCGACGTACCTGCTCGTCTGCGTGCTCGCGGCCGGCGCTACCCTGGCCTACGCCCGCTTCTTCCGGCCTCCCCGCGGCTCCCTGCTCGTCGCCGACGCCTTCGGGCTCGCGGTGTTCACGTTCATCGGGGCGATGGCGGTCCACGAGGCGGGGGTGCCGGCGCCCATAGTGGTCCTGATGGGAACGGTGACGGGTGTCGCCGGGGGATCATGCGCGACGTGCTCTGCACGGAGGTGCCCCTGATCCTGCGCCGCGAGATCTACGCGACCGCCGCCATCGCCGGCGCGTTGGTCTTCGTCGTCCTGACGAACCTCGTCGCCGTCCCGACGGTCGCAACCGTCTTCGGGCTCCGCCTCACCGCCCTCCGGTTCGACCTGCACGTCCCGAGCCCGCGCACGAAGGAACCGCCCTCACCGGACGAAGGGGGCTAGGGCCCGGTAGTGCTCGACGAGCTCGTCGAAGACCATCCGGTTGAGCCCCGAAGGCGAGGGGACGACCACGTCCACCACGCCCTCCACGGCGGGCTCGGGCTGCACGCCCCACCCGGCCTTCGACGTGCGCCGGAACCAGCGGTAGACCCCGATGCCCGTGTAGGCCACGGCCCCGGGTCTCAGGCGTTCGAGCGTCGCCCGCAGGGCCTCCGAGCCGGCGAGGATCTCCTCCCGCGTCAGCTCGTCGGCCCTGCGGGTCGGGCGGGGGCAGAGGTTCGTGAAGCCGATGCCCCGGTCGAGCAACGTCTCGTCTTCTTCGGGCTTGTAGAGCCGCTCCGTTACTCCCGCCGCGTGGAGGACGCGCCAGAAGCGGTTGCCGGGGTGGGCGTAGTGGTAGCCCGTGGCCCCGGACCTAAGCGACGGGTTGTACCCGCAGAACACGAGCTTCAGGCCGGGACGGAGCAGGTCCTTGGCCACGGGGCGGGCGCCGTTCGGGCTTCTAGCCCTCCTCGTCCTCCCCGCGCTCCTCGCGGCGCCGGCGCCGGCGGGCGCGGCGTTCCTCGGCCTCGGAGATGCGACCGCGGTCAATCTCTTCCGTCCCGCCCGCGGCCCCCTCGTTCGAGGCGGTCTCGCGCGCGGCACTCTCGCCCGAGGACGTTCCGCCGGTCAGGGTCGTCTCATCCGTGGGGGCCTCGGCGCTCGAGCCGCCCGAAGACCCGGATGCCGGCGTCCCCGTCCCTCCGCCGCGGGTAGACCCGGTGCCTGTCTCCGAGGGCTCCTCGTCGCCGACCCTGAGCCTGCGGGTCTCGTCCTCTTCGACGGGCGTGCCCTCGACGCGGACCTCTTCCTCGGGGACCGGGCCGCTCGCGCCCTCGGTGTAGGTTCGGCTGCGCGGCTCCACCGGCGTGAACTCGCGCTCGGAGGCGCCGGTGCGGAGCTCCCGCCGCGGCACCGTGCGCGTGGGTACGCTCGGGGCCGTACCAGCACCGGACCTCGACCCGTTCCCTTCCGCGTCGTCCTGGCCGTCCTCGGGGAAGATGACGTCGGCGATGGTCACGTTCAGCTCGGTGACCTTCAGGCCCGTGATGGTCTGGACCCTTTCGGTGATCTTCTGTCGCACCTCGCCTACGGTGCCGAGGATGTTCTTGCCGTAGTCGATGCCCATCTTCAGGTCTATGGCGGCCTCGACGGAGCCGACCTCGACGCTGACGCCGCGGGTGGTGCTCTCCGATCCCGTTATGCCTTCGAGCAGGCCGCCGGCGGACCGGGAGGCGCTGCCTCCCATATGGACGCCCTCGACCTCCCCGGCGGCCATGCCCGCGATCTTGGCGACCACCGAATCTTTGATGGTGGTCGAGCCGCGGTCGCTCAGCAACGGACTCTCCTGGCGCCTCTGCTCTGCCTCGGTCATCTCTCGCTCTCCTCCGTAGCGGGCTCCGGGAACATTCTAGATGTTTCCCCGAACGCTGGCCGCGCAACCCTTTTCGGGGCTACCGCTGTGGTTTGCCGCCCGTCCCCCGCAGCGTGAAGGAGATCGATGAGGTGACGAGCGCGCTCGACCCCGAGCTCGTCGCGGAGGTCCTCTCCGTCATCAGGGAGCTCGCGCGAGGGCATGACCATGCTCATCGCGACCCACGAGATGGGCTTCGCCCGCGACATCGCCGACCGCGTCTGTCTTCTGGAGGAGGGACGGATCCTGGAGCAAGGCCCGCCCGAGAAGATCTTCCCCTTCCAGAGAACCCGCGGACGGCCCGCTTCCTCCGCCGTATCATCGAGGCCGGCCGGCTTTGGGGCGCTTTTCTTGCGAAGAGCGCGCTGTCAGGTGTCAGCACTCAGCCGGGGCTGGTAGATTGGGATGGTTGGATCCGGGTTCCGGGGGTGGCTCCGTGAGGATGAATCTCCGCGTGCTGGCCGCGCTGGCGCTGGCCGCGCTGACGCTGGGCCTGCTCTCGCTCCTCCCGCTGCTGGGCTCGTTCTCGAGCGGGCCGCCCGAGAACGGGGACGCGAACCGGGAGGCCCTGGAGGACCGAAGGGACGAAGGCCGGGCGGCGGGCGCCGGCTCTCGCCCCAAAGACGAGACCACGGCGGCCACCCGCCAGCCCGACCCTCGGGTCTCCCTCGTGCCGGTCGCCCACCTGTCTTCCCTGCGCGAGGGCGTGAGCCTGCGGGAGCTCTCGGAGGCGCGGGAGCTGTCCGTCCCGGCCGGATCGCTGGCGACGGCCGAGGACCTGATCAGGCGCCCCGGCTTCCGTAGCTTCGACTCCGCTGACGCTGTGGTCGACCACGTAAGTCGGACCCCCGGCGCCCTCGGGCTCGTGCCGTGGGACGACGTGGGCCCGCGGGTCAAGGCGCTTCGGGTGGAGGGCGAGTCCATTCTGGAGCCCGGCGCTTCGGACCTCTCGAACTATCCTTTGCGGTTCGAGGAGGGGACGGGGCCCGACCCCGGGAAACTCCACCGCGTCGTGATCGGGGGCGACGTCGTGCTCGACCGCGGCCAGAACTACATGGTCATCCAGCAGGGGATGGGCCTGGACTTCCCGATGAGCGGGGGCTACGCGGCGATCACGGGCCGCACGCCGGAGCCGAGCCCCTACTCGGAGACCGGCACCATCCACCAGTTCACGGCGGCGCGCGTGGGGGACGCCGGCGCCGTCCGCGACTACTTGAGCAGCGCCGACCTGACGCTGGCGAACTTCGAGAACCCGGTAGTTGAGGCCGCCGTCTGGCACCCGGAAGAGACCTCCTTCACCGGCGACCTGCGCCTCATGCCCATCCTCGATCAAGCCGGCATAGACGGCGTCACTCTGGGCAACAACCACGTCCTGGACGCCGGGGCATCCGGGCTCGCGGAGACGCTCGGGCACCTGGACCGGGCGGGCATCGAGCGCGCCGGGGCCGGTATGGACCTCGCCGACGCCAGGGAACCCATGATCTTCGACCTGGGAGGGACGGAGATCGGGGTCCTCTCCTACCTGGGCATCCCCGGCTACGATTGGGCCTGGGCGACGGAAGGGGCCCCAGGCACGGCCCCGCTGCTTGAAGACGTCGTCAGGGAGGACGTGGGGCGGTTGCGGGACGAGGTGGACCTCGTCGTCGTGATGCCCCACTGGGGCAAGGAGTACCTCGCCACCCCGGAGCCCGGGCAGGTGGATCTCGCGCACGCCGCCGCGGAGGCCGGGGCGGACCTCGTCGTGGGCGGCCACGCCCACTGGCCCAAGGGCATCGAACTCCACGAGGGGACCCCGATCTTCTACGGTGTGGGGAACTTTCTCCTGGATCAGTCCTGGTCCGAGGAGACCTCGACCGGCATCTTCGCCGAGATAACCCTCTACGAAGACCGTATCGTTCAGATAGAACCCGTGCCCTTCGTCCTCTTAGACTACGCCCAGCCCAACTTCCTCATCCCCGAAGCCGGCGGCGACAGGGCGCTGCGGAAGATCTACGCCGCCTCCCGCGGTCCCGAGTTCGAGGCCTACAACGACAGATAAATGCCCCAAAAGATGTACCCCAGCGGCTGGCGCGAGGCTCGCAAGAGATGCTACTATGACGTCGGTTGTTGCACCTCGACTAGGAGGAAAGGGTCCGATGGATCACTAAGTCGACAACCTTCTGCGGGCCCTGACAGAGGCCCACAGACCGGGTCGGTGACCGTCCGCCAGAAGGGCGATTCGCCGGCCCGGATTTTCTTGTAGCCGTCAGCTTCAGCCCTCAGCTATCAGCTTTTTTGTGAGAGAAGCTGAAAGCTGACGGCCAGTAGCTATTTGAACCTGTATTGCCTATACATGCCGGCGCTCTCGTCCACGTCGGCCTCGGTGACGTGGGTGCGTCCGCGGCCGGCGACCCTGTCTTCTATGCGCTTGCGGATAAAGCGGCGCATTAGGAAGGGGCTTCGTTTGATGCGCCGGTCGGCCTCTGGGTCCCAGGTGATCTCGGTCTTCTCAGCCATTTAGCCTCTCCTAGACTAGCCTCGTCTGCGCGGATTATAGCCTCCCCGCGCCCTGCCCCGGGGTGAACCTTCTCGAAGGGCGCCGTCGCCCCCGAGCGTGCGCCTGCGGTCGGGGCGCTCGGGACCTTCTTCGTCGGAGCTTCCCTCGCGTTTTCGCGGATGAGAGGACCCTAACCGGCCTCTAATGGAAGGCCAACCTGCGGGCAGCATCATAGGGTTCGTAAGGTTGAGCAACGATCACGACACAGGAGGCGAAAGAGATGGCGAAGTTCACGCAGATGTCCCCGACCCAGACGGCCGCCCGGGACGGCAGCAAGTCCGGCAACTCCGGCGGAGGCAACAGGCGCCGCAGGCGGCGCAGGCGCAGGCGCCGCAGCAACACCTAAGGTAACGCGAAGCGTTCCGGACGAGGCGGCCCCCGCGGGGGCCGCTTTTTCGTGGGCCAGAGGGACCACGAAGGACGCGTTAGCACGCCGGGGATGAGAACATCCGTCGCCGGTCGTGCGCGCCGTCGAGTTGGCGGTAGGCCAGCCCGGCGGCCACGGTGGGGTTTGGTCCCGCCCGCTACCGTTTCGGCTTTGCGGCCTCGTAGACGGCGGCCACGTCCTCCTCGCCGTGGCCGGCCCCTATCGCCTCGTCGAAGCGGGCGGCGACGGCCCGGACCAGGGTCATGTCGAGGCCTCTAGCTTCGGCGGCGTCGAGGACCAGGCCGGCGTCCTTGCGGGCGAGCTTCGCGGAGAAGCTCGTCGGAAAGTCTTCCTCGATCATCATGGCGCCCTTCATCTGCGCGTAGGGGAGGCCCAGAGGGCCGCCCTCTATCGTCTCCAGGAACTTCTGCGGGTCGACGCCGGTGGCGCGGGCGAAAGAGATCGTCTCCGCCAGGACGCCCAGCAGGCCCACGATCCAGTTGTTGACGACGAGCTTGAGGCGGCTGCCCTCCCCCGCGTCGCCGAGCCACACGGTCCTGCTCCCGACGGCCCCGAAGACGGGTTCGCATCTGCCCCGCACCTCCTCAGGCCCCGAGGCCAGCACGATCAACTGCCCCTGTTCGGCGGGTGCCTTCGTCCCCAGCACCGGCGCGTCCACGTAGGCGACCCCGTTCTCGGCGGCGAGGCGGGCGAGCCTCTCGTTGCCCCCCTCCCCCACCGTGCTCATCTGGAGCCACACGGCCCTGTCGGCGAGCGCCGACAGCACGCCGCCCCCGACGACCTTTTCTATGACGTCCGCGTCAGGCAGCATGGTCAGCAAGAAGTCCGCGCCGGATGCGGCCTCTGCGGGGTCTTCGAAGACCGTCGCGCCGTCTCCTTCGAGCGGCTCCGCCTTCTCCTTCGAGCGGTTCCAGGCGCGCACCTCCAGGCCGGCTCCCATCAGGTTGCGCGCCATCGCCGCACCCATGATCCCGGTCCCAAGCAGGGCCACCTTCGCGTTCTCGGCCATCCGCCCTCCTCCACGTCTCCGATAAGGACGCAACTACCATACCCCACCGGCGCGAGGTGAGGCGCCCCACAGCCGCCCTTCGGGGCCGGCGCTAGAATGCGGGCATGGCGAAGTCTCCCAACCCCGCGCTGGAGGCGAGGAACCTCTCCCGCCGCTACAAGAGCAGCGGTCGCGGCGTGGAAGACGTCAGCTTCGCCGTGGCCCCCGGCGAGGTCTTCGGGCTCGTGGGCCCGAACGGCTCGGGCAAGAGCACCCTCCTGCGCGTCCTCTCCACGGCCATCGAGCCGGACGGCGGGGCCTTCTTCGTGGCGGGCGCGGACGGAGTCAGGGAGAAGCGGAAGGTCAGGGCGCGGATGGGCCTGATGGTTGACCGCCCTACCCACTACGGGGATCTTTCGGGCCGGGCCAACGCGTACTTCTTCGCGCGGGCCTACGGGGTCGAGGAGACGAAGGCCGAGGCCGTGGTCTCCGAACTGCTGGACTTCTTCGACCTCTCGGAGTACGCGGACGACCGCGTAAAGACCTACTCGTACGGGATGGGCAAGAAGCTCGCGCTCGTGGAAGCACTCGCGCACCGCCCGGAGGTCTTGCTCCTGGACGAGCCCTCCCTCGGCCTCGACTACACCTCGCAGCTCGCCTTTCAGCGCAAGGTCCGGGATCTCTCGGAGGCGGGCGTGGCCGTGGTGCTCGCGAGCAACCAGGTGGACGAGGTCGAAGCGCTGTGCGGCCGGGTGGCCTTCCTCTACCGGGGCAAAGTGGTCGCCCAGGACACGCCCGAGGCCCTCGTCTCCTCGGTGGAGGGCGTCAGGAGGGTGGTGGCGACGCTGCGCAACCCGGTCGAGTACGGCCCGGTGGAGGGGGTGGACGGCGTCGGGCGCGTCGTGCCCGAGGGCCCGAACCTGGTGGTCCATTGCGGCGAGCGGCCCGGCATCGTCGCCGACGTGGTGGCCGGCCTGGTCCGGTCCGGCGGGGACATCGTGAGCCTCTCCGTCGAGCGGCCGAACCTGGAGGACGTGTTCGTGAAGCTAACGGGGGAGGCGCTGCGGCGTGAGGATTAGCCCGCCCGACGCCTACTGGAAGAAGGACGTCGCGCTCTTCTTCGGCAAGAGGTTCGCGCTCGCCATAAAGATGCTGTACCCGCTCGCGATCATCGGCCCCGTCGCCGCAAGCGACATCCCCGCGCAGTACGCCGCCGCCGTCATAGGCATCGTCGCCATCATGGCCGGTACCTTCGGCGCCGGCGAGAGCCTGACCTCGGACCTGAACGACGGCATCCTGGTGCGCGTCTCGCTCACGCCCCTCTCCCCCTACCGCATAGTCTTCGAGGTCCTCGCCGTCAACGCCGTGCTCGACTTGTTGCAACTGCTGCCCGCGCTCCTGGTCGTCTTCCTGCTGCATCCGGTACCCTTGGTATGGGTCCTCGCCGCCTGCGTGGCGCTGTTCGCGACGCTCGTGGCGGCGAACTGCATCGGGATCTTTATAGCCAACTTCACCTCATCGCCTGCGGACGTGTTGCTCTACGCGACCGCCGTACTGTTTCCCCTGATCTACCTCTCCGGTTTCTTCCGCAACCAGAGCCCCGAGGGCATCATGCTCGCCCTCCGGCACCTCGTCCCCTTCGCCTACGCCAACGACGCCCTGAAGACCGTCTTCGGCCTGGCAACGAAAACGACGGCTCTCGAAGCCGCCCTCTACCCGACGCTTATCTGCGCGGTCATGGCCATCGCCGTCTGCCTCACGGCGCCGCACCTGCTCCGCACGCGTTTCTAAGGCGGGGCGACGGAAGGTCTCGTCCTTGTAGTCCGTGAAGGGATACAAGTACGAGAGGCGCTCCGAGGGGAGAAGCATCCGGCACGGAACCCCGGCGCACGGTTTTGGAGGAGTTGGCGGGGAACGGCGGCGCCCCCGGTCGTTCGACGCGGTACCCCGTCGAGTAGGGAGGTCTGACCCGTCAGACGTACTCTTTGAGGCCGGCCTTGCAGCGTCTCTCCAGGTCCCGTTGCTCCCGCCACCGGGCGATGAGGCCGGGGCGTTTGCCGAGCTCGGGCGATCCGCTGCGCCGGTCCACGAGGAGCCGCCCATTCTCGAGCCTTCCCGTGGCGAAAAACGAGGTGCGCGGGTCCATGTCGGGGGTGGCGAAGTCGTGGAGCAGCAGCGCCGCCGGGCCCTCCGGCGGCGGAGAATCGCCCTCGGAGAGCGGCCTCACCGAGATGCGTTCGGCGTCCCAGCCTGCGGCCTGCACGGTGTCCGCCGCAAGGTCGCCACCGCTCTCGCAGGCGAGGACCCCGTGGTCCGGCGCGGCGCGGCGGGCGACCGGACGGGGCCCCCCGGCGTTGACCACGCGGACGATCCAGCGCGGCAGGTACCACCAGTTCTCGCGTTGCAAGAGCGGGCTGTCGATTATCTCCCGTCCGGGCGGGAACTTGCGGAGCTCCTGGGTCAAGAGCGCGTCGCGAAACAGCTCTCCCTCCGGGTCCGGGATAACCTCGACCTCCACCGCGGCCGACAGCGGGCTCCACCCGACGTAGGCGAGCCGCGAGTCGGAGAAGACGAGCGCGGTTCGCGCGGCGGCGGAGATCTCCCGCGCGACGTCCGAGAGGGCGTAGGTAAGGGTGAAGGCGGGAGCCTCGTCCAGCAGCAGGGGCGTCACGGGCATGACTCGGGGCACCCCGTCGGGACCGACGTAGGCGAACGCGGCGACGGCGGCGAGCTCCGCCGTGGTCTTCAGGGTCTGCGGGTCGTATACGTTCACCGGGTTGTAATGATACTTCTCTCAGCCTATAGTGGGCTCATAGCGTCGCGGCCTTACGGCGCGATGCCCGGGAGAGGGAGACCATTCGCACAGGAGGATAGTATGCCGGCGATTGTGATTGCGGTACTCGTGGCCGTGGCGTTCTTTCTCGGTTATCGGTTCTATTCCAAGTATTTGGCCGAGAAGGTCTACGCCCTGGACAAGTCAAGGCCCACGCCGGCCCACGAGTTCGAGGACGGGGTGGACTACGTGCCGACCAACAAGCACGTGCTGTTCGGGCACCATTTCACGTCCGTCGCCGGGGCCGCCCCGATAGTTGGGCCGGCCATCGCGGTCTTCTGGGGCTGGGTGCCCGCGCTGTGCTGGGTGGTTTTGGGCACCATCTTCGCCGCCGGGGTCCACGACTTCGGGGCGCTCGTGGTATCGGTCCGCAACCGGGCGCAGAACCTCGGAACCCTATCCGCCACGGTCATCAACGCGCGGGCGAGGACGCTGTTCCTGCTCATAATCTTCTTCTTGCTGACCCTGGTCAACGCGGTCTTCGCGGTGGTCATCGCCATCCTCTTCGAGGCTTTCCCGGCATCGGTAATCCCGATCTTCTTCGAGATACCGCTGGCGATCTTTATCGGCCAGTACATCTACCGGACCAGATCCTCCGCGCTGGTCCCCTCCCTTATCGGGGTGGGTCTGCTGTACCTCTCCATCCTGCTGGGCCAGGCATTCCCGGTAGACATAGGCCCCCTGGCCTCGGCCGTAGGGCTCGAGGCCAGGACCCTCTGGATCATCATCCTGTTCATCTACACCTTTATCGCCTCGCGCCTCCCGGTGTGGATGCTCCTGCAGCCGCGGGACTACATCAACTCGCACCAGCTCTTCATCGCGCTAGGTGTGATCTTCCTCGGCGTCCTGGTCGGGTTCGACCGGATCGTGGCCCCCGCGATCAACACGGACCTGCCCGCGGGCTCGCCGCCCTGGTTCCCCTTCCTGTTCATCACCATCGCGTGCGGTGCGATCTCGGGCTTTCACAGCCTGGTCTCCTCGGGCACGACCTCCAAGCAGTTGGACAACGAGGAGGACGCCCGCTACGTCGGGTACTTCGGCGCCGTCGGCGAGGGGTCGCTGGCTTTGGGCTCCATCCTCGCCTGCACCGCCGGCCTCGGGGCCTACGCCGCCTGGCAGGAGAAGTACGTTGACTTCGGGACGGCGTCCGAGGGGGCTGTGGGCAACTTCGTCGCCGGCGTCGGGCACTTCGCGAACAACCTTGGCATCCCGCTGGCGATAGCCACCACCTTCGCCGCGGTCGTCGTGGTCTCGTTCGCGGCGACGACCATGGACACCGGCATCCGCCTGCAGCGCTACATCATCCAGGAGATCGCCGAAGTCGCGCGGATCAGGCCCCTGGCCAGAAACGTAACCATCGCGACGGCAATCGCCGTGCTGGTCCCTCTGGGCCTCGCGCTCTACCCGAGCGACGCCGGCGGCGAGTCCGGGTTCGCCTTCGGTTACCTCTGGCGGCTCTTCGGCACCACCAACCAGCTCACGGCGGGGCTGGCGCTCGCGGTGGTGGCGGTCTGGGTCTTCACCAGGGGCCGCAACCCGCTCGCCCAGATCATCCCCCTGGTCTTCCTGCTCACGATGACCGTGTGGGCCCTGTTTATCCAGATCGGCGAGTTCTATGCGGGGGGCGATTGGCTCCTCACCATCGTCGACGCCCTCATCTTCGTGCTGGCCCTGTGGCTGATAGTGGAGGCCATCGGCGCCTTCCGGCGGGCGAGGGAAGAGCGCGCGGCGGGACGCACCGCCGGGGAGGGTTGAGGATGCTGCACAGGATAATCCTGGTCCGCGAGTGGGACGCGCAACTGGCGGCCTCCGGCTGCTGCGGGCGGCTCGGCGGCGAGAACTCGGAGTTCGGCGACACGGACACCTTCGCGGCGAACCGCTGCGAGATGGAGGCGATGGGCGAGGTCTACCGTGCCCTGCGCGCCGAGCTCTTCGACGAGGACGCCGAGATCACGGTGGTGGACCCGCGCAACATGATCTGGCTGATCCCGAGCCTCCTGAAGGACGCCCGCAAGAGGGGCTTCGGGATAGCGGAGACCTGGGGCCACCTCAAGCGCGGGGTCTCCTACACCGCCATAGTCGTGGACGGCAAGACGCTCTTCTCCGGCCGCATCCCCCCGGTCGAGGACGCCGTCGCGGCGGTGAAGAAGGAGATAGAACTCTCCGAGTCCGAGATGGCGGTGGTCTGAGCCGATGTCGCCCGGCTGGCGCGAGGTCTACCGGCGGATCGAAGGGCTGCACGACGAGTTCTTCGTCGGCCGGTGGCGCTCGGGGCTGCAGCGAGAGGCGGGCCGCCAGCAGGACGCCCTGATGGCGATGCTCTTCCTGGAGGCCCTCGGCATTCCGAACCCGGCGAGCTACTACTCCCTGGAGCTCTACCCGGAGTTCGTGGAGGAGTTCCACCGCTGGCACCAGAGGATGGGGATGAACCAGTTCCCAGAGCCCGGCGTCTGCTGTTGACCCGCGGAGGGGTCGGCCTCCGCCGCCTGGTGTTCTTCGGCGGCAAGGGCGGCGTCGGCAAGACGACGCTCGCGGCGGCGTTCGCGACCTCGCTTGCCGGGCGCGGGGAGAAGACACTCCTGGTCTCCACCGACCCGGCTCACTCCACGAGCGACGTGCTGGGCGCGAAGCTCTCCGGTGTGCCGGCGCAGCTAGAGGAGAATCTGTGGGGCGTCGAGATCGACGCGTCGGCCGACGCCGCCGCCTACGTCGAGCGCGTAAAGGAAGACGCCAAAGGCTCGGTCAGCCCGGAGGTGATGCCCGCCGTGCGCCAGCACCTCGAGCTGGCGAAGTCCAGCCCCGGCACCGAGGAATCGGCGCTCTTCGACCGTTTCGTGGACCTCATAGCCCTCTCGCCCGGGGAGTACGACCGCATCGTCTTCGACACCGCGCCGACCGGCCATACCCTGCGACTGCTGACGCTACCGGCGCTGCTGACCGCGTGGGTCGAGGGGATGGTCCGCCAGCGGGAGAAGGTCGCGGGGATGGAGCGGATGCTCAGGAACCTCGCGGGCAAGGAAGGCTCCGACGAGGATCCGATCCTGAACCGCCTGCGCGGACGCCGTGACAGGTTCCACCACGCCCGTCACCGGCTCCTCGAAGACACGACCTTCTACCTGGCCCTGATCCCCGAGCGCCTTCCGATAGAGGAGACCGCCCGTGCCCTCCAGACCCTCACTCAGGGCGACATACACGTCGGAGCGCTCGTGGTCAACCGTGTGCTCCCGGAGATGGACGAGGGGGAGTTCATGCGCTCCCGGCTGGCACAGCAGGCCGAGTACCTGGCGGAGATAGAAGAACGGTTCGGCAGCCGGCAGATCGTCCGCGTCTACCAGGACGCGCGGGACGTTACCAGCAGGGGGCAGCTAACGTCGATAGCGGGACAACTCGACGACGCCGGCCTCGGCTGATCCAACCTAATTGTTGCTGAGCGAGTCCATCCGCGGCGTCCAAGGTACCCCGAGGGCGGGCGGGGGTTCGGCGTCCGCGAGCCGCCGGCGGGCGCTTGCCGTCAACCGGTAGAGGTCCTCGAACTCCTCGGGCGAGAACCACAGGGTGAGGTTACCGTGGGAGACCAGGATCTGGCCCATCGCGCAACGCGTCACCCGACCGCAACACCCCCGGACGTCTTCACCGCACCTCATCCGACGGTCGGTAGCTTCGGCCAACATCCCGGCCAGCTCCACGAACTCGCCCACGTTCATGCCGAGGCTGAACGAGCCCCAGAACAGGTGGACGTCGCCCGCCTCGTCGCGCACGACCCGGCGCCGTACGCCGTGCGTGGCCAGAACAGTGGTTCGCGGTACCGGCTCCATCTACCTTCTTCCGCAGGTGCTCGGCCGCCCCGGCGGCACCGAGAACGATTCGCAAGACGCCCGCATTCTACTTCACGGAGTCGGTCGACTCCAGCGAGGGGCAGGTCGAAAGAGGTGCACCTACGAGGGTCGCCTATCGCTCGCCCATCTCCCGGTCGAGGAGCAGCAGGGCCGGGCCATCATCGCCGGCCATCCGCAGGCGTTCCACGATCCCGGTCGCGGACTTCTCTTCTTCCACCTGCTCTGAGACGAACCAGTTCAGGAACACCTGCGCGGGGTAATCGTTCTCGCGGACGGCCAAGTCGTAGAGGTCGTGGATGAGCGATGTTACCCCCTTCTCGTGCTCCAGGGCCTGCTCGAAGGTGTCGAGCGGAGAACGGAAGGCGTAGGGCGGCTCCTCTATGGACCGGAGACGTACGGGCTCCCCCCGGTCGAGCAGGAAGTCGAAGAACTTCAGGGCGTGCTCCTGCTCCTCTCTGGCCTGCGCCCGCATCCAGTGGGCGAACCCGGGGAGGTTCGCGGTCTCGAAGGAGCCCGCCATCGAGAGGTACAGGTAGGCGGCGTAGAACTCGTGCCGGATCTGCTCCCCCATCGCGTCCCTTATCGCGCCCTTCATCGGGGTCTGCGCGCCCTCGCTCATTTCGATCCTCTCTTTTTGTTACATATTTGACTTTCATCATACGGGCGCGGCAAAGGTTCCGCAAGCTCAGAGACGGCGCTCAAGAGACCTTCTCCAGCCGGACGACGCGGTACTGGGTCACCTCTTCCAGAGGGTCCGTACCGGAGTTCGCGAGCGTCATCACGGTGTCGTCCGCCTCCACCACCGCCTCGTACGCGCCGGCGATACTGCCGTCGGGGCTTCGGTAGCCTATGCGGACCTCGGCCCTATCGCCGCTCCCGTCGGTCCGTAGCACCTCACCCTCTTTCAGGTACCCCGACCACCCCCATCCCTCGCGTGTCAGGATCTCCCGCTCGGCTATCTGCTCGTAGGGGCTGCCGAGACCGGCCCATCCTCGGTAGAACCGTGCGAGGCCTGAGGGGGGCCTTCCACGGGTCACGAGGTCCCCGGCGGCCCCGGGCTCCAGGTGCCCCCAGTAGCGCCCCTCCGGCAACTCGAGGAGCGTCGGGGAGAAGCGGTGGCCGCCGATGTGGCTCGTCCGCCAGACCCTGAGCCTCCCGCGCGCGGCGTGCCTCCGGCGCAGCAGGTCGTAGACCGGGTATCCGAACTTGCCGCAGCAGACGTCGCGGCTACCGTGGGTGCACACCACGACCTCCCGGACGCTGCCCGTGTCCTGCCGGTAGCGGGCGAGGGACGATGTCCCGTCCGGACCCGCGAGCAACGCCTCCACCGCCGGCACCACCTCGCCTTTGGGCACTAGCAGGTCGTCCTTTTCGTAGGCGGCGAAGGGGCCAGGGGGCCTGCGCCAGAAGAGGAGCCGGGTGTGGCCCGCGCGGGAGTACTCGCGGTCGGGGAGGAGGGCCGTCAGCTTCCCGAGCTGACCGCGTTCCGACGCGGCCTCCAAGATTCCGGGGAGCCCCTCGGGAAAACGCCTCGAACCCGCCACTCTCCTCGCCCAAGGCTGCGCCGACTCGACCATCAGGCAGGTCTCGAAGGGCGTCGCCGAGCCGATGGGGTCCTCCCCGCTGGCCTTAGAGACGAGCGAGCAGAGCCGCCTCTCGGATGGGGTCTCGTTCTTCATGCCCCGTGCTATTCCCCCTCATGGACGATTCAATCAGCCCGGCGTCGGTCTCCTCTAGCCGCTTCTCTTGAGCTTGCCGGTCTTCTTCGCGTAGCGTTCGCCGAGGTGGAAGACGAAAAGCCCGAGCGGGACGAAGACGAGGCCCATGACGATCAGGACCCGTATGCTCTCCCAGAGCTCGGCGATGCCCGCGCCGTCCTGAAGCGCGGCCCGGGAGCCCTCGAGGGCGTAGGTCACGGGCGAGACGGTGGCGATGGCCTGCATCCATTCGGGAAGCACGCTCACCTTGTAGTAGACCCCGGAGACGAGCAAGAGCACCGAGGAGACTATGTAGCTCACCTGCTGTCCCTTCTCCGGGGAGAGGAGCGGCAGCACGGCGGCGACGACGCCGAAGCCGACGAGCGAGACGCTGGCGACGGCGAGGACGAGCAGGGCGCCCCAGTAGTTGGCGTTCGAGAGGTCCAGGTCGAAAAACGCCATGCAGACGCCCAAAGTGAGCGCCGTCTGCAGAATGCCGTAGACGACCGCGTAGAAGCCCATCCCGAGCAGGTGGGTGATCCGGCTCGAGGGGCTCATGAACGTGTACTCGATGGTCCCCTCCCACCGCTCCCCGCTCACCGTCTCGGAGAGCACGTCGAAGAGCATCGAGAGGTAGTTCCACAAGAGCGCGCCCACGAGCAGGTACGTCATGAGGAACTGCGTGTCCACCTTCCCGCCCGAGGCCTCCACCCCGGCCCCTATAAAGGTGATCGCCATGGCGTTGATCGTCACGTAGACGAGCCAGACCACCTCCCACATAAAGTACCGCTTGGTAAGAAAGTAGTTCCGTTGCACGTAACCCCAGACGGCCACCATCTCGGATATCCACAGGGGCTTCACGGTGCCTCTCATCCCTTACTCCTTCTCCGCGCTGGCCTCTTCGACCGAGTAGCCGGTCGCGGCCATGAAAGTCTCTTCGAGGCTGGGCACGCGGCCGTTAGCTCCGCTAGCGTAGCGGCGCTTGAGCTCCTCGGGCCTCTCCAGCGCCAGGATCTTGCCGTCCATCATGATGCCGACGCGGTCGCAGAGCTCCTCGGCCTCGCCCATATCGTGCGTGCAAAGCAGGATCGAGGAGTCGTGCGCCTCGCGTATCTTGCGGATAAACGCCTGCACGTCCTTCTTGCTCCTCGGGTCGAGGCCCGTCGTCGGCTCGTCGAGGAGCATCAGGACGGGGCTCGTCAGGAGCGCCCGCGCGAGCGCTACCTTCTGCTGCATCCCGCGGCTCAGGTGCTCCATGGGCTCCGTGGCCCGCTTCTGGGCGAACCCTATGTTCTCGAGGATGTCCTTGATCCTGGGCCGCGCCTCCCCGCTCGTCACCCCGTAGAGCTTGGCCCCGTAGAGCAGGTTCTCCATCGCCGAGAGTTTCTTGAAGAAGCTCGCCTCGACGCTTACCCGGTTCATGCTCCGCTGCACCTGCTTGGGGTGCCTGACGGCGTCGGTGCCGAAGACCTCGACCGACCCCGAGTCGGGCAGGACGAGCGTCGAGATCACGCGCACCAGCGTGCTCTTCCCGCTCCCGTTCGGACCGAGGATCCCGACGACCTCCCCCTTGCCCACCTCGACGGAGACCCCGTCGAGGGCGCGCACCACCTCCCCCCGCCGCTTCTTGAAGCTCTTGTCCACCCCGACCAGCTCCAGCGCATTCACCCCTGAAATCCTTTCTGTTTTGAGCCTTCGGCTTTCGGCGGCCGGCTTTCGGCTCTTTGCTTTTGCCGGAAGGCCGACCGCCGACGGCCGACAGCGTGGCAGGCTTTGCCTGCCACTACTGCCGGGCTTCGAGCCGCTCCCAGACGACGCGCCAGGTCTCCTCCCGCTCGGTGGCTACCGCCAGGGTGAAGAGCTGGCGGGCCAGCCGCGCCCGCAGCGAGGGTTTGTTCTTGGGCCGGGCGTACCGTTGGCGCTCGGCCACCTTGTCGGCGAACTCCTGCTGCCTGAGCGTGCGGTCCTGCGCTGCATGAAAATCCCCGTACATCGCCTTCTCCTTCTCTTTGGTCTCTATACGTCGCGTCCGTACCGTGGGGCGGTGCCCGTGTGGGGGTCGGAGCGGAGACTGCTGCCCTGGCCTGTGGCGCAAAGCTTGAGGCCCCCGGTCCGATGTGTCCGGGGGCCTCGTTGAGAAGTGTGGTTGAGCTAAAGGCTCATGTTCTCATCGCGACCGCGCGGACCTTGGGACGCACCTCCGCCCCGAACGCCCCGATACCGGAGTTCGTGAGGCACAGGAGCCTCGGCTCGGGACGCACCTCTCCCCCGAACACCGGAAGTCCTATGTTCGAGTGGTGGACGTGCATCAAAGCCTCGGTCCTTTCGCGACGACAACTACAGCCATGGCACTCTAGCGGCGCCCGCCGAGCTTGTCAACGGTGTTGCGCGTTTATGAAGAAAATTTACGACAATTTACGTAGAGACGAAGTCGACCTCGCTTGAGATCTCGATGCTCCCCTTCACCGAGCGCGCCACCGGACACGAGTCGGCGTAGACGGAGAGGACCCGCTCGACGGTCTCGCGCTCCCCCTCGGGGACGGCGAGGTGGAAGGTCTGCTTGATGCGTTTGATCACCAGCACCTTCCCGTCGGCCTCCACCTCCCCCACCGTGTCGGCGCGGAGGTTCTGGAAAGAGATTTGACGCGCTCCCAGCGCGCCGGCAAAGGTGCCGAGCAGTCACCCGCCCGCGGCCGCAACGACATAATCCAGGGTGCTCGCGTGCGGCTCCTCGTCCTCCGGCGCTACCCCGTAGTGCTCGGCCACCTCCGAGTGGACGCCGAAGATCACCGGCT
>DASYWA010000057.1:0-18588 GCA_035936475.1 Rubrobacter sp. | reverse complement strand
GCGGCGGGCCTGCTGCTCTACTCCGGGGCGAACGTGGAGGAGGTGCTGCGCGAGGTCGAGTGGCCGACGCTGCTCTTCTTCGTCGGGCTCTTCGTCCTCGTCGGGGGCCTCGAGGTGACGGGCGTCGTCGGGAGCATCGCCGAGGCGCTCACCGGCGTCGGCGGGGGAACGACCGCGACGACGGCCGTCGTGGTCGTCATCGGCAGCGGCATAGCGTCGGGCATCGTGGACAACATACCCTTCACGGCGACCATGATCCCGGTAATACAGGACCTCGCCGAGGCGGAGGGCCTCTCTGAGGCCCAGGTCCGCCCCCTCTGGTGGGCGCTCGCCCTCGGCGCGGACTTCGGCGGGAACCTGACCCTCATCGGCGCCTCCGCCAACGTGGTCGTCGCCGGCATGAGCGAGCGCGCCGGGCAGAAGATCTCCTTCCTCAAGTTCATGCTGTACGGTATCCCCGTCACGCTGGTCTCCCTCGCGCTGGCGACGGTCTACGTCGTCGTGAGATACTACTAGCGCTGGCTGCGCCAGCGCGCACGCCTGCTACGCAGGCTTTCAGCCCGCTCCGGCTTCGCCTCCGCTTGTTAGCGCGCTGCGCCCTTCGGGCTCCGCTTTCAGCCAAAACCTTTCGGGACAAACCGAGCCCCGCACGTGTGAGCCGGTTTCGGCTGCAATATTCCGAGGAGGGGTGGGCAACACCCCGGGCGGCGGCGCCGAACGGCAAAGCCCAGAGCCGCCGTCAGGCGGCGTGCTGAGAGGCGCGAAGCGCCGTGCTGACGAGCGGAGCCCGAAGGGCGCGGCGTGCGCGCCGGCGAAGCCGGCGCTAGCCGATCGCTATGTCCTCCTGCGGGTACTTGTAGCGGGCGGGCCTCTGGCGCGCGGTCATCGCGATGATGAAGGTTATGGGGCCCACGCGGCCGAGGAACATCACGACCGCCACCAGCATCTTCCCGAACGGGGAGAGCCCGGGGGTTACGTCCAGGGAGAGGCCCGTGGTGCCGAAGGCGGAGGTGATCTCGAAGAGGGCCGGCAGGAATTCGAGCCGGTCGGAGATCATGATCGTCAGGGTCCCGAGCACTATCAGCACGGTCGAGAGGGCGAGTACGGCGAGCGCCTTCGCGACGAGCGCCCGCGGCAGCTCGCGCCAGAACAGGGTGATGTTCTCCTGGCCCTTGACCTGGGAGGCGACGATGAGGAAGACGAGCGCCACGGTGGTGACCTTTACGCCGCCGCCGGTGGAGGTCGGGGCCGTCCCTATGAACATGAGCAGCGCCTGCACGACGAGCGTCGGGTCCCGCATCTGCGCGTAGTTTACGGTGGCGAACCCGGCCGTCCGGGGCGTGACGCCCTGAAAGACGGACATGGCCGCCCGCGTGCCGGTGGGCTCCCCGCCCAGCGTGGCCGGGTTGGTCCACTCCATCAGGGCCACGCTCAGGATGCCGACGACGACGAGCGCGCCCGAGGTGATCAGGACAAGCCTGGAGTGCACGGAGAGCCTGCGGTCGTCCCCGTAGCGGTAGAGGTCCACGAGCACGGGGAACCCGAGCCCGCCGAGCGTTATGACGACGACGAAGGTGCCGACGACGAGCCAGTCCCCGGCGTAGGGCAGGAGGCCCTCGCCGGGAAGTATCGTGAACCCGGCGTTGCAGAAGGCCATGATGGAGTGGAAGACGCCCTGATACGCGCTCTCGCCCAGGCCCATGCCCCGCCGGTAGAACGCCGCGCCGAGCACCACGGCCCCGAGGAGCTCCACCGCGAACGTGATGGCCGCTATCTGGCCGAGCAGGCGGAACGTGTTGCGCAGCGAGTCCACGTTCTCCATCTCCTCGCGCACCGCGAGCAGGCCCCTGAAACCCACCCGCTGGCCGACGAGCAGGGCGGCGATGGTGGCGACCGTCATGATCCCCAACCCCCCGAGCTGGACCAGGACCATCATCACCACCTCCCCGAATGGGGTGAAGGTGGTCGGGATGGCGACCGTCGAGAGCCCGGTAACGCTCCCCGAGCTTACCGAGACGAAGAACGCGTCGACCCAGGATATGCCAGCCTCCGTCGAGGCCGGCAGCTTCAGGAGCAAGGTCCCGAGCGCCATCAACGCCAGGAACCCGCCGACTATCAGGCGCGGGGTCGAAAACCGCCGGGACAACGCCGTCCCCCCTCTCCTCTGCGGAACCCGGGCAGTATACCCGCGCAGGTCCCTGCGGCATCATCTCCGAAAAAAGATACAATCGGAGGCGTGGGAAGGACGGTACAGGAGAGGAAGTCTTTGACGCAGCTAACGGACAGCTACGAGCGCAAGATGGATTACCTGCGCATCTCCGTGACGGACCGGTGCAACTTCCGCTGCCAGTACTGCATGCCGGAGGACATAAAGTTCCAGGACAAGAGCCACATCCTGACCCTCGAAGAGATGCTCCTCTTCGCCGAAGCGTGCCTGCAACTCGGCGTGAACAAGGTCAGGGTGACGGGCGGCGAGCCTCTTGTTCGCCGCGGCGTCGTGAAGTTCGTCGGCTGGCTGAAGGACCTCGGCTTCGACGAGGTAACCATGACGAGCAACGGGTACCTGCTCGAGGAGAACCTCGAGGGCCTCGTCGAGGCCGGTCTCGACCGTATCAACATCTCCCTGGACACCCTCCAGCCCGACAAGTTCCGCTTTATAACCCGCCGCGACCACTTCGAGAAGGTCTGGCGCTCCCTTATGGCCGCGCTCGAAACGCCGCTCTCGCCGGTCAAGATCAACGCCGTCGCGATGCGCGGCGTCAACGACGACGAGATAGCGGACATGGCGAAGCTCACCTTGAAATACCCCATGCACGTCCGCTTCATAGAGCTCATGCCCCTAAACGGCGACACCGACGGCTCGCGCTTCCGCAAGCTCTTCGTCTCGGGGCGTGAGATCCTGGAGAGGGCCCAGGAGGAGCTAGGCGACCTCAAGCCCGTCGAGAAGGACGACCCCGCAGCCCCCGCAGACGAGTACAGGTTCGACGGCGCCCCCGGCACCTTCGGCGTCATAACGCCGGTCTCGGAGCCCTTCTGCGCCCGCTGCTCGCGTCTGCGCCTCACCGCGGACGGCAAGATCCACCCATGCCTCCTCACGGACCTGGACGTCCCCGTGAAGGGCGCGATCAGGAGCGAGGACCCCATCCCGGCGATCCACAAGGTCCTCTGGGAGACCGCGAGGGTTAAACCGGCCGCGGGCCTCACCCTCCCCGAGGAGGCCCGCAACCGCACGATGAGCCAGATCGGCGGCTAGAGCCGCCGCCACCACCGGTCGGGTTGTATCAGCGGGGGTGCAACGGGCCGAACCCGAGATCCCGCAGCCGGTCGGCGATGGTAGCGTAACCGGCGTCGTCGGGATGGAGTCCGTCAGGGCTCATGCCTACCTCACCCTCCGGGATCTCGACGTGGGGTATGGCTTTCGAGCGCGCCGTTGACGCGATGTGGCGGTTCACCTCGCTCACGTAGGGTTCCAGGTCGTCGTCGGCCCGCGGGATGTACCCGAGGCCGGGCGTGCGTATGATGGTGTTCTCCGTGGATCTCAGCCCCAGGAGCTCGGCGGCTATCGCGTCCCAGTTGCCTTTGAGCTCCGCCACGGCTTCGCGGAGGCACCGCTCGCCATCTTCGCCGCCGCAGACCCCTCTCTGGTAGGCGTCGCCGGCGCGTCCCAGGTCGTTGATGCCGATGTTGAGCGTCACGACCTCGGCCCCTTCGAGGGCCCGTCGCATCGACCCATCCTCCCTCATGGCGTCGAGTAGCTCGGAGCTCGTCTGGCCGCTCACGCCGAGGTTGGCGACCCTGACCCGGGCGCCCGTGTCGTCCGTGAGGTGGGCGGCGTAACGGTCCACGTAGCCCCGCTCCGCGCCCACCCCGGCGGCCAGGGAGTCGCCGAGGGCCACGTAGTCCCAGGAGACCGCCTCCCGGCCCGCCTGTGCCTGCCGGGGTTTTTCGTCCTGCTGCAGGCCTCCCGGCTCCGCTTCGGAGCAGGCGGTCGCCAGCAGGGAGATTAGGACCACGACCGCCAGGACCCTCACCACCACCATCTCCTTGCCGATCCGATGAGCTTCCCCGAGGACGTTGGTGGGGTGCGCGGGGTGCGCGCTCCCGAAGGCGTAGGGACCCGAATAACGGGCCGCTAGTCCGGCTCTATGGTGGAGATGAGGCCCTCGTTGTTGAGGCTCTCCATGTAGAGCTCGGCCAGCTCCTTGTGGCACTTGGTCGCCACCGCCTTGCCCTTGGTGTGGGCCTCGAGCATGATGTCGACGGCCTGGCGGGTGGACATGCGCGGGATGACCTTGCGCAGCGTGGCGACGACGTGCTCCATCGGGGTGAAGTCGTCGTTGTGCAGGATCACCTTGTACGGCGGCTCCTGCGTGACCCGGCGCTCGGTCTCTATCTCTATCCCGGGCTTGGTCTCCATGGAGGGGCTGGCGATCTCCGCCGCCCATACGCTATGCAAAATCGGTGTGCCTGGCACTATCATCTCCGGTCCGCCGTATCGATATCCCAGGCCAAAATACCGCGCGTAGGACGGATGCGCAACCCCCCTCTCGCCCTACCGGATGAGCGGCAGGACCTTCTCGACGACCTCTTGTGCGGTCCGCCTGTTCCTGTCGGAGATCTCGGCCGCCCTCCCCGTTGCCGGGTACTCGGCCGGGTCGTCGCGCATGAGGCGCGGCAGGCCTACGGGGCTTTTCGCGCCCCACTTTTCGAGCCAGTCTTCGGGGACCTCCTCGGGCAGCTCCTGGTGGGAGACTGAGGCCCACAGGGCGCTCCAGGCCCGCGGGACGACGCGCCAGATGTCGTAGCCCCCGCCTCCGGTGGCGACCCAGCGCCCCTCGCACAGCTCGTGGGCGAGGTCGTGGATCCGTGCGGGGACGTGCTCGTAGAGGCGGGTCGTGGCCGAGAGGTGGGTCAGGGGGTCGAGCTTATGGGCGTCGCAGCCGTTCTGGGAGAGGATCAGGTCGGGCCCGAAGGCCCGCAACGCCTCTGGCACCACGGCCTCGAAGGCGGAGATAAACGAGTCGTCGTCGGTGAACGGCTGCAGCGGCACGTTGACGGAGTAGCCCTTGCCCTCCCCCATCCCCTTCTCCTCCACCCCGCCGGTGCCGGGGAAGAGGTAGCGGCCCGACTCGTGGATGGAGACGGTCAGCACGTCCGGGTCTTCGTAGAACATCCACTGCACCCCGTCGCCGTGGTGGGCGTCGGTGTCGACGTAGGCGATGCGGATGCCAGGCCGCTCCTCCTTGAGGCGGGCGATCGCCACGCCGGCGTCGTTGTAGACGCAGAACCCGCTGGCCTGCGAGCGGAGCGCGTGATGCAGGCCCCCGGAGATGCACATGGCGTGCGCCGCGTCCCCGCGCATCACGAGCCGGCACGCCTCCAGGACCCCGCCAACCACGCGCGCGCAGGCGGCGTGCATGTCGGGAAAAACGGGGTTGTCCCCAGTGCCTATGCCGTAGTCGAGAAGGTCAGAGAGCAGGGCCGCGCCCCAACCCGCCCTCTGGACCATGCGCACGTAGGTAAGGTTGTGGACGGTGGTGAGGTCCCCGTCGGTGGCCGGCTCCGAGGGGGTAAGAGGGTAGCCCTTAAGGAGGCCCAGGTCTTCGCAGAGCTCCAGGGTCAGGCGGAGTCGCAAAGGGTTGAAGGGGTGCTCGCCGCCGAAGCCGTAGGACTCCAGGGCGGTGTCGTGGACGATGGCGGCCCTGCCGGTCACGGGCGGGGCGGCCAGAGGACCGTGTAGCCCGCCTTCCCCAGGACGTCGGCGGCGTGGGACGGGTCGATGGTGTCCACCCGGAAGACGGCGACGCGCGAAGGGGGCTCGCCCTTCTGGCGGGGGCCCGTCACCACGCTCACGATGTTGATGCCGAGCTCCCCGATCAGGCCGGCCACGCCGGCCAAAGTGCCGGGCCGGTCCGGCACGACGACCTCCATCCGGCTCCCGGGCTCGTGCGCCCCGAGCAGGTACACCAAAGACTCCATCACGTCAGACGACGTCACGATGCCGACGAGCCTCTCCCCTTCCAGCACGGGCAGGCAGTTGATGCGCCTCTCGCGCATGGTGTTGGCGGCTTCGTCTATGGGGTCCTCCGGCTCGGCGGTGACGACCTCCCGCGCCATGACGTCCCCCACCCGGACCTCGGCGAGCGCCGACGCCCGCGCCGGGTCCCCGAAGGCCGGCGTCGCCGACCGCAGGTCCCTGTCGGAGACGATCCCGACCAGGCTTTCGTCCTCGAGCACCGGCAGGTGCCGGATGCGACGCTCCCTGCAAAGGGCGAGCGCATGCCCAGCCGTGTCCCCCGGCGAGAGCGTCGCCACCTCGCGGACCATAGAGTCCTTTACCTGGAGCATCCCTATCCTTCCTTCCCTCCGTCCCGGATTGTATAGCAGCGCGCCGCCCGGGGCGGGCCAGGGTATGCCTCGGCAAGCTGGTATAAAGGCGCCGTGGCCGAGAAGCTCAACGAACTGCTCGCGGACAAGGCGACGCTCCTGGTGCGGGAGAACTTCACGGGCGTCCGGGCGGAGTGGTGGTGGGAGCGCCGCATGGGCGGCGGCATCGAGGTCTGCCAGGAGCTGGACCCGCAGCGGATGGCCCGCGACCTCTCCGAGGGGACCGGCAGGGAGACCTCCGCGGTGCGCCGGACCATCGAAGACGGGCTCGGCCTAGAAGACGACGAGCCCGTGGTGCTCACCTTCGAGATCTCGGGCGAGGTCACCGTCGCGGAGGCCGCCCGGATGCTCCGGGAGAGGTCTTCGCGCCCCGAGGGCCTCGCCGCCGCGATCTACGCGGAGGTCGAAGGTTCCCTGAAGGGCGGTTAGCGCCGGCCGCCACGCGCCGGGCGGCGGGGTCCTCAGTACCTCGACACGGTTTCGTCCACGTCGGCGTAGGCGTCGAGGCCGCCTTCGAGGTTGGAGACGTAGTGGAAGCCGGCCCGGTTCAGGGCCTGGGTGACGTGGGCGCTGCGGGCGCCGTGGTGGCAGATCACGACGGTCTCGGCGCCCGGGTCCAACTCGCCGAAGCGCTCCTCTATCTCGGAGAGCGGCACGAGGGTGGAGCCTTCGATCCTGGCGAGGTCGTACTCCCACTCCTCCCGCACGTCGAGCAGCACCGGCCTGTCCCCCGCGTCGAGACGCTCCTTGAGCTCGCGCGGGCTTATGTTCTCGTAGTCCGACCCCAGCACGGCGCTAGAACTCGTAGTCCGCGACGATGCGCCCGGTCGTCGTGGCGGCCAACTTCTCGACGACCGCCAGATGCGCAGGATGCCCCATGTACCCCTGCAGCCCCGCCGCATCCTCGAACCTCGCGAACAGCGCGTGCGTGTACTCCCCAGACCTTCCGCTGAAGTCCTCGCCCACCGACAGGTCCACAACCCCGGGAACCTCGTCCTTCAGCCCCCGGATAGACGCCAGCAGGTCCTCGACCTCCTCCCCCGAGGCCTCCCCCCTCACCGCGAAGAACACCAGATGATCTACCACAAGCCTCTCCCTTCTCTCGAGCCGCTGGCCGCCCACCAGAGCGGCTTTCGCCAATGGGGGCCGACCGACCGGCCCCGAAACCTAGAAGATCCTCCGCTCGGACTCGTCTATCTTGTAGTCGTTGATCGAGGCGTCGCGCCGCCGCATCAGGCCCCTCTCGTCGAACTCCCACAGCTCATTGCCGTGGCTGCGCCACCACTGCCCCTCGCCGTCCCGGCTCTCGTACTCGAACCTTACCGCTATGCGGTTATCCGTGAAGCACCAGAGGTTCTTCTGGAGCCTGTAGTCCAGCTCCCGCTCCCACTTCCGGGTCAGGAAGTCCCTGATCGCCTCGCGCCCCTGGAAGAACTCGTCCCGGTTGCGCCACACGGAGTCCTCGGTGTAGGCGAGCGACACCTTCTCCGGGTCGCGGGTGTTCCAGGCGTCCTGGGCCTTCTTCACCTTCTCTTCGGCCGACGCCTCGTCGAACGGCGGGAACGGCGGCCTTGCCTGTTCGTCCATCATCTCCTCCTTCTGTCGCTTTCCCTTATCCTTCCACAAACCCGTCGCCTCTACCCGGTGACCTCCTTGATCTCGCGCGGCCTGCGGTTCACGAGGTAGATGCCGGAGACGATTAGGGCGGCACCGGCCAGGAGCGAGGGGCCGAGCGCCTCGCCGAGCAGGACGGCCCCTATGACGACGGCGGCGAGCGGCACCACGAAGATAAAGGCGGCAACCCGGCTCGCCTCCCCCGCCCGCACCAGGCCGAAGAAGAGCATCCACGCGAGCCCCGTCCCGACGAAAGCGGAGTACAGCACGCTGGAGTAGAGCGGCCCGGTCCAGGAGATGCCGGACACCGGCTCCAGGAAGAGGCCGAAGACGGTGAGCGCGGCCCCGCCGGCGAGGAACGGGAGGGCTATCGCCCAGAGCGTCGAGATGCGCGCCTCGTACTTCTTGAAACCTACGGTCCCGAGTGCCCAGGAGAGCGCCGAAGCCACCCCGGAGACGACGCCGACCAGGGTCACCTCACCCGCAGCGTCGAGCAGGCCCCCCGAGCTCACGGCCACGATGCCGGCGAAGCCGAGCAGCAGGCCGACGATCTTCGTCGCCGTCAGGGGCTCGCCTAGCACCGTCCACGCGAGCACGCCGACGAGTATGGGCTGGAGGTAGATCAGCACGGCCGCCGTCCCCGAGGGCAGGTAGAGCACCGCGAACGTCTGGGCGCCGATGAACAGCACCACGTTGAACGCCCCCAAGAACGCGAAGATGCGCCAGTCCCGCCTGAGGTTCGGGTTCCCGCCCCAGACGAGCGCCACGGCCGTCATGATGACCCCCGAGAGCAGGGTTCGCCCTCCGGCGAAGAGCACCGGCGGGGCGTAGTCCAACCCCACCTTCACGACGGAGAACGACGAGCTCCAGGCCAGCACGAGCACCACGAACGCCAGCACCCCGAACCGGCGCCGGCCGAAGAGCCTCAAGCTAGGACGCGTTGTCGGGGTGCGGTGGGTTCAAAGCCAGGACAGCTTACTACGCGCAGGCAGGGCCGTTTGTCAGGCGTAGAAGTTCCGGCCCCAGCGGTGGTTCTTCAGGAGCCGCACCTGGTCTTCCGGCAACCCCTGACCGTCGCCAACGCGCATGTTGCGTTCGACGTTCCGCACCGAGCGCATGCCCGGGATCACGGTCGAGACCGCCGGGTGGCTGAGGATGTACCGGAGGGCTATCTCGGCGATCTCATCCTCGCTGACGCCTAGCTCGGAGACTATGGCCCGCACGCGCTCCTGGACCTCGCGCTTGCGGTCGTCGCGGAAGTAGTGGTTGCGGAAGTCGCCCTCGTCGAACTCCGTCTCGGGCGTTATGGCGCCGGTCAGAGCGCCCTCGTCGAACGGGACGCGCACGATCACCCCGACGCCGTGCTCCAGGCAGGCGGGCAGCAGCTCGTCCTCCGGGCTCTGGTCGAAGACGTTGTAGATCACCTGCACGGTGTCCACGAGGCCCGTCTCTATGAGCTTTACGGCGTTGGCCGGCTGGTGGTCGTTGATGGAGACGCCGAAGTGGCGGATCTTGCCCTCGCTCTTGAGGTCCTCGACCGCCTCCTGCCAGTCGCCCTCGCCGAGCCACTCGTCCTGCCAGACGTGGAACTGCTGCACGTCGAGCGCTTCGAAGCCGAGGTTTTCGAAGCTCTTCTCCGTGCACTCCCTGACGTAGTCCCCGGGAAAGACCTCGTCCGGGTGGAGGCCCAAGGGCGCGGGCCACCGGCGGTTTTTGGGCGGGATCTTGGTCGCGACATGGATGGCCTCGTCCCTCTCGGCGACGACCTTGCCCACGAGGCGCTCGCTGTGCCCCTCCCCGTAGGCGAGGGCCGTGTCTATAAAGTTCAGGCCGAGGTCCACCGCCCGGTTGAGGGCCCTCAAAGACTCCTCGTCTTTGGCGCCGAGCCAGGCGTCGCCGGCGATGCCCCACGCCCCGTACCCGATCTCCGATACCTCGAGCCCCGTCCGGCCGAGCTTCCTGTAGTTCACGCGAACCTCCATCTATACCAATCTATACCAATAGGCGGATGATTCGTTTTCTTACCACGGGGTGGCGGCGGCGAAACAGCCGCCCGCTCTCCTTCCGCCGTTTTCGGTTCCTCGGCTGGTTCGAAACCCGCCCCTACGGGGTTGGCCGGGTGAAGGCGCCGTCCGGCGGGCCGAAATGCCGGCGGCCGCTTATAATGCTTGCATGACGAGGGGAGGATAGCTTGCGGGTGTTGGACAGGCGCCAGGAGGCGCTGGTTGAGAGGGAGCGGGCGCTTCTGGGGCGTCTGGCGGACTTTCTCGTGGGCTTCGGGGCGCCGGGGGAGGACGTCGAGATCTCGCGCCAAGCGCTCTCGGACCTCGAGGAGCTGTTCCTGCTGGTCATCGTCGGGGAGTTCAACTCGGGGAAGAGCGCGTTCGTCAACGCCCTGCTCGGGGCGGACGTCTCCAAGGAAGGGGTCACGCCGACGACGGACACCATCACGCTGCTCAGGTACGCCGAGGAGCCTGAGGAGCGGGAGCGGCGCGACGGGGTCCTGGAGCGGGGGCATCCCAACGAGTTCTTGCGCGAGGTCGCCATAGTGGACACGCCGGGGACGAACGCGATCATCCGCCACCACGAGGAGCTCTCCCGCGGCTTCGTCCCGAGGAGCGACCTGGTCATCTTTGTCACCAGCGCCGAGAGGCCCCTTACGGAGAGCGAGCGCGGGTATTTGGAGCTCGTGCGCGACTGGGGGAAGAAGATCGTGCTCGTCGTCAACAAGGCCGACCTCCTCGGCGAGAAGGAGAAGGTCGAGCAGGTCCGCCGCTTTGTCGAGGAGGGCCTCCGCTCGGCGTTGGGCCTCTCGCCCCCCATCTTCTTCGTCTCATCGCTGCTGGCCCGCCGCGGGAAGGCCGCGACGAGCGCGATGGAGCGCGACGCCCTTATGGGCGTCAGCGGCTTCGGCGACCTCGAGGCCTACGTCCACGACCTGCTGGACGAGGAGGGCCGCGTGCGCCTCAAGCTCCAGAGCCCGCTCGGGCCCGTCGAGGAGCTCGCCCGGCGCTACAGGGGAGCGGTGGAGGAGCGCCTGAACCTGCTGGAGGACGACTTCAGGACCTCCGAGAACGTCGAGGCCCAGCTCCGGCTCTACGCGGAGGACATGGAGCGGGACTTCGAGGCGAGGCTGGCGGAGATAGAGAACATAGTGCTCAAGATGGGCGAGCGGGGCGACGAGTGGCTGGAGGAGAACATCCGGCTGCTAAACGTGCGGGAGCTCTTCAGGGAGGAGAAGGTCCGCCGGCGCTTCGAACGGGAGGTCGTGGCGGACACGGAGAAACTCATCGACGAGCGGGTGGACGAGCTCGTCGACTGGATGGTCGAGCGCAACTACCGGCAGTGGCGGACGGTCGTGGAGTACGTCGAGCGCCGCCGGAACGCGAGGTACGACGAGGAGATGATCGGGGAGGTCAAGGACCACTTCGAGCACGACCGCGGCAAGCTGCTGCGCTCCGTGGGCAAGACGGCCCAGGACGTCGTCGGCGGCTACGACCGCGAGCGCGAGTCGGAGCTTCTGGCGAACTCCATCCAGACCGCCGTGGCCAGGACCGCCGCCATAGAGGCGGGCGCTTTGGGCATCGGGGCCGTCGTCGTCGCCCTGGCCACCACGCGCTTCCTCGACGCCACGGGGGTCATCGCCGCCGCCATCATCGCCGGCTACGGCCTCTTCGTCCTCCCCAACCGCAGGCGCAAGGCCCGTCAGGACTTCAGGGAGAAGACGGACGCGCTCCGCCGGCGCCTCGGCGAGGTCGTGCGCCGGCAGTTCGCCACGGAGCTGGCCCGCTCGGTGGAGGGCATGCGCGAGGCCATAGCCCCCTACACCCGCTTCGTCCGGACCGAGCACGCCCGCATGTCCCGCGCGGGCGAAGACCTCGCCGGCATAGACGAAGAGGTGGAGGCGCTCAAGAGGGAGATAGCCGCCCCCCAGGGCGGCCCCAAAGACGCAGAATAAATCCCCCCGATTCCGGGTGATGCCCTCCATGATCGGTGCTACGATTCGCCTTCCTTAGAGATGAGGGGGGAGAAAAACGCGCAACATATTGCGTCCCTCGCCGCCGGGCGCCACAACGCCTGGGGTGGGGTCAGAGGTCCAGCACGTCATCAAGAGCGCTCCTACGGCATCTACCTCTGGCACTGGCCGGTCTTCATGGTCACCCGCCCCGGCCTGGACGTCCCGCCCGAAGGCGGAGCTGGTCGACTGGTACTCGGCTTCCGCCGGCCGCCCCGAGCTCTTCGTCTCCAACGGCGTCCACCTCCAGCCCCCGGGCCAGCGCCTCTACGCGGCCATGATCGCCGAACGCGTGGAAGGCGGATTAGGCCCACCCGAACGCCGCGGTGAAGAGAACCCCACCGCAGGACCCCGCGCGATGGTAGATAATCCCCCACACCAACCCCAGAGGAGCGTACCGATGGCCGACCGCAGCACGAAAGAGCGCAAGCTCATCGCCCTCATGCTGAACGACCTGGCGTCGAGCATGAGCGGGGAAGACCTCTCCCAAGCCGAGCAAGAAGTTCGAGTCCTCCCGGACGAGGAGATCGACCGGGCGCTCGCCTCCAGGCTGGACCTCCCCTACCCCACCGACGAGGAGACCCTCGACGACGCCCTTCTTCACGTCGAGGAGCCGGAGACCAACTCGGGCTCGCCCGGCAACATGACCGCCGCCCCGGACATGAGCCACGAGCCCCGCCCCGGCGAGCACAGGGGTTAGTCTTTAAGGCTCTTAGGTCCCTCGGCTGGCGCGGGTCGACCGGAGCAGCGTCGTCCGTTAGCGTGGACGGCGTTTCGGTCGGTCTTGAGGCAAGGCCGAGGCCTCGTCCGGGGCGCGGCGATCCCGCAGCCTGCTGCCTCGAAACCCAAAAGCTTAAGAGCCTTCTTCCAACCTGTTCTCCAGCTCGCCGACCCGTTGTTCTAGCTCGGAGATCCGGCGGTTCTTCTCCCGGTTCTTCTCGCGCCAGCGGTTGCGGATCTTCTTCTCGAACTCCACGGAGCTCTTGAGGACTTCTCGGTACTCGGCCTCGATCCGGGCGCGCTCTTCGCGTATGCGCCGGTCCTCCATACCGCGCCAGTGTAGCGCAAGGACTTCGGGCAAAGCGAAGGGGCCGGCTCATCACCGGCCCCTCGCCTCCCTCGTACGCGGCTCCTAGTTCTCGGAGTTGCCGTTCTCCGAGGCCCCGCCTGCCACGCCCGCGATCTGGATCCGCTTGGGCTCCTGGACCGCGGCAGCGCCCGTGATCCTCACCTCGAGCACGCCGTCCTGGAACTGGGCGTTGATGGCGTCCTCGTCGACGCTCTCCGGCAGCGTCATGCTGCGGCGGAACGAGCCGTACCTGCGCTCCCGCACGAAGAACCCCGAACCCTCACGGTTCTCCTCGGCCTTGCGCTCGCCGCTGATGGTGAGCACCCCGCGGTGCAGCGTGACGTCCACGTCCTCCTGCTTCACGCCGGGCAACTCGGCCCGCACCACGACGTCCCCGTCCTCGTGCAGCACGTCGAGCGCGGGAGCCCACTGCATCGGCTGCGAACCCTGCTGGCGCCCGCCTACCCGCGCGAGCCCCCCAAACATCTCGTCGAACATCCGGTTCATCTCGGCCTGCATGTCGTAGAACCCGCGACCCCGGAAAGGACTCAATGCCATCGCCATAACCTCCTTCTCTTCCCGGCTCCCCCCGGGAGCCTTCCTCTTCTTGCGCGCCCATTATACCTCGTTTTACAGTTTGTCAACAGTTTTCGGACAATATTTTCGTGAATTTCGCGAAAAATTTACAATTTTATGTTAGAGTATGGGCGTCGAGGACAGAGAGGATTGGCATGCGGGACGGTCTGGTCGGCAGGAACTTGGTGGAGATCCGGGAGCGGCGGATGTGGACGCAGGCGCGGCTGGCCGTGGAGGCCCGGGTAAGCCCGACGACGGTCTCCGGGATCGAGAGCGGCAGGATCGGGCGCCCCCACTTCGGCACGTTGCGCAAGCTGGCGCTGGCGCTCGGGGTGGAGCCCGAGGAGCTCGTGTCCGGCGGGCGTTCGGTGCCCGGCCCCCTGTCTCTGGAGTGGGCGATGTCTTCTGGCGAGGAGGAGTTCGAGCGGGGGTTGGAGGGGGCTTCCGTTGAGGGGCTCAGTTCGCTCTCCCGGGACCTCGGCGAAGAGGGGGGTCGGTTGAGGCGGCTCTACGGGGAGGCCAGGGACGAGGAGGAGCGGCGGATGATCAAGGGCAGGATCCGACGCGTCGCCGCGGACTCGGGCTCCGTGGACGCCTCGATAGCGGCTCAAAAATACAAACTTCCTGATCGGTCCCAAGAACGCCACTGACCTGAAGCCGGGCGTCCGGATACACCAAAACCTTCAACCTGAGCATCTTGTATATCCGGTGGCGCTCCTCCGGGATGAGGTTATCGAGGGCGTTAGGCACCGCGCCAGCGTAACGGTCCATGAGGGTTTGCTGGTCGTGCTCCAACTCTTCTAGGCGTTGGCGGCTTCCTTCTAAGGTAGCCAGCTCCGCACGGGCAGTCTCGCGGACCTCGTCTATCTCCTTCAGCCGCTCTTCCAACTCCTCCAGCGTCATTAACCCCTTTGCCGCTTGCTCTTGGAAGCCACGACGCATAGTGTCTGCCTCCGCAAGCCGGTCGAGCCACACCTTTGCTTCTTGGCCAGCATCTCCGCTCATCCCTTTGCGCTCCCGGTCCATCATTGCGTCGAGGCCAGCGCGTAGCCTGGATGGATCGCTGAGTAGATCGGAGACAAACTGCCACACTGGTGGTTCTAATTTCTTGACGTTGAAGCTCTTACCGTCCGGGCAAGCATCTCGGCCGTTGTGCCAGCGGTGCGAACACCTGTAGTAGAACCACGCGCCGTCCTTCCGCACCCTGGCATCTTGGCGCATCGTGTGCCCACAGCCTCCGCAGTAGAGAAGGCCGCCAGTAAGCTCCCAGAATCTCCTGTTTGAGGACGGGGCCCTGTGGTTACCCTTGATCGCTTCGCGGGCACCGTCCACCCATTCTCTAGGGACGCCCGGGTCCGGCACGGGTACCGCAATCCATTCCTCTGGCGGCTTCATCGTGTTCTTGCTCCTCCGCCTGTAGCGTCGCCCGCTCTCCACTATCTCTACAACCTGTTTTTCAACTCTGCGCCGCCGGTTGAACCACCAGATGCCGTAGCATCTATCCCGGTCAAGGCGCACGGAAACCTCTGGGGCCACCATCTCGGCGACTTCTTCAAAGGTATGCGGCCTGTAAACGTCGTCGAGGATCATCCTTCGTAGGTACGTCTGATACCAGAACCTAGCGCCACCCGGCGTGGGTACCCCCTCTCGGTCGAATGTCTTCTTGACGGCATTCATGGGCCGGCCCTCCGCACCGACCATACGAAACACGCGCTGCACGATCCGCATCTCCTCCTCGTGCACCAGGTAGTTGTCGCGGGCGGCGTTGTATCTGAAGCCGTAGTCCGGCGTGCGGGTAGGAACGACTTTGCCTTCCCGGGCACGCCGCAGCTTCCCGCGCCGCGTGCGCTGCGCTATTTTTGCTCGTTCGAACTTGGCGAGTTGGTCGAGGATGCCGTCTGTGAGTTCCCCTTCCGGACTCTCGTCTCCCCTATCGTTGATGGCCCGGATTTTCGTGCCGTGCTCCTCGAACTCACGCCTTAGCATGTAGTGATAAGCGGGTTCGCGGGCGAACCTATCGCGGTCCTGTGCCAACACCATAGAGACTCCGCCCGCGGCCACGAGGTCCCTCACACGGTCCATACCGGGCCTCTCCAGGCTCGCACCGCTCTGGCCGGGGTCAGAGATGGCCTCCAGGACCTCATAACCCTCCGTGACAGCGTAGTCCCTCAAGGCTTCGATCTGCTGTGCAAGGGAGTAACCGCTCCGTGCCTGCTCGTCGGTGGAGACGCGGACGTAGAGGATTGCGGTCCTGGTACCGTGGTTGTTTATGGTGCCCTCCCGGTAACCAAACGCACCGTCATTCCTTCCCTGGTGGTGACTAGAATCCTCGCCCCTACGGCGCTCTCTTTGGTCCGCCATCTCTATCCTTTCCCCTCATCCGCTCTGATCAGTTCTTCGAGCTTCTCTAGGTTCGCTTCGAGCTTGTCGGCTTGGCCTTTTCTCCCTATCTTCCTGAGGTGCTCGACCTCCGCGGGCCACGCGGCCAATGCGTCCTCGGGCCTCTCGTGTGTGCCCAGGTGGACGAGGATCTCTTGCTTTACTTTGCCGCCCTCCCTGTAGGAGCGCACAAGCTGGAAGTAAGGCCCCCGCCCCCTGCTCATAGTGCGCCTAACGTAGATATCTCCTCCTTTGTAGTTACTGTAATAGGTTACTACAGTGTAGCACCGTCTCGGCGCTGGCACAAGTGGCGCGGGAGGTCATGCCCTCCTAATGGGGGACGGGGCCTAGCGCGTCAGGGCTCCGGTCCTTTCGGACCCTCGTCTGCTCTTGACCCAGACGCCACCTCGTGCCTGACATAGCATTCGGAGGGTAGATCTACCGAAGGGGGAACCTTGAGGAAAGTGTTGCTGTTGGCGGCCCTAGCTATGGTCGCAACGCTGGTGTTCGCGCCTACTGTTCTGGCGCAAGGCGTCCCCCTCGAAGCCGGAACCGGCAACCCCTACGGCTGCCCAGACGAGGCCCCCTTCGTCGCTACCCTTGCCGGAGACCCAGGGGAGGGAAGTTTGCGGTGCTTCGCCACGCAAGCCGAGGCAGATGCTTACTCTAGCGGTGAAGCCCCCGCCAGTCCTACCGCGACCGCCAGCCCGATATCCAGCGCGACGGGCGGCCCCTTGACCCCTTTGCCGTCCGACAGCGGCTCCCCTAGTCCTTCGGCCAGCGCGACGGCCACGTCGACCGCTTCGGCCTCGGTGTTGCCGGAGACCGGCGGCCCCGCATCGGCGGCGTTTAGCATCGTGTCGCTTGGCCTGCTCGTAGCCACGGGCATCATGGCCTTGGGGATCGTGCGCCGCAGCTAACCAAAGCCGCACGTCTGTCTAGGGGGAGACTAGCTCCCCCTTTCTCTTGCCCCTATTCGGTCAACCTCGTAGAAGGGGTGTTCTCCGAACTCCGCCTTATCCGGGTTCTCGGAAGTCTAAGGCGGCCTCTACCGGCTGAGGCGTTCTCGGATGATTTTTTTCTGCTCTTCGATACTATAGCTCCACCACTCAGGTCGGTTGAGGCTGTCCGGTAGCGAGGTCTCATTGGAACCTACTGTCCACTCGATCTGCCACTGAAGCAGATATCTGGCTCCTTGGAGGCTGGCTCCTTGGAGATAGGCTCCTTGGAGGTTGGCTTCGTGGAGGCTGGCTCCTTTGAGGTAGGCTCCTTTGAGGTAGGCGTCTTGGAGGTTGGCTTCTGCGAAGTTGGCTCCTTGGAGGTCGGCTCCTTGGAAGTAGGCTCTTTGGAGGTGGGCCCGGCTGAGATTGATCCTTACGTGGTGTGCCTCGGGTACGCGCTCCTCCTCGCGGCGTTTGAGAACGTCTAGGATCGCTAGGCTATCTGTGTGGTCTTCGAGCGAAGACGCCGAGGTTGGGGTAGAAGCCTCCTCGGGTTCCCAGCGAGAGCGAGAGTTCACACGAACGTAGGCTGTCAGGACTTCCATGACCGTGCCATGGTAAGCCCTCTCAGGAGACTCCTTGTCAATCCGTTCGAGAGCGTAGATACTTCCGAGGCGTATCTCTAGCTTCTCGCTCCCGAGTTGGTCGATGGCTCGCGTGAAGCGTTCCGTGATCTGTCCCTGCCGAGTGAGCCGCAGTTCCTCTTGGGCGTTCTCAAGTTGTACTTGGGTGCTCTTCTGATTCTGCTCTTGGGTTTGTCGGCTGAGTCTGAGTTGCTCCTGAGTATTTCTCTGGTTGTCCTCTTGTGCTTCCCTAGCAAGCCTCTGCCCTCTCCATGTGAAGAAGATGCCGACGGCACCTGCCACCCCTGCTGTGATCAGACCTAGCGCTTGGACCAAGTCCTTCTTCTGAGTGGAAGTCTGGGGGTCGATGTACCAGTCCAGTATCAATCCCATAACGAGTCCGAAGAGCGCTATGCCTCCCACGAAAAAGAGGACCAGGTAGCGTGTCCTGTCGTACCACTTCTCGTCCTGCCGTTCCTCGCTGGGGCTAGAAGGCTTGGAGTCTTTCATCTCAGCCTTCCTCTCCTTCCCGGAAGCTGCGTCGCTAATAGTGTAGCGGGGGTGATGAACTGGCGATGAATCGATGAGGGAGATGGTGGACATGAAGCCTGGAGCCGCTGGACGAAGGGTAGGGAGCTAACTCTCTACCCGTACAATCCGCTCCTTTTCTTATGTACGCTCCTCACAATACCTTTCTTATCTGTACATAACAAATTGACCCTATAGGACCGGCGCTATACGCTATTCACCCAAGTGCGTGGAACAGGTCTTCTCGGAACTTCGGATGCAGCATCCTGCATAGCTCCGGTCCTATGCGGCCAGAAAAAGCTGATAGCCCCGTTCTGGCACCATCGGCTATCGCTACATGTTGTGGTGTTGGATAAAGATACGTAATCTTGCACCCTGCAACCCCTCAGGTTGTACACATGGCGCGGGTCATTGCCTTGGTTGATCGCGGGTGTATATAGACCAAGGAGTCCAACT
>DASYWA010000056.1:0-5275 GCA_035936475.1 Rubrobacter sp. | reverse complement strand
CGGAGGCTCAACCACGAGCTGTCGGTGCTCAACGGGATCGCCCGCGAGCTCAACCGCTCGGTCAACCTCGACCAGGCGCTCCGGTTCACGCTCTCACAGGTGGCCGAGCTTCTCGGCCTGCGCACCGGTTGGATCTGGCTTATCCAGGAATCCTCGCCGGAGCCCTACCTGGCCGCCGCCCTGAACCTCCCCCCCGTTCTCGCGGACGAGCCCCGTCGCATGGACGGCTCGGGCTACTGCTACTGCCTCGACACCTACAAAAAGGGCGACCTTGAGGGCGCGGCAAACGTGAACGTTCTGACCTGCAGCCGGCTGAACGGCCTCGTGGACGGCACCGACGGCCTCCGCTACCACGCGAGCATCCCCCTCTACGCCGGGGGGAAGAAGCTCGGGGTGATGAACGTAGCGAGCCCGGCGTGGCGCGGCCTCGGCCCCGAAGACCTCCAGCTCCTCAACACCGTCGGAGATCTCCTCTCCATCGCCGTCGAGCGGGCGCGGCTCTTCGAGCGGAGCGCCCGCCTCGGGGCCGTCGAGGAGCGCAACCGGCTGGCGCGCGAGATCCACGACACCCTCGCCCAGAACCTCACGGCCACCGGGCTCCAGATCGAATCCGCCGAGGCGCTCCTCGAAAAGGACGCGGACCCCGAGAAGGTCCGCGCCGCCCTCGCCCGCGCCCTCTCGCTCACCCGCTCGAACCTCGACGAAACCCGCCGATCCGTCCTCGACCTGCGCGCGGCCCCCTTGGAGGACCGCTCCCTGCCGGAGGCGCTGAAGGCCCTCGTGGACCGGTGGGAGTCCGAGACGGGGGTACCAACGAGGTTCAGGGCGGTCAACGGCAGCCGCCCGCTCCCCCCCGGCGTCGAGGCCGCCCTGTACCGCGTCTGCGGGGAGGCCCTTAACAACGTCGCCCGTCACGCGGAGGCCCGGCGCGTGGCCGTCCGGCTCGTCTCCGCTCCCGAAACGGTAGGCCTCCTCATCGAGGACGACGGCCGGGGATTCGACCCGTCGGGGGTGCCGGAAGGCCGGCACGGGATCGTCGGCATGAGGGAGAGGGTGGAGGCGCTCGGCGGCGCGTTGCGGGTCGACAGTAGATCGGGAACAGGGACCCGTGTCGAGGCGACTCTGCCGCTGGAAGGGGTTGCGGGTGGATAAGATCCGGCTCCTCGTCGCCGACGACCACCCGGTGCTGCGTGAGGGCCTCGTCGCGGTCCTCGGCACCCAGCCGGACTTCGAGGTGGTCGGCGAGGCCTCCGACGGCGAAGAGGTGGTCGGGCTCGTGGAGCGGCTCGACCCGGACGTGATCCTGCTGGACCTCGAGATGCCGAACGTGGACGGCGTGGAGGCGCTACGGAGGCTGCAGGGAGCGGGCTCGTCTGCCCGGACCGTCGTCTTTACCGCCTACGACACCGACGAGCGCATCCTCGGCGCCCTGCGCGCCGGCGCCCGCGGCTACCTGCTCAAGGGCGCCTCCCGCGCAGACATCTTCTCCGCCGTCAGAACCGTCCACGCGGGAGGGTCCCTCCTCGGGCCCGCCGTCACGAACCGTCTGCTGGGGCGCATCGGCGAAGACCCGGAGGAGACCACCCTACTGACCCCCCGCGAACTCGAGGTCCTGGCACTGCTTGCCCGGGGCCTCAAGAACGCCGCCATCGCAGAACGGCTCTTTATCTCAGAGCGCACCGTCAAGTTCCACGTCGGCTCCATCCTCGCGAAGCTCGGCGCCGACAACCGCACCGAGGCGGCCGTAATCGCCGCCGAGCGGGGCCTCGTGGACGCCCCCTCCTAGCTTCCGGTCTCGACCGTCGCCTGTACCTCCGTACAGGTCCGAAATCCGTCCTTCCGCGCGATGCCGGCGGCCCGCCCGAGAGGCATGATCTCTGCGTACCAACAGGGAGCAGAGGAGCGCGGGATGTACGACTGGAAGGCCATAGAAGCGTCCCACCTAAGCCGCCGGGAACTCCTGCAAGACGCCGCGAAAGCCCGGGCCGCAAGCGGGTCTGGAGGAGATCTCAAGCGGCGCGCTTCTCTCCCGTCCGCCATCGGGTGGGAGTTGGCCCGCCGCACGGGCCGCGCCCGGAAGCTCCTGCGGCGTCTGCGACGGCTAACAAAACAGGAGGATTCGCCATGAACCGTTCAGCGAGACGCACGGCCCTCATCACCGGCGCCTCTCGCGGCCTCGGCCTCGCGCTGGCCCGCAGGCTGGCCGAAAACGGCTGGGCGCTCATCATCGACGCCAGGGGCGGGGAGGATCTCGGGTCGGCCCGCGTCGAGCTCGCCGAACACACGAGCGTCGTGGCCGTCCCCGGCAGCGTCACGGACCCGGCCCACAGGCGCCGGCTCGCGGACGCGGCCAGGGAGGCCGGGGGCCTGGATGTGCTCGTGAACAACGCGAGCGTCCTCGGCCCGAGCCCCCAGCCGGCGCTTCTGGACTACCCGCTGGAAGTCTTGGAAGAGGTCTACAGGACGAACGTGATCGCCCCCCTCGCGCTGATCCAGGCCGTGCGAGACGAGCTGAGGCCCGACGCGCGCGTCGTCAACGTCACGAGCGACGCCGCCGTCGAGCCCTACGAGGGCTGGGGCGGGTACGGCTCCAGCAAGGCCGCCCTGGAGCAGCTCTCGAACATCCTCGCCGCCGAGAACCCTCAGTGGCGGGTCTACAAGGTAGACCCTGGCGACATGCGCACCCGGATGCACCAGGAGGCCTTCCCCGACGAGGACATAAGCGACCGTCCCCTCCCCGAAGAGAGCGTGCCCGGTATCGTCGAACTCCTGACCGGCGACCTGCCCAGCGGCCGGTACGTGGCCAGGGACATCAAGGGGTCCGAAGAGGGACCCGAAGGACCCGCCGGCGGAATCCGCGAGCTGCGCGTAGCGCTCACGGTGGACGACTTCGACGGGGCCGCGACGCTCTACGGAGACGGGCTTGGGCTCTCCGTCGTCAAGGGGTGGGAGGGGCCGGAGGGGCGCGGGATCATCTTCTCCGCGGGCCCCGCCACCGTCGAGCTCCTGGACCGCCCCCAGGCGGAGCACGTAGACCGGGTGGAGGTCGGGGAGAGCGCCCCCGGCCCGGTGAGGCTGGCCTTCGAGGTGCCGGACATCGAAACGTCGGCCGCATCCCTCGAGGAGAAGGGTGCTGAGGCCGTGGGCGAGCCGGTAGTCACCCCGTGGGGAGACTTCAACCGCCGGCTGCGGACCCCCGACGGCCTCCAGCTCACGCTGTTCCAGACCCCAAAGGAGAGCGAATGAAAACCTTGCGACAGATACCAGACCAGTTCCCCGATGACCTGGACTTCGAACTCCCGCCGGAGCTCGAAGCCGCCGAGCCGCCGGAGGCCCGCGGCCTGGCCCGCGACGAAGTCCGTCTGCTGACCTCGTACCGGGAAGACGACCGCATCGTCCACGCCGGCTTCCGGGACCTCCCCGACTTCCTCCAAGCCGGCGACGTTCTCGTCGTCAATACCAGCGGCACCATGAACGCCGCCCTGCCGGCCACCCGCGCCGACGGCTCGCCGCTCACCCTCCACCTCTCCACCCGCCTCCCGGCGGGCCTGTGGACCGTCGAGCTCCGAACGGAAAACCTTGAACCTCTTTTCGACGGTGAGCCGGGGGAGACGCTGGGGCTGCCGGAGGGCGGCCGGGCCTCCCTCCATACCCCTTTTCGCGCCGAGAAACGGGATCATGTCGGCAGAAAGAACCGGCTCTGGGTCTCTACGCTCGACCTTCCGTTCAGCTTTAACGAGTATCTCGACTGGTACGGGGCCCCGATCCGGTACCGCCACGTCGGGAAGGAGTGGCCTTCGCGCTACTACCAGACCGTCTACGCGACGGAGAAGGGCAGCGCCGAGATGCCCTCGGCCGGGCGGGCGTTCACGCCTGAGGTCATCACGCGGCTCGTGGCGAGAGGCGTTCAGGTGGCGCCCCTGATCCTGCACACCGGCGTCGCCAGCCTCGAAGAGGACGAACCGCCCTACGAGGAGTTCTACAGGGTCCCCGCCGCCACCGCCCGGCTCGTCAACGCGGCGCGGGACTCGGGCCGGAGGGTAGTGGCCGTCGGAACCACCGTCGTAAGGGCCCTTGAGACCGTGACCGGCGCAGACGGGGTGACGCACCCGGGAGAAGGCTGGACGGACCGAATCGTCACGCCCGAACGAGGCGTCAAGTCCGTGGACGCGATGCTCACCGGCCTGCACGAACCGCGCTCCACCCACCTCTGGATGCTCGAAGCCGTGGCCGGTCGCGGGCACCTCGGGGTCGCCTACGCGGAAGCGCTCGAACGGGGCTACCTCTGGCACGAGTTCGGGGACCTGCATCTGATCTTGTAGGCTTCAGGCGGAAGATTTCGAGGGGTTTGGGAGGAGCTTTGCGGAGATCCCGCGGCCCTACGCCCGCTCTTGGGCACCCGGATCTCGGGAACCCAAAGCGCGCAACCCGAAGCCTTATACCTGAGGCCTGGGGCCTTTCACATACACGCCACGACGGCCTCGCCCGGTCGCCACCCCGGCGGTTCGGCGCAGAGCCAGTCGGCGGCCTCGCGCTCCGTCCTCTTCTCTTGCGTCCTCATGTCCATCGTCCAGGTGAAGATGCGCAGGTTGTCGCAATTGAGGGAGCCCTTGCCGTAGGCTATGCCGGCCGGCCCTCCGAGGTCCTCGGGCAGGTCGGGCGCCTCGCGGGTGGCGACGAAGACGAAGCCGACGTTCCTCTCGCTCTCCAGGAGGCCCGTCTGGGTGAGGCTTACCTTCAAGAGGCGCATGCTCTCCCCCTGCCGGTGGCGCCTGGCGAAATACCGGAGCAACGCGCCCTGGTCCGAGGTCGTGAAGTTGCGCCTCACGGTGCCGTCGTCGCCGATCTCGCTGGAGGAGTACCAGGACCAGGGGCGGTAGTCCGCCGACGAGAAGTCCGGCGGGCTCGGCCCATCAGACACGAAAAACGCGCTGGAGAGCTCGTCCTGGCGGCCCTGGTTGAAGGCGTCGAGGAAGCGGATCAGGAGCCCGGCCACCCGCCTCGGGCGGCAGCCCTCCGGCAGAGCCTCGTCGTCGCTGGTGACGACGATCTCCCTGGTGTGGGCTGGAACCGGCTCCCCCGTCAAGACCTCGTCGGGCTGGGGGGGCCTATCCTCCCCGCAACCCACCAGAAGCAGCGCGAGAAGTCCCAGGGCCCAGAAGCCTGCGATCTTCTTCTTGCGGACTGAATCCCGCATACCTGTCACCATTCGGCGCTACCGCCGGCATTCTACACCGGCTCCTCCCCTCGATCGTCGCAGCACGCTGGCTTTGGC
>DASYWA010000055.1:0-3973 GCA_035936475.1 Rubrobacter sp. | reverse complement strand
GACCCCCATCTTCATGTTGACGTTGGCCAGGTGGCGCTTGGTGGCCTGGGAGATGTGCAGGGAGGAGGCTATGCGGCCGTTGGAGAGGCCGCGGGCGGCCAGCAGCAGGATGATCTCCAGCTGCCTGGCCGACAGCTCGCCGTCCGCCCCCTCCTCGGCGCGCTCCAGCATCGCGGGTGGCATCCCCACCACGGCGTCGACCCCCTCCGGGCACAGAGGTCGCCCTTCCTGGTGCATCCGCCGCTCCCCTCCGCGTCCTCTCCGCGATCGGCGCCTACGACGCCAAGCGTACCCTCCGCTTGTTGGCCTACCGTAAGGCCGGGGGCGCGGATCGTAAAGGTTGCGTCAAGGCTCGCGAACCCCGTCCCCGGAGCCGTGGCCCCGGAGCCGCGCTCGTGGCCTTTCTTAACGGAACCTTCGTCCCCCGTTAACGGTGCGGCAACGGAAGGGAACTAAGCTCGAAGGAAGATCGGAGGTCGTCGCGTCCTCCTCCCCGCTCCCTGGACGCGTCGGCCCCCGTCCTGCAAGAGGACGCGAACCGGGGGTGACCGACGTGCACGACGATGTCGGTAGAGAAGAAGAGATCCGGGAGCACGGACGCTACTACGCAGAGTACGTGCGGCTGGCTCCATACGAACCGCAAGACGTTCAGGCCGTCCGCGACGTCAACGACTCTTTGGGCGCGAACTTCGAGCACGGACGCTACGGCACCATCGGCGGCGCCGTGCTCGGCGCCCTGGGGCGCGAGCCCGAGGCCGGCGACGAGATCAACCTGGGCGGGTACGCGTTGCGCGTGGACGAGACCGACGGCGCTCGCGTCGCCCGGATTACCGCGCGGAGGGAAGGGTGACGGCACACGAGGCGTTCGTGGCGCTGGCGGCCGTTGGAGGCCTGCTCCTCCTGCTCGGAATGTTCGCCGGCCTGATCCACGAGAAAGGAATTCTCTCCGAGCCCCTCTTCGCCCTCCTCGCTGGCGCCCTTATCGGGCCCGCCGCCTTAGACCTCGTGAACCTCGCCCACTTCGGCGATCAGCAGACCATCCTCGAGTACGCGGCGCTCGCAACACTCGCCGTCGCGCTTATGGGCGTCGCCCTCAGGCTTCCCGAGCGGTACTCCCTGCGCAACGGCGGACTGCTGCTGGTCTTGCTCGGACTCCTCATGCCGCTCATGTGGGCCGCGTGCTCCCTGCTAGCGTACTTTATCTTAGGCTTGCCTTTCTGGGTGAGCGTCCTCCTCGGGGCGGTGGTCACCCCGACGGACCCGGTAGTGGCCAGCACGATCGTCACGGGCGGGGTGGCCGAGAGGAATCTTCCCGCGCGCCTCAGGCACGCCATCTCCGCCGAGTCGGGGTGGAACGATGGGCTCGCCCTCCCCTTCGTCTTCCTGCCCATCCTGGTGCTGACGCCGCCCCAGGAGTACGTCCTGGGCTACTGGCTTACCCGCACGGTCCTGTGGGAGGTCGTCGGCGGGGCCGTGGTCGCCGCCCTGATCGGGTACCTGGCCGGCAAGGGGCTCGCGTGGGCCGAGGCCCGCGAGACCCTCGAGAAGACCTCCCTGCTGACCGTCAGCCTCGCCCTGACGCTCACCGTGCTCGGCGTCTCCGAGCTTCTCGGCACGAACGCCGTCCTGGCCGCGTTCGTGGCGGGGATGGCCTTCAACGCGACCGGCGCCAGCGACGCCAAGGAGCGCCAGGAGGACGTGCAGGAGGCGATAACGCGCTTCTTCGACCTGCCCGTCTTCGTGCTGCTCGGGATGGCGCTGCCGTGGCAGGGGTGGCTGGACCTCGGCTGGGGCGGCCTCCTCTTCGCCGCGGCGGTGCTCCTCTTCAGACGGATGCCGGCCGCGTTCTTGCTGCGTCCCCTCCTCGGGCCGCTCGGGACGACGAAAGACATCCTCTTTCTCGGCTGGTTCGGGCCTGTGGGAGCCGCGGCCCTCTACTATGCCGCCCACGCGCTAAGGGAGACGGGCGTCCAGGAGGTCTGGACCGCCGGTAGCCTCGTAATCGTCGCCTCCGTCGTTGCCCACGGCGCGACCGACACGCCGCTCACGAAGCTCTACGGCAAGCGCGCCGCAGACGCGACCGAGGGAAAAGGATGAGGGGCCGGGCGTGCAGCCCGCGCGAGGGTAGGCGCCGGGCGAAGGACGGCACGAGACCCGCGAAGTGGAAGGTTGGGTTGTGGGAGGCCGCCGCGTTTCGCGCGCTGCGCGCGTAGGACCGCGCAACGCCGATGCGGAAGGGACGACGAAAATCATAGGCGAAACGTTCGGGGTAGAGCCCGCCCGAGGGGCCGTGGCGCCCGGAGGTGAGGAGGTTTCGTCGTCGGAACAACGGTCGGGGGTCAGAGATGCCGGACAAGGGCAGGAACAGGAAGAGAGAGGAACGCATCCGCGAGGCCAACGAGCTTTTGCAGGAGATCAGGGTCATCCTGCCGGGCGTGCAGGTTTTGTTCGCCTTCCTTCTTACCGTGGCCTTCACGCGACGCTTTACGGAACTTGCGGAATACCAGATAGACGTCTACTTTGCCGCGCTGCTCTCCACAGCCTTCGCCACGATACTCTTCGTCGCCCCGACCGCCCAGCACCGGCTGCTGTGGCGGCAGCACGCAGGTCACAGCCGCTGCGGCTGGCCAACAGGCTCGTCATCGCGGGGTCTTTGTGCCTGGCGGTCGCCGTAGGCTGCGTGATCTTTCTCGTGGTCGACTTTATCTACGGGGTCACGACGGCCGCGGTGGCCACGGCCTTGGTAGCGGGTGGGACCGTCTTGCTGTGGTATCTGCTTCCCCTGGCGCAGCGCGCGCTGAAGTGAACGGCGACCGCGCTTCTTGGGCCATCCCTTGTCCCGCCTCCGCAACCCACGTCCGCACCCCGTGTCGTCGCGCGTTCTGCGCCTGACGGTCGGGGATGCGGCGTCGTTCACGGCACGCCGCGCCCCCTCCGGGTCCCGCACGGGTGGCGCGGTCGGGGGGCTCCTACCCTTGCTTCGTCAGAGGGCGCGCGTCTGCCGGTGAGACCAGTCGTCATCCCGCGCGGGTCCCGAACAGAAGGAGCCCAAAGGCGCGGGTCCGGCGTCGGCCGGTAGCGCGGACGATTCCGTAGGTAGGTCGCACGCGCCCTCTGCGGCGAGAAAAGCCGCGTTGGGCGAGAACGCCGCGTGGGTGGGCCCCACGACGCCTACTACTCCCGCCCGTACTGCCGGAGGGCCAGCCAGAGGCCCAGGGCGACCTCTGCCGCGGCGAGCGTCCTGACGAGCGTGACGAGCGCCGGGCGTCCGGCGAGACCCTCCATGAGCCCCCTGTAGCCCTCCGGCCCGAACCTCTACAGGAGGCTGTGCCTCCGGGGCGTGACGAGCCCGAGGACACCGTCGCCTGTCGATGCGACTTTCTTGGGCCTCACGGGGGGCGAGGGGTTGTCCACGACGCCGCTCGCCGATCCCGACGGCGACGGCCTCTACACGGGCACCGTGACCGGGCCCAAGTTCCCCCCGGGGCCGAGGCCGGTGCCGCCAGGCATAGAGCCTATAACGTTGTCGCCGGTGCGCATAGTGCAGGGCCCGCCGACCGGAGCCAGCGCGCTCGGCCCCGAGTACCGCGTGGTAAAGGACTTCGGAGCTGTGAAGCTCGACGAGGACAGGACCCTCGAGGCTAGCGTCTCCTTCTGCGAGGACGGCGACGGAGGGACGGTCGGCCTCGGCGAGCGCATCGTCGGCACGGACGGCCCCGATGGACTCGCGGGCGCCGGAGGGGACGACGCCGTGATCGGCGGCTACGGCGACGATCTCCTGCAGGGCTTCGACGGCGACGACCTGCTGGTCGGCGAGGCCGGCGCCGACGAGGTGTACGGCGGAGCGGGCGACGACGCCCTCTACGCCGCCTACGACCTCCCCACCGAGCTGGCGCCGAACGCCCCGGCCTCCCACGATCTCCTCTACGGCGGCGAAGGGGACGACTTCATCGATACTGCAGACGCCCCGGGC
>DASYWA010000054.1:0-22985 GCA_035936475.1 Rubrobacter sp. | reverse complement strand
CGAGGAAGGCGAGCATCGTCCAGGGGGGCACATTGAGGGCGAACGCCCCGATAAAGCCCCAGAGGACCATGCCGGTGCCGTCGGTGGCCCGCTCGGCGACGACCGCGGGCGCCGTGCGGGCTATGGGGGCTCCGGAGGCCTGGCGGACGAAGACGCACTTCAGGACCTCGCCGAGCTTGCCGGGCGAGATGGTCATGGAGAGGCCTGCCGCGAAGATCGCCGCGTTCGTCCCGAGCGGGACGGAGACTTTGAGTACCTTGAGGTAGTAGAGCCAGCGGACGAACCGGCCTGCGTAGGAGAGGGAGACGAGGCCCAGGACGGCCGGGATCAGGGCCAATTCGAAGCCCGAGAGGGCGGCGCTTACCTTGCCGAAGTCGGCGAAGACGGACAGGGCCGCGAACACCGCGACGCCGAGTACGACGGCGAGGACGAGGTTCTTGCCGAGCTTCTCCATCCTCAGAGAAAGTAGATGGTCACGCCGACCACGACGAGCCAGAGGAGGAGGGAGATCTGCAGGGGCCGGTCCGCGAGGAGCAGGGTGTCGGGGTTGCCGCCGCCGTCGCGGTGGACGAGGAGCATGTAGCGGAAGACGCCGTAGACCACGAACGGGATGCTCGCCATCATGAAGATCTCGTCCTTCCGCTCGTAGACGGTGAAGGTGTAGAGCGTGTAGGCGATGATGGTGGCCGAGATCATGATGTTCATCATCTCGTCGAGCATCGGCACGGAGTAGTCCCGCAAATTTTTCCGGTAAACGACAGCGCCGTCCCCCAAGGTTGCGAGCTCGTGGCGGCGCTTGGAGAAGCCGAGGAAGAGCGTGAGGAGGCCGGTGCAGACGATCAGCCACGGCGAGATAGGGCTGTTCACAGCCGCAACGCCGGCCAAGGCCCTTATGACGAAACCCGCAGAGATGCTCATGACGTCGAGGATCGCCAGATGTTTCAAGAACGGCGTGTACACGGCCTGCAACGCCAGGTACGCGAGCCCCGTCGCTCCCACGCCGAAGTTGACGTAGAAGCAGAGCCCCATCCCGGCGGCCAGCAGGAACAGGGAGAAAACTACGGCCGCGGGCACCGGCACCTCGCCGCTCGCCACGGGCCGCAGCCGCTTTAGCGGGTGCTTGCGGTCCTCGTCGACGTCGAGCACGTCGTTGAAGGCGTAGACGGCCCCAGAGAGCAGGCAGAAGGCGAGAAAAGTTAGCAACGCGTCCAAAACGTGGGAAGCGGAGAACGCCTTCCCGGCGAACACCACCCCGGCCAGCACGAAACCGTTCTTGGTCCACTGCTTGGGCCGCGCGAGCCGGAGAAGGGAGCCCGCAATACCCATGGAGCCGCCCGCCTTCACGATTGCCGGTTATACCAGCTTGTCGGCACGCTGGCTACGCCAGCTCTCAGCCCGGCGCTGCGCGCCTTTCAGCCCGCTCGGCCTCCGGCCTCGCTTCCGGCCGTCAGCTACGGGTTTCCGGGGTTCGGGCGTTGGGGCGGTTGGCGGTATCTTTTACCGGAATTGTGGGGGCGACGCGGGTACACTTGGCCGGTCATGTGCGGAGACGATTTCGGGTATAGGGGCGCGGGTCGGGCGGCGCTTGGCTGAGGCGCGGCGGTCGGTGGTGGCCGAGTGGTTCAGGCTCTCGCGGCCGTTCAGCCTCACGGCGGCGGCGGTGCCGGTGGTGTTCGGGACGGCGCTGGCCTCGGTGGACGGGGCTTTCTCGTGGGGGCCGTTCGTGGCGATGCTGCTCGGCAGCCTCTTCATCCAGGCGGCGACGAACATGTTCAACGAGTACTACGACGAGCGGCGCGGGCTCGACGTGAGGGGGACCGTGGGCATCGCGGGCTCCATCGTCGGGGGGCGCGTGTCGGCCCGCAGCGTGCTCTTGGGCGCCCTCTTCCTCTACGTGCTCGCGCTGTTCTGCGGGATCTACCTGATCTCCGTCGGCGGGTGGCCGATCCTGGTGCTCGGGTGCCTCTGCGCGCTCGGGGGCTACCTCTACTCCGCGGGCCCCCGCCCCATCGCCTACACGCCGGCCAGCGAGGCCGCGGTCTTCGTGTTCATGGGAGTACTGATCGTGATGATAGCCTACGCCGTGCAGGGCGCCGGCTTCCCGCCCCGCGTCGCGCTCGCGGCCCTCCCCATAGGCGGCCCCGTGGCCGCGATCCTCCTCGCGAACAACCTCAGGGACCTCGTCTCGGACCGCAGGGGCGGCCGCCGGACCCTCCCCATAGTCTTCGGCAGGGAGGCCGGCGTGCTCGTCTACCGCCTGCTCCTGCTTGAACCCTTCGTCGCGGTCGGCGGGCTGATGGCCTTCGGCGTCGTCCCGCTCACCTGCGCCCTCGTCTACCCGAGCATCTTCGCCGCCCTAAGGCTCTGGGGGGACATAGCCCGCCACTCCACCCCGCGCCGCCTGGACCCCGTCGTCAAGCGCACGGCCGGATTGCACCTCGTCTTCGGCTTTCTCTACACCGCCGGCGTGCTGCTCGGTGGCTGACACGGACCGGCCCTACAGGGCCGGATACTCCATCTCCGGCATCGGGGCAGACCGGGTCTTCGCCGCCCTCCTCGACGTGAAGAGCTTTCCCGAGTGGGCCGTCGGCCTCGGCGGCGTCAGCGCGACGGACGCCGACGGCCGGGAGACGCAGGACATAGCCTCGGGCACGACGCTCACGTTCGTCTTGCAGGCCGCGGGCCTGAGCCACACGGTGGTCAGCGAGATCACCGCCGTCGAGCCGCCCCGCCTCCTGGAGTGGCGCTACGTCGCGGGCGCGGACGGCTCCGGCGGCTGGTACGTCGAGAAGACCGGCCCCAATACCGTGGAGATGGCGCTCGCCACCGACTACGCCGTCCAGCCGGCGTGGCTGAACACGATCGCCCACCGCCCCTTCTTCCGCGGGCTAACGGAGGACTTGCTCAGGCGCTCCATACGACGCTTCGAGCAGAGGCTGAGATAGGTTTCAGGCTCTAAGGCTTTAGGTTTGAGGTATTGGGGAGAAGCATCGCCGCGTTCGTTCGGCCGGTACGCGCCTAGGCTTTGTCTCTCGAAGCCATCCGTCGAGGCCACCGGCGTATCGCCACGAGATCGCCGGGTGGACCGGCTTCGAGCCATCCCCCCAATACCTCAAAACCTAGAACCTCAGAACCTTCTACCTACAGGTCCCGTTCGTCCCCGTCCTCTTCGTGGGGCTCCGGCTCGAGGTCTTCCTCTTCGTCCTCGTCCGCGCGGGCGAGGTTGTGGGCCGTGACCTCGGTGGTCGGGTTGACGTAGCGGGCTATGACGATGGAGAGCTCGTACATGATGATCAGGGGGACGGCGAGCATGACCATCGTGAACGGGTCGGGCGAGGGCGTTATGGCCGCCGCGAGGATGGTGTTTGCGACGACGGCGTGCTTGCGGTACTTCTTGAGCAGGTTGGCGTCGATGAGGCCCAGCTTCGCGCACACGTAGGTGGCCGCCGGCAGCTCGAAGACGAGCCCGCACGCGAGCAGGAACCGCGTGGTGAACGCCAGGTAGAAGGACGGCGTTATTATGGTCTCGTAGCGTTCGGTATCCCAGTTGAGCAGAAAGCCCAGCCCGGCCGGCAGCACGAAGTAGTACCCGAACGCGACGCCCGCCAGAAACAACGACGAGGCCAGCGTGATGAGGATATAAGTGGTCAGCCGCCCCATCTCCCCCACGGCCGGGGCGACGAACGCCCAGGCCTGATAGAGCAGCACAGGTATGGTCAGCACGAAAGCCCCCCAGAGGGCCAGCTTCATGTCGCTGACGAACTGCTCCCCCACGGAGGTTACGTACAGCCTGCTGTCCTGGAACTGCTCGCCGGCGGGCTCCAGCAGCAAGAAAAAGAGCCGTTCGCGGAAAAACCACGTAACGATGGCGGCGATAACAAAGATCGCGGCGATCTTGATGATCCTGGACCTGAGCTCGCCTAGATGCTCGATCAGGGTCATCCGCACGTCGTCGCGCGGGCGCAGCGGTATTCTTACGCGGCCGGCCATGCGGGCTAGGGGCGCTTCCCTACTGGCCTAGCTGCGCTTCTGCTCGGCCTTCTCGGCCTCGACGTTGGCGTCGTCCTCGAGCTTGGCCTCGTCGTCGGTCTTGACCTCGGAGGTGACGCCCTCCTCGTCCTTCTTCTTGTCGTTCTTGTCCTCGAGCTGGCCCTCTTTGGTGCCGGCCTTAAACTCGCGCACGCCGCTGCCGAGGCCGCGGGCGAGCTCGGGGATGCGCTTCGCGCCGAAGAGCAGCAGGATCACCACAAGGGCGATTATCAGCTCCATAGGACCTAACGTTGGTATTCCGGGAATTAGGGCGAAGCTCATCTTTCCTCCTGACGGGTGACCCACAAAGTCGTTCTGCACATTATACGCCTTCCGGTGCGGGGCGGATCAAGGCTGGCCGCTGGCGGTGCTCTCCCCGCCCTCCAAAAGCGCCGCGATCCGGTCCTTTACCTCCTCGGATTGCTGGCCGTCGGGCTCGAGGTCGAGGTAGCGGTTGTAGTACTTGATGGCCTCCGCCGGCTCGCCGGCTTGGTCGTAGCTCTGCCCCGCCTGCAGGTAGAGGTCCTCGTCCTCCCCCTCCTTCTCCGCCGCGGCCGCAAACGAGTCCCCGGCCTTCGCGTAGAGCTCTCTCTGCTCCTTGGGCTCCACGCCCGCGGCCTGCTGCGCGTAGACGGCACCTAGCAGGGCCGGTATCTCGGCGTTGTTCGGGACCCGCTCGCGCCCGTCCTGAAGTACCTTGACCGCATCGTCGTACTGCCCGTTCTGGGCGTACAGGCCCGCCAGGTCCGTTATGGCGTCGGGGTCCTTGGGGTTCCTCTCAAGGTCTTTTTCGGCCTCGTCTATGGCGTCCTGGACGGTGGGCCCCTGTTCGGGCTGCTGCGGCTGGTTCCGGTTGCCGAACAGCTCGAGGAGGTTGTAGCCGCTGCCGGTCATGCCGAGTCCTACAAGCACAGAGGAGAGCAAGAAGAAGGCCGCGAGGATGATGGCGATCACGGCCATCACGCGGCTGAGCCTCTTGCGGTTCATCATCATGGCGGACTACCCCCAGAAACGTTCAGGCTTCGGTGCGATTGTATATCACGTCACGGCCGGCGACGGTCGCCACGACGCCTCCGCCGGCCGCCGCTTCGAGCACCGCGAGCTCCCCGTCGGGGCCGTCCGGGACGGCCTCGACCACGGCGAAGTCCGCCCATTTTCCGGGCTCCAGGCTTCCGGTCTCGTGCTCCGCGCCGAGCACCCTCGCCCCTTCGAGCGTTGCCAGGCGCAGGGCGGTAGCCCCGTCGAAGCCGTGCAGGCGGACGGCGACCATCGTCTCCTCGAAAAGGTTCATGCTCGGGCTGCTCCACAGGCCGTCCGTGCCCATCCCTACCCTGACGCCGCTGCGCATCATCTCGGGCACGGGCGAGACGCCGCAGCCGAGGTTCTCGTTCGAGCGGGGACAGTGGGCCGCCGCAACACCGGTGCGGGCGAGGATTTCTACCTCCTCCTCGCCGACCCCCGTCGCCAGGTGGGCCGCGATGGTCTCCGGGGCGAGCATCTCGATCCCCTCCGCGTAGCGCACGGGCGAAACCCCCACCCCTCCCCACGCGTTGCTACCGAAGATGTCCGCGAGCCCGCCCGTCCCTTCACGCACGAACTCGACCTCCTCGGGGCTCTCGGAGAGGTGGTAGGCGAGCGTCCACCCCATCTCGCGCGTCCGCCGCGCGGCGATGCGGGACGACTCAGGGTCGACCGTGTACGGGGCGTGGACGCTGACCCTGGCATGGACGCGACCCGGGAGGCCCTCGTTCATCCCCTTCACCCTGGAGATTATGGCCTCCACGATCTCCCCCGGCTCCGCCCCGTCGTAGTCCCCGGGGAAGAACTCGGCAAAGACCGCTCCGGCCATCCCGCTCTCGGCGAGCTGCGGCAGGCACTCCCCGTAGGGCGAGGACTCGGCCATGAGGGTGGTCCCGGCCTCGACGGCCTCGCGGGCCGAGTCGCGGGCCGCCTCCGCGGTCCACGCCTCTTTCTCCGGCAGGCGCTCTATGAGCTTCGTCAACCAGCCCGAGAACGTGCCGCCGGGAGGCGCGTCCTTCGTGCGGAAGCCGAGGTGGGCGTGGGCGTTGACGGCGCCGGGGATTATGGTGGAGCCGGAGAAGTGCCGCACGGGCGCTTCCGGGTTCTCGCGGCGGACCTCGGAGAGCGGCCCGACGGCGGAGATCCGGCCGTCTTCGACCAGGAGGGCCCCGTCCGGGATCGGGGGCGCCGAGACGGGCATCAGGGTCGCGGCGGCGAAGATGCCGGCCTCAGGCATCCCTGCCTACCACCTCCGCGGCCACGGACTCCAGAAAATCCCGCTCCGGGCAGTCGGGGAGCAGGTCGAGGTCGCGCAGGGCGCCCTCTATCTCGCCCCGAGCCCACTCCTCGGTCCTGGCGACCGCATCGGTGGCGAGGACCGCCTCTATTCCGGCCTCCAGCAGCTCCGGCGACGGGGAGGGGTCCGCGAGCACCCGCCGGATGGTCGCCGCGTCGCCCTCGCGCAGCGCAAAGATGACGGGCAGCGTGACCGTGCCCTCGACGAGGTCCGTCCCGATGCCCTTGCCCATGAGGCCGGGCTTCCCGACGAGGTCCATGATGTCGTCGGACATCTGGAAGGCGATGCCCAGGGCCTGCCCGTAGGTCGCCAGGGCGTCGATCTGCGCGAGCGAGAGCCCGCCCAGTGTGCCCCCGGCCACGCACGCCACCCTGAAGAGCCCCGCGGTCTTCTTCCTTATGTGCCCCAGGTAAGCCTCGACCTCGACGGTGGCGCCGTTGGCCCGGTACTGCTCCAGCTCCCCGACGGCGAGACCGACCGACGCCTCCGCGAAGGCCCGGATCAGGCGCGGGTCCCCGATGCCGGCGAGCTCGGAGAAGGTCTCGGAGAAGAGGTAGTCCCCCGCGGCGGCGGCGACCTCGCGCCCGTACAGCGAGACGGCGGTCGGCACCCCGCGCCGGGTCTCGGCCCCGTCCACGATGTCATCGTGGATGAGCGTCGCCGTGTGCAGGACCTCTATGGCCGTGGCGGCCCGCAGCAGGTCCTCCCTGCCCGGGTCCCCCATCCGCGCCGCCAGGACGAGCAGCAGCGGCCTGAGACGCTTGCCGCCGGAGGTCAGGGCCTCCAGGGAAGGGCGCACGAGCGGGGCCGGCGCGCGTTCGCCCACAGCCGCCAGCAGCCCCTCGACCTCGTCGACGGTCTCGAACGCCCCGTCCGGCAGGGCGGAGCGGAGCCTACCGGAGTCCGTCTGGACCGCCCGTTCCGCGGTGGAGCGTGATGATGCCGCCCCCGAGCCTGTCCCATGTAACATTTTGTAATCCATTACGCTCCATTATGACAGCTAACTCGTCGGGTGCCACGAACGCTTTCACCGATTCGGGGAGATACGCGTACGCCTGGGGGTCGCCGGAGATCATACCGCCCACCTTCGGCACGATCCTGTCGAACCACAGGCCGTAGAACGCGCCGGAGAGCCTGCCCGTGGGCCTGGCTATCTCCAGGCAGACGGCCGTCCCGCCCGGCTTGAGCACCCGCGCCATCTCGGCGAAGAGCCTGTCGAGGTCGGGGATGTTCCTGGCGCCGTAGGCGATGGTCGCGGCGTCGAAATGGGCCGAGGGGACGCCGGCAAGGTCCGTCGCGTCTCCGAGCCGGTACTCGACGTTGGGGGCAGGCCTCGCCTCGGCGGCCCTCAGCATCTGCGCGGAGAAGTCTATGCCGAGGACGGAGCCGTCCGGCCCTACGGTCTCGGCGAGCTTCCGGGTAAGGCTGCCTGTGCCGCAGGCGAGGTCGAGGGCGGCGTCCCCGGGGCGAAGGCCCGTCGCGCGGACCACCTTGCGGTTCCAGAGCTTGTAGAGGCCTGCGGTCATGACGGCGTTCAGGAGCTCGTAGCGGCCTGCTATGCGGTCGAACATCTCCCGCACCAGGTTCGCCCGCTCCTCGCCGGAGGGTAGGTTTGACGCGGCGGTTCGTGGGCGCCTATCCAACGCCCTCACTCAGCTTCCGGACGGAGGCCCGAACCCTCTCTTCAGAGCGTTCGGCGCCCTCGCCGGAGATCACGTCGAGCAGCTCGGCCAGGTGGGGCGTCCAGGTCTCAGCCGTGACGGTCCTGCCCGAGGCGACGTCGCCGGCGCCGTCCCGGATCATGCGCGCGGCCACCGCCACGAAGCGCGGCTCGTCGAGCCTGGCGATGGTCTCGACGGAGAGCGCGTACGACTCGTCCCCCACGAGCACCCCGTCGTCGGTCACCCGGTCGGGCCCGCCGGCGTAGTGCGCGTCGAAGCCCCGCTGCAGGTGCCCGAGCGCCGCGGCGACGACCCCGGCCCTGCCGTCCTCGTAACCCAGGCCCTCGGCGGCCCCGAGGAACGCCTCATCCAGCGAGAACTCCGGCGTGCGCGGGACCGTCCGCGTCATCATCCGCCCCTTCGGGCGAACCACTCGCGGGCGGCCTCGAAGGTCTTGTCCAGATCCTCGTCTGCGTGAGCGGCTGAGATAAAGCCGGCCTCGTACTGGCTCGGCGCCAGGTAGACCCCGCGGGAGAGCATGTGCCAGAAAAAGTCCTTGAAGAGGGCCGTGTCCGACCGGGCGGCCGAGGCGAAGTCCGTGACCGGGCCCTCGGTAAAGAAGATGCTCACCATCGAGCCCACCCCGTTGATGGTGTACGGGATGGTGCCCTGCGAGGCCGCGGCGTCCATGCCGCTCTTCCAGCGCTCCCCGAGCTCTTCGAGGCGGTCGTGGGTCTCGGGCTCAAGGGCAGCCTTCAGGGTGGCGAGGCCGGCGGCCATGGCGAGCGGGTTGCCCGAGAGGGTGCCGGCCTGGTAGACGGGGCCCGATGGGGCCACCATCTCCATGATCTCGCGCCTGCCGCCGTAGGCGCCCACGGGCAGCCCCCCGCCGATGATCTTGCCGAGGCACGTCATGTCCGGCACGACCCCGTAGCGCTCCTGCGCCCCGCCCGATGCCACCCTGAAGCCCGTCATTACCTCGTCGAAGATAAGGACCACGCCGTACTCTTCGGTCAGCGCCCTGAGGCCCTCCAGGTAGCCGTCCGCGGGCGGCACGCACCCCATGTTCCCGGCGACGGGCTCGAGTATCACGGCGGCGAACCTCTCGCCTTCCTTCTCGAAGAGCTCCTGCACGGCGCCCAGGTCGTTGTAGGGGAGGACGGCGGTGTCCTTGGCCGCCCCCCTGGTGACGCCGGGGCTGTCGGGGAGGCCGAGCGTGGCGACCCCCGAGCCGGCAGAGACGAGCAGGGCGTCGCCGTGGCCGTGGTAGTTGCCGTCGAACTTGAGGATGCGCTCGCGGCCCGTGTAGCCGCGGGCGACCCTGATGGCGCTCATCGTGGCCTCGGTGCCCGAGTTGGTCATCCTGACCATCTCTACGGAGGGGACCGTCTCGCAGACGAGCTCCGCGAGCTCCACCTCGAGCTCCGTCGGGGCGCCGAAGGTGGTGCCCTTTCGGGCGGTCCGCTCTATCGCCGAGATCACCTCGGGATGGGTATGGCCGAGCACGAGGGGCCCGTAGCTCATCACGTAGTCGACGTAGCTGTTGCCGTCCACGTCGAAGATCGTGGCCCCCTCGCCCCGCTCCATGAACAGGGGGTCGCCCCCGACGGACCGGAACGCCCGCACGGGGCTGTTGACGCCGCCGGGCAGCCTCTTTACCGCCCGCTCCATGAGCCGGGCGGAACGGTCCATCGTCAACAAAGTCCTTGCGTCCAGGCTCTCGCCGCTACCAGGTAACACGCGCAAACCCCCTTGTGAGCGCCTGACAGAAGTGTATTACCCCCGGCCCGCGCCGGTGGTGACAGAGCTTACCCCAAACGAAGGGGAGGTATCGACGTGCGGAACCTTCTACCGGTCAGAGCCCCTCAGGCGTCCGCCTTCTCCGAGAGCCAGGAGCACCACTCGTCCACGCCCTCGCCCGTGGCGGCGCTCGTGAGGATGCGCTCGACGCCGGGGTCGACGACTTCCAGGTTGCGGAGGAACTTTTCGAGGTCGAAGTGCAGGTGCGGGAGGAGGTCGGTTTTGTTGACGAGCACGAGGTCGGCCGAGCGGAACATCAGGGGGTACTTTGAGGGGCTTCTCCTCGCCTTCGGTTACCGCGCAGACCATCACCCGAACTTCCTCACCGACCCTGAACTCCGCCGGGCAGACCAGGTTCCCGACGTTCTCTATGACGAGCACGTCGATGTCGCGCAGCGGGAGCTCGGCGAGGCCGGGGCGGACCATGTGTTCGCGTCACGGGCTACGCGGTCTCCTTCCCGAGTTCGTCCAAGAGGCGGCGCAGCGTGTGGTAGATGGAGGCCTGCACCTCCTGGATGCGGGGGATGTAGTCCGAGCGGACGACGATGGCGTGGTCGGCGAGTCCTTCGGAGGAGACACGGCCCCCGTCGTAGCCGAGTATCGCCACGGTCAGCATGCCTCGCCCGCGGGCCTCGGCCAGGGCGGAGAGGACGTTCCCGGAGCCGCCGCTCGTCGAGAACGCCACCGCGACGTCCTCCGGGCGGGCGTGGGCGATGAGCTGGCGGGCGAAGATAGCCTCCGTCCCGATGTCGTTAGCGATGGCCGTGATGTTCGCCGGCTCGGCCGACAGCGAGACGGCGGGCAAGGCCGCCATCCCGGGAGGCGGATCCACGCAGTCGGCGACCAGGTCGTTGGCGTCCGTGGCCGATCCACCGTTGCCGAAGGCGACGATCTTCCCTCCCCGCGCCAACCGTTCGGAGACCGCCGTTGCGGTCTCCGAGATGGCGCCGGCTTCCGTCTCGGACGCGGCAACCCGCAGACGGTTCGTCTCCCGCATCTTCTGCAGCATCGAGCCCCGCACCTCTCCGACGACCTCTTCGAGCGGCTGCCGTCCCTTGCCGAGGAACGGGTAGAGGAAAGACGAGTTGCCGACGTCGTGGCCCTGCTCGCGGTGCTCGAAAAACACGTGAACCGTCTCCCAGAGCACGTGGTAGAGGACCTCGAAGGCCTCCTGAACCACGAACGGGTCCCCGTCCGGCGGCGCGAACGAGTACTCTCCCGCCTCTCCCGTGAGCGCGAACGTCAAAGCTCCGTGCCTGCGGGCCGCTCCCAGCGACCGCTCCACGGACTCGTCGGCCCCCGGGAACACGAATCCCATCACCATGTCCTCGGGCCGCACCACGACCGGCAGGCGCCTCTCGAAGTTTGGGCCGAGGTCGAGCGCGGGCAGCGCCCTCTTGCCCACGATCACCGGATGCACGAACTCGACCGAGACGTGCTCGGCGTCGGTGGCCGCCGACCCGTTCCCGAACGCCAGCAGGCGTCCGCCTGCCAGAAAGCGCCGGGACATCTCGTGGCAGGCTTCGGCCAGACGAGGGGATTCGGCCTCGAAGAAGGATTCGAAGGCGGCGTTGCGGCGGAGCAGCTCCGTCCTGCTACGGGCGGGCAGAGCTTCCGCTTCTATCCGTCGGCTCGTGCCTATGAGATCCACGCTCCCACTTTGCCGCCCTCGGTCCACGAACCGTCGCGCCTGGTGAAAAGCCGGTAACCGCCGGTGCCCACGTTCCAGTCGAACTGTTGTCCGGCGTAGATCAGGGCCTGCGTCACGCCCCGGTCGAGCCCGACCCGCGAGAACCGGAGCGTGCCGTCCGAATCGGGGAACTTCCTGCGGAAACGCTCCCACCCCTCCCCGTCCCTGAAGACGCGACGAAACTCACCGTCGTCCAGGCAGGTCAACCGCCCCTCCGGGTCGAAGTCCGGCTTGACCGGGTGCCTCTCGCGGTTCTTCGCCACAAAGTCGGCCAGCGTCTCTTCGCAAAGGCCCGGGAGGTTTTCGCGCAGGTAAGAGAGCATTTGCTCCTCGCTGACCTCGCCCCGCAGCCCGCTAAGGGTTAAGGAACGGACCACCTGCCCGGCGCCGACGTACAGGTGGCCGAGGCAGACGTCCAGCACCTCCCGTTCGTCGGCGATGGTCCCGTTGAACTCCGGGGTGACCTCCTCGTGGGTCATTCGATCTCCACAGGTGGCCCGGTGACCTCCATCCCGTGAGACCGGAACATCCGTTGGGGCTCTTCGCTTGATGCGGCTTCCTTCAGCCGCGACATTGCGTCGAAGAAGGCCTCCATCTCGCCCGCCGGCCGGAAGGCGACTATCAGCCTGCCCGTCCCTCCTCCGACGTGGGCCCAGACGTGGGGCGTCTTTCTCGGCGCAAAGACCGAGTCCCCGGGCCCCAGCCGGTAACGCTCGTCGCCTATCTCGGTGAGATACTCGCCGTCTACGACGTAGAACCACTCCTCCTGTTCGTGATGGAGGTGCCGCGGCGGTCCGCCCTTGGAACCGTTGGTGTTCTCTATGACGAAGAGGTCGCCGTCCGTGTCCGAACCCGACACCTTGTAGTCGATCGACATGGAGCCGAAAATCTTGCGGCGTCGCCGGAATCGATCCCCGCCCGCCGGGATGCGGGCGCCCTGCGCGACCGGTGGATTCGTCAAATCGTCTGCCCGCCTCTCAACAGATCCTCGGCAGCGGATCTCCAACGAGCATGTCTATCATCCGGGTGCCGCCGAACCGCGTGTGCATCACGACCATGCGCGCGGGCTCCTCGCGGACCTCGCCGATTATCTGCGCCTCCTCTCCGCCCTCGATATCGCGCAGGGCTTCCAGCGCGACGTCCGCCGATTCCGGCGCTACCACGGCGAGGAGCTTGCCCTCGTTGGCGACGTAGAGGGGGTCTATGCCAAGGATCTCGCACGCCCCGTTTACCACGTCCCGGATCGGGAGCCTCTCCTCCCACAGCGCCACGCCGTAGCCCGAGTCGCGGGACAGCTCGTTCAACACGGTGCCGACGCCGCCGCGGGTGGGGTCCCGCATGAAACGCAAGCCCGGTCCCGCGGACTCCTTGAGCGCCCGCGTCAGCGGCGTGAGGGGACGGGTGTCCGAGAGGACGTCCGCTTCGAGTTCGAGGTCGCCGCGCGCGATCAGGATCGCCGCCCCGTGGTCGCCTAAAGTGCCGGAGCACAGGATCTTGTCCCCCGGACGGACGGATGCAGACGACAGGTTCAACTCCGGGTCCGCGATTCCTACGCCCGTCGTTACCACGTACAGTCCGTCGCCCTTCCCGCGCTCGACGACCTTGGTGTCGCCGGTGGCAACGGAGACCCCGGCCTCTTCGGCTGCCCTCGCCATCGCCTCGACCTCGTGCGTCAAGGCGCCGCTGTCCAGCCCCTCCTCGATTATCAGGGCGGCGGAGAGCGCGAGCGGGGTGGCGCCAGAGACGGCGAGGTCGTTGACGGTGCCGTTGACGGCGAGCTCGCCGATAGAGCCGCCGGGGAAGACGAGCGGGCGCACCACGAAGGAGTCGGTGGTCAGGGCGAGGTGGGCGTCGCCGAAGGGGATCAGGGCCGCATCGGAGAGCGGCGCCAGGCCGGGGTTATCGAACGCCGGCAGCAGCAGGCCCTCGATGAGCTTGTGGGTTGCCTTGCCCCCGGCGCCGTGGCTCATGTCTATTCGCGGGGCGGTGAACTTCGGGGGGCGCCGGCGGTTCTGCTCTAGCGTGTCGAGGACGCGCTGCTCCCTCTCGGTCATCCCTTCGACCCTATCTCGACCTTCTCGTACGACTTGCGGCCGAAGTTGTAGTAGGCGGCGCACGCGCCCTCGGAGGAGACCATGAGCGCGCCCAAGGGGCGTTCGGGCGTACAGGCCGTGCCGAAGACCTTGCACTCGTGGGGCTTGAGCACGCCCTTGAGGACCTCGCCGCACTGGCAGGCCTTTGGGTCGGCTACCCGCACGCCCGGCGTGGAGTAGCGCAGCTCGGCGTCGAAGTCGGCGTAGGCAGGAGAGAGCTTGAGCGCGGACTGGGCAATAAAGCCGAGGCCCCGCCACTCGAAGTACGGCCTGAGCTCGAAGACCTCGGCCATGCTCTTGAGGGCCTGCAGGTTCCCCTCCCAGGGCACGACGCGGCCGTACTGGTTCTCGACCTCGCAGCGCCCCTCGTCGAGCTGGCGCATGAGCATCAGGATGGATTGGAGGAGGTCCAGCGGCTCGAACCCGGCCACCACGCACGGCTTGCCGTAATCTTCGGGCATAAACTCGTAGGGGCGGCAGCCGACCACCGTCGAGACGTGCCCGGGCCCGATGAACGCGTCCAGGCGCAGGTCCGGAGAATCGAGCAGCGCCCGCACCGGCGGCACGATGGTGACGTGGTTGCAGAACACGGAGAAGTTCTCGATGCCCTCCTTTTTCGCCCGCTGGAGGGTGAGCGCCGTCGATGGGGCCGTGGTCTCGAAGCCTATGGCGTAGAAGACGACCTCCCTGTCAGGGTTCTCGCGCGCGATGCGCAGGGCGTCCAGGGGCGAGTAGACCATGCGGATGTCGGCGCCCTCGGCCTTTACCTCCGTCAGGTTACCTCTGGATCCCGGCACCCGCATCATGTCCCCGAAGCAGGTGAAGATGACCTCGGGGCGCTCGGCTATCTCTACGCCCTCGTCCACGCGGCCCATGGGTAGCACGCAGACCGGGCAGCCGGGTCCGTGCACCAGCTCGACCTGTTCAGGTAACAGATCCTTTATGCCGTGACGGTAGATCGTGTGGGTATGTCCCCCGCAGACCTCCATCAACTTGTAGTGCCGGTCCGGGTCGGTGAGCGAGGCGATCTGTGCCGCCACAGCCCTTGCTAACTCACCGTTCCTGAATTCGTCCACGTACTTCACGGTCGCTCCCTTTGGTCGCTCCAGCACGCCCGCTTCGCGGGCTTTCAGCACGCTCCGGCTTGCGCCTCCGCTCTCGGCTCGCTGCGCCCTTCGGGCTGCGCTTTCAGCACGGCGCTTCGCGCCTTTCAGCTTCGACCCTGCCGATGGCGACGCCGGCGTGCGTCAACAGAACGTCGCCGGCCTCCACAGGCTCGACGAGCTCGACGGCTATCTCGGCCCGGTTGCCGGCGCCGTCCTCGCAGAGCGCGTCGTGGCCTTCCACCGAGAGCACCCGCACGGGGATGCCGGCGTCCGAGCAGGTGACGCACCCGTCGTGGTCCAACGTGCAGTAACCGGCCGACACCTCACCTCCCATCACTCGATCCTCGATTCGCGCAGTTCCTCCAATTCTTGCTCGTACTCCTCGCCGAGTTCCTCCAGGAACCGCAAGGTGTTGTACGCCTCCTCCTCGTCGATCTTAGACATCGCGAAGCCCACGTGGATGAGGATCCAGTCCCCAACCTCCACCCTCTCGTCCTCGTGGTGGACCAGCCCGATGTTTACGTTCCTGCGGACCCCGCCCACGTCCGCCTTGGCCAGCAAGAGGTCCTCGTCGAGGATCTCGACTATCCGGCCCGGTATACCCAGACACATATCCTACGCCTCCCTACCTTTGAAAACGCTATCAGCCAGCACGGCCTGCCCCAGGGCAAGCCCGCCGTCGTTGGTCGGCACCCGCCGGTGCCGGTAGACCGCGAAACCTTCCGCCCCCAATCGCTCCAACACCTGCCGCGTAAGCAGCATGCTCTGGAAGGTTCCCCCGGAGAGCGCGACGGCGTTCGTCCCTCCCGACTCCCGGATCCGCCCGCACCCGGCGACGACCACCTCCGCCATCGTCCGGTGGAACCTGGAAGAGATCTCCCCCCCCTCGCGTCCCGACAGCAGATCTTCGACCACCCCGGTTATGACGCCGCGCGTCTCTACCACCCACCCGTCACCCTCGGGCCGTAGCCGGAAGGGGTAGCCCCGGCTCGCCGGACCGCAGGACGCCAGCTCCAGCTCTATCGCGGCCTGGCCTTCGTAGGTTGCGCGCCCCGAACCCGGCACCCCGACGAGCGCCGCGGCGGCGTCGAAGAGCCTGCCCGCGCTGGACGTAGGCGGAGTATTGAGCCCGCGCTCTACGAGTCGGGCGACGAGCCTGACGTTCCGCTCCCCCGCCTCCCGCACTACCCCGAGCGGGAGTTTCAGGGTCTCTTCTTCGCCGTAGAGCGTGATGAGCTGGGCGAGCGCCATGCGCCAGGGTTGCCGGATCGCCGCAGATCCCCCCGGTAGAGGCGCGTACTCCAGGTGCGCCCGCCGGACGAAACCCCCTTCCAGGCTGCCCTCGAAAAACTCCCCGCCCCAGACCGCACCGTCCGTTCCGTAGCCGGTCCCGTCGAGGGCGACCCCTATTACGCGCTCCGCAGCGGGGCGTTCGTTGTCCGCGAGGCAGCTCGCGACGTGCGCGTGGTGGTGCTGGATACCGACCGCAGGTAGCCCGTCTTCTTCCAACTCGCGGGCGTACTTGGTCGAGAGGTACTCGGGGTGGAGGTCGTAGGCGACCACCTCCGGTCGCACGTCGAAGAGCCGGCCGTAATGCTCGACCCCCTCCCGGAAGGACCGCAACGTCTCGTAGTTCTCCATGTCCCCGACGTGCTGGCTCGGGAAGGCGTGGCGGTCCTTAGCCAGGCAGAAGGTGTTCTTGAGCTCCCCGCCGCACGCCAGGGTGTGACGGGCGAAGCCTCCGGCCAGCCGCAGGGGCGCGGGCGCGTAGCCGCGCGAGCGTCGAAGGGGGTAGGAGCCTCCCGCGACTATCCGAAACACGCTGTCGTCGCAGCGCGAGTGGATGGGGCGGTCGTGCACGAGAAAGTAGTCGGCTATGTCGCACAGCTGCTCGCACGCCTCCCCGTCGCGGTAGGCGATTGGTTCGTCGGAGTTGTTGCCGCTGGTCATCACCAGCGGGATGCCGGCGTCGCGTAGGAGCAGGTGGTGCAGCGGCGTGTACGCCAGCATCACCCCGAGCGTCTTCTGGCGCGGGGCGACCTCGGCGGCCACGCCGACCTCCTCTCGGCGCTCCAGGAGAACTATGGGCCTGGCCGCCGAAGCGAGGAGTTCCGCCTCCTCCGGCGTGACGTGGCACAGCTCCTCCACCTGCGCGAGATCTCGGGCCATGAGCGCGAACGGCTTATCCTGGCGCACCTTGCGGCCCCTGAGCGTCCTGACCGCCGCGGCGTCGAACGGGTCGCAGGCCAGGTGGTAGCCCCCGATGCCCTTTATGGCGACGACGGCCCGTCCGCGCAGCACTTGCGCCGCCCGCGAGATAGGATCCCCCGGCTTCTTGACACGCAGCTCGTGTCCGAAACGGTCGAGCAGACTCACCCGGGGGCCGCAGGCCTGGCAGGCGTTGGGCTGGGCGTGGAAGCGGCGGTCTGTAGGGTCGTCGTATTCCTCCTGGCAGTCGGCGCACATCCCGAAGGCGGACATCGTGGTCGTGGCCCGGTCGTAGGGGACGGCGCGGGTGATGGTAAAGCGCGGTCCACAGTTGGTGCAGTTGGTGAACGGGTAGCGATAACGTCGGTTCTCGGGGTCGAGGGTCTCCGCCAGGCAATCCTCGCAGGTGGCGACGTCCGGGGAGACGAAGGCCCGCCGCCGGGGGCCTTCGCGGCTCTCCTCGATCCTGAACCCCCGCTCCCCGAGCGCCGCGAGCGGTCTCCACTCGACGGATTCGACCACCGCGAGCGGCGGCGCTTCCCCTTCTATCCCGCGCAGAAAACGTTCCAACTCACTCGGCGCGCCCTCCACCTCGATGCGGACGCCCTCGGCGTCGTTGCGAACTAGCCCGGTGAGGCCGTGACGCCGCGCCAGGGCGTAGACGAACGGCCGAAAGCCAACGCCCTGCACGACGCCGCGCACGGAGATCTCCCGCCGCTCCCGGGTAGTCACCCTCATGTGGCGGTCGGCTCTCTGGCCAACGTCGCGCACAGCTCCCGCAAGCGCCGGGTAGCCTCGGCGGCGCCCCTCTCGACCGGTCCGCTCAGGCCCATCCCGAGCCCGCACTCTTGCGGCTGGCATCCGAGGATGTAGGCCCGGGGAGGCAAGACCTCTAGGGCGCGCGCCAGGGTCAGGGCCTTCGAAGGCACGGTCAAGTGGGTGTCGGCCAGAAACCCCTGCCGGTCCTCCTCTGTCAACCCACCCGGGTCGGGGCCCTCCCCCTCAAGCAGGCAGACCGTGCCGGGCTCCTCGCCCCGGTCGGTGGCGTCTACGATGACGAGGGCCTCGTAGCCATCCATCAGCTCCTGGACCATCCTGATGCCGGCGATCCCGGCCTCGAATACCTCGACCCCCTCAGGCACGCCATCCTCGGAGAACCGCCGGACGACCGCTATCCCGAAGCCGTCGTCCCCGAGCAGATCGTTGCCTACGCCGGCCACGAGCACCCGGGGCGTCAAGCCGGCTCTACCTCTTCCATCCCTACCGCGATCTTTATCTCCCCATCCCCCACCGCGACCGGGAGCGCCGCGAGCTCGCCTTCTCCATCGTCCTCTCGCCTGCCGGTCCGCACGTCGTAGCGGCAGCCGTGCCAGGAGCAGACCAGCGTCGAGCCCTCCAAACTCCCCAGGTGCAGCGCGAGGGCGCTGCCCGGAGGGCAACCGTTGCGGTAGGCGTAGACCTCCCCGTCCAGGCGTACCAGGAGCAAGGCCGTACCCTCCGGCCGCAGGGCCCGTATCTCCCCCGGTTCGAGGTCCTCTAGGTGACCCACGGAGACCCATCGCGGACGACGCCGCGGCTTTTTCCCGAGCTGGATAGGCTTCCCGGTCGCCGGGGGCGGTTCCTCCGCCACAAGCTCCCTGAAGCCCGGGAATCCCTCGCGCAGGGCCTCCTCGACCACGCGCTGGAGGGTCGTCGCGGTACCCGGACAACCCTCACAAGAACCCGAGAGCCGCACCCGAACTCGCCCCTCCTCTACCCCCAGGACCTTCAACTTGCCCCCGTGGGACTCGAAGTAGGGGTAGACGCCTTCCAGGGCATGCTCGACCTGCGTCCGCTCGTCTACCTCAGGGAGATCGTACATCTCGAGGAGGGTGCGTACCACGGGGTCCTGCGACACCCGCTCGGTCAGCCCGGACCCGCCGAGGTTGGTGACGAGATCCAGCAGGCGCCCCAGGGCTTGCCGGTGCAGGACGTCTATCCCCTCCAGGAGGGCGAAGACCTCCTCGCGCGTCCGTCCGTCCTCTATCCCCTCCATCCGCTCGAGCCCGGTCCCCAGCCACTCCAGCAAATGCTGAAACTCGGGCGGGAGTCCCGAGGAGGGCGGCTGCACGACCTGCACCACGGGGATCTCTTTTTTCGAAGGAGCCATACAGCTACCTCTCGACAACCTCGGGGGCGCAGTGGAGGCAGGCGTCGCGCGGCACGCCCTTGCAGGTCGGGCATTCCGGTCCGCAGTCTCCGTGCGCGGTGCTCTGAAGGCCGGAGAACTCGTCGGCGAAGCGCCGGCCGCCCTCCTTAACGCCGAGCTCACTCAGCCGGTAGCGTCCCGCTGACTCGTCGAGGTAGCCGTCCTCCACCAAGATCCCGACCTGCTCCCGCAACAGGGCCTCGTCGACGACCAGGAAGCTCCGCAGCGTCCGGACGTCGGTCTCCTCTCCGAAACCCTCCCCCCGCATCCAGTACATCGCCTGCAGGACGTCGTCCCGGCAGCGCAGGGCGGCCATGGGATCGACGGCCCGCTCACCGTTCTCGCTCATCCCTTGCGCACCTCCTTCCGGCCGTTACCCGAGTGCCGGCCTCCGGAATAGACCTCGCGTTGGATCCACTCCACGGCTTGCTCCAACCGCTCCTCGCCCACGACGCTCAACTCCGTGTTCCACCCCTTCTCTGACGGCTCCAGCTCGACCACCGAGGTGTCGGCGGGGAGGGCACCGAAGTGCTGGGCGACGACAAGGAGGTTCTCCAGGCTTATGACCCCGGCTCCCGCCTCCAGGACGCACTGCTGCACCAGGTTGGGATCGGGGGTGCCCGCGATCCAGCCGTAGGTGGTAAGGGTCCCCGGCTTCCGCCCGCGCTCGACGGCCCCGGCGAGGATGGCGCGCTCGAAGGTCTTCCCCGGGCTCTCCTCAAACCAGTCGAGGATGGCGAGCGGCCCGTAGCCGAAGTCCTCTACCCTGACCTCCTCGGGCCAGGAGTCCATGCCCTGCAGCCGCTCCACGAGCTTCGGGCCGAAGGAGAGGTCGCCGAGGTACTGGTAGCCGACGCCGGCGATCAGGATCACTAGTGCTCGGCCCCGCAGGCGCAGGTGTTGACCTCGCGCGTGATGACACCCTCGTCCGTGTGGACGTGCGTCGTGCACGGCATGCACGGGTCGAACGAGCGGATCGTCCGCTGGATGTCTATCCCCTGGAAGCCCCCCGGCTCGCTGTTCTCCAGGATCGGGGTGTTCAGCACGGCCGTCTCGTACATCCCCGGGGTTCCCCAAGGGTCGCGCGGCGAGGCGTTGATGGTCGAGGGGGTGACGATCTGGTAGTTCGTGACCACCCCGTCCTCGATCATCATGTGGTGGCTGACGAAGCCGCGTCCGGCCCCCCAGAAACCGACCCCGAGCTGCTGGCCCTTCTGGGGGATCTTGAACGGGGTGCTTACCGCGTCCCGCCCCTGCTTCAAGAGCTCCATCCCCTGCCGCCAGAGATTCAGGCCCACCAGCGATGTGTAGGCCAGGCAGTAGGCCCGACCGCGGTTGCGCTCGAAGGCGTTCCACACCTCCGGCACGTGCCACTCGAGCTCCGTCTCCGGCAGGTTGCTCTCGGGGAGCAACATCTTGAGGCTGTGGCCCGTGGGCTCGATGTAAGGGTTCTCCGGCAGCAGCTGGGCCATGGCCGTGGTCCACATCCGGGCGGTGGCCTCGGCATCCATCGGCATCCGGTCCCACCTCGGAGAGGTGGACCAGGTGTACTTCTCCCGCCAGTTCGGGGCCTGCGGCCGCGGCTTGGTCTCCTTGTTCCAGGGATGGTAGGGGCTCAAGGGGGCCCCCGAAGGGTCCGTCGGGAACTTGTGGCCGTCCCAGCCCTCGTAGAAGGAGTGGTCGATAAACTCCTCAAGCCCCAGGTTGACGTTCTGGAGCTTCGTAGTCACCAGCTCCCCGTTCACTATCACCCCAGGCGTGGCCCACCGCTTCTCGCCCCACTCGTTGCAGTTCTCGTAGGTCGCGTCGTAGGCCTCCGGGTCGTCCCAGATCCCGTTGTCCACGAGGTTAGCCGCGGTGCGCCCTACCTCTCTGTAGCGGGGGTCGGCGTCGTAGAAGAAGTCCACGATGTCGTCGTAGATCGCCGCGGCCTTCTTGGAGTAGTCGAAGAACTGCTGCAACCTCAGGTACATCTCGTTCATGGTCGAGATGCTCACCGTCGCGCTCACGCCCCCAGGAGCCAGGGTCTGCGGGTGGGGGAACTTGCCGCCTATCAGGACGTACGCCTCTTTCGCGACGCGGGTCATGTGGAGCGCCTCCAGGTACAGAGACCCGGTGAGCGCGTTCATGTCGCGCATGATCTCGCCGAGGGTGGCGTAGCCGTGGGTGTTGGCGTGCGGCGCCTCGGTCCTCTCCGCCTGCTCCCACAGCTCGGGGTTGGTCCTGCGGATGACGTGCTCCGAGTAGTCCGGTCCCGTCAGCATGAACAGGTGCAGCGGCAGGTCGAGAAGAAACTCGAAGACCGAGAGCAGGTTGCGCAGCACGATCCCCAACGGCGGCGGCTTCACGCCGATGGCCATCTCCGTGGCCAGCGACGAGGTCCCGGAGTGCGTGTTGCCGCACACCCCGCAGGCCCGGCTGGTGATGTAGATGGCGTCGCGCGGGTCGCGGCCCATCATGATGATCTCGTAGCCCCGGAACAGGGTGGCGACCGAGCGGCTCTCGAGGACCTTCCGCTCCTCCATGTCCACCACGCTGTGGAACGCCAGAGCCCCTGCCACGCGCGTTATGGGGTCGAAGTTCTTCTGCTCGATGTGCCCGTTGCGGGCCAGCAGGTCCTCGATCTGGTCCCGGGTCAGGGTACGTACCGCGCCACCGTTCAGGTCCGGGCTCCGCTCCGTGCTGTACGGGTCGCGGACGTCCTCTCTCAGGTAGGCCCGACCCTCTTCGTCGAACTCTACCGGCAGGTTCTTAAAGCACACGCTCTGATCTCCTCCTATTCCCTTCCCAGTAACCGGCCCACACCCTCAAGGTGCCGGTCGGTCCCCCGCAGGTCATCGCGGAGCGCCTTCAATGCCCCGTTTACGGTGCCCAGGTGCTCCGGCAGCGGCCTCGCGTGCCCCTGGACGGCCCGCAGGCCCCCGGCGAGCTTCGCCAGGTGCCGGTCCGCCCGCCACAGGTAGACGGCTATCCCGAGCAGGTAGACCACCAGCACGAGCACCACCAGCGCGACCGCCACGAGCGTCAGGATCGTCAGGATGCTCATCGCGCCTCCCCCTCCGCCCTGGCCTCGAAGACTTCCTCGATGGTCCCGGTGCGCCCCTCGATGGACCCCGCCGTCTCGAGGATCCCCGTCGCCACGGAGATGGTGTCTTCCAGGGCCCCTATGTTCTGCGTGTTCCCGGCTATCCCCTCGCCCGCCTCGAGCGCCCGCGCCGCGTAGCGCTCTATCTGGCGCGCGGCCGTCAGGGCGCGGTGCAAGAGGTAGACGGCCAGGGGCAGGACGACGACTACCGCGACGACGAGGGTGGCCCACCAGATCACGTAGACGACCGTCGGTATCTCCACTACCGGCCCCCTTCCTGCCGCCCGACGGCCTCGATGGTCCGCCCCAGGTGGCCGTCTATGCTCCTCAATCCCTCCGCCGCTTGAGAGAGGCTCTCGTTGAGGCGGGTCACCTCGGGGCCAAGGTGGTCCGTCTGCCGCTCTATGGCCCTGAGGCCGAAGGTTATCTTGGAGAGGTAGCTCGACCGGTGGCTGTACCCGTTCGGGGTCTCCCCCCCGATGCTGTCCAGCGCCTCTATTATCTTGAGCAGGTAGAAGACCAGCGCCGCGAAGAGCGCCACCACCGCGAGCGCCGAGAGCGCCGCCAAGAGCACGATCACCTAGAGCCCCCTCTCCTCGGCGTGCCGCTCGATGGCCGCCGCCGCCCCGTCGATCCCGGAAGCCCGCTCCAGGATACCGTCCACTATCTGGTTCGTCCTGTGCAGGAGGGGTATGTGGACGGTGTTGTTCGCTATCCTCTGCCCCACGGTCCAGATCTCCGCGGCCGCTCCCTCTATCTGCCGGGCGGTGCGCACGATGAGGGTGAGCAGTACCGCCACGACCAGGAT
>DASYWA010000053.1:0-2556 GCA_035936475.1 Rubrobacter sp. | reverse complement strand
GGACATCATCGCCATCCTCGGCATCGACGAGCTCTCCGAGGAGGACAAGGTGATCGTGGGCCGGGCCCGCCGCCTGCAGCGCTTCCTCAGCCAGCCGTTCTTCGTGGCCGAGCAGTTCACGGGCCAGGAGGGCAAGTTCGTGGAGCTCGACGAGACCGTCCGCTCGTTCAAGGAGGTCGTGGAGGGCCGCCATGACGACCTGCCCGAGCAGGCGTTCTACCTCGTCGGCGGCATCGACGAGGCCGTCGAGAAGGCGAAGACGCTCTCCGGCGACGAGTCCGGCGACGAGGCCTCCGAGAACGGCACCGAAGAGGCCGGAACCGACGGGTCCGGGACCGACCAGGGCGAGCAGCAGACGGCCCCCGCCGGCGAGTCGGGCCAGGTGGGTTAGGTTGGCCGAGGACCGTCAGCAGGGCGGTGGGGGTCGGGTACTCTTCTGCCGGATCATCACGCCCGAGAAGATGGTCTACGACGGGGAGGCGAACCTCGTCGTGGCCCGCATAGCGGACGGCGACGTCGGGGTGATGGTGGACCACGCCCCGCTCGTCTCCACCGCCGAGGTCGGTGACGTCCGCATAAGGGAGGGCGAGGAGTTCCGCGTCTTCGCCACCTCCGACGGCTTCTTCAAGGTGTCGGAGAACCTGGTCCAGATCCTGGTAGAAGAGGCGGTGGAGGCGGGCGAGATCGACACCGACGTGGCCGCCAACCAGATCGAGGAGGCCGAGCGCGAGCTCTCCGAGGTCTCGGAAGGCGACGAGGACGCCGAGCGGGTCCGCGCCGAGATCGACCGCAAGCGCAGGATGGGGGAGAACCTCATGCGCGTGGCCGGCAGGTACGGGCAGCCCTAGAGGATCGTTCCGGGCTCCCCTAAAGAGCCTTAACGCGGCTGTTACCGCTTTGTGATATTTACCGGGCATAGTGTGTCCCGGACGGAACGCTTTTCGCAGGCAGCGCTTATGGGAGACGCCGAGGGGGGACCAGTGTCCGAGAGGTTTTACGTCGAGGGCGGGGCGCGGCTGGAAGGCGAGGTCGAGGTCTCCGGCGCCAAAAACGCGGCCCTGAAGTTCGTCGCCGCGGCGCTGCTCGCGCCCGGCAAGACCGTCCTGCACGGCGTCCCGCGCATCAAGGACGTCTGGACCATGATCTCGCTGCTCGACGAGCTCGGGGTCAAAACCTCGTTCTCCGGGCACACGCTGGAGATAGACGCTTCAGGCGTGGACTCCTACACGGCGCCCTACGAGCTCGTGCGCCAGATGCGGGCGAGCCTCGTCGTCCTGGGCCCGCTCGTCGCCAGGTTCGGGGAGGCGGAGGTCTCCGCGCCCGGCGGGTGCAACCTCGGCTTGAGGAAGTTCGATTTCCACGTGAGCGGCCTCAGGCGCCTCGGGGCGGACGTCGAGCTCGACCACGGGTTCATCAAGGCGACGGCGCCGGGGGGCCTGAAGGGCACGGAGATCATCTTCGAGTACCCGAGCGTGGGCGCGACGGAGAACGTGATGATGGCCTCCGTGCTGGCAGAGGGCGTCACGATAATCGAGAACGCGGCCAGGGAGCCGGAGATCGTCGCCATCGCTGACATGCTGAACGCGATGGGCGCACGCGTGATGGGCGCCGGCACGGGCCGCATCGTCGTCGAGGGCGTGAACGAACTTCGGGCCATCGAGTGGACGGTGATGCCCGACCGCATCGAGGCCGGCACCTTCCTGATGGCCGCCGCCGCGACCGGGGGGGACGTGCTCGTCAAGAACGCCTTGCCCGAGCACCTCAAGATGGAGCTCGACAAGCTGCGGGGGATGGGCGTGGAGATCGAGACCTTCGCGGGCGCGCCCGGCATCCGGGCGCGGGTCGCCGACCCGGCCTCGCTCGCCGGGGCTGACGTCTCGACGCTGCCCTTCCCCGGCTTCGCCACGGATCTGCAGGCGCAGATGATCGTGCTCCTCACCCAGGCCTCGGGCGCCTCCATCGTCACGGAGAACGTTTATGAGAACCGCCTGCAGGTCGCCGAGGAGCTCAACCGCATGGACGCGGGCATAGACCTCTTCGGCGGCCACCGCGCGCTGGTGCGCGGACCGCGCCGGCTGGAGGGGACGATCGTGCGGTCCCCCGACCTGCGCGGCGGCGCCGCCCTCGTGATGGCCGGCCTCGTCGCCGAGGGCACGACCGTCGTGGAGGGCGCGAAGCACATCCTGCGCGGCTACGAGCTCTTCGAGGAGAAGCTCACGGGCCTCGGCGCCACCATAGCCTTCGAGGCGGGCGCCCCCGTCGCGGGGTAAGCGACCTCCCTCGGACGCCGCGCGGTCGGCGTCGGTTGGCGGCCCCGGTCTGCAAGGGGGTCGGACACGCGGCCCGAGAGGACGGCCGCCATATTTCGGCTGGGAGCCGACAGCTCATATAGAGTAGACTCTCGTCGTTGAAAGCTCGGGCTTCTGGAGGCGGGATCTGGCGGTAGTCGAGAACAAGACGGAGGTGCTCGCGCTCACCCGCCAGCTCGTGCGCTACCGCTCGTACACGCCGGGCGTCGCCCAGTCGGCGATGGACTTTATCAACGGGTGGTTCGGG
>DASYWA010000052.1:0-24679 GCA_035936475.1 Rubrobacter sp. | reverse complement strand
TGCTCTCCCCGGGCCGGCGCTCCGGCACGAAGGGCCAGATCTACGAGACCGGGGAGACGACCGTGACGGACCCCTGGCGGCCGTTCCCGGTGCGCTACTACGTTTTCGCGCTGCTCTTCCTGATCTTCGACGTGGAGGCGGCGTTTCTCTACCCGTGGGCCGTCATCTACCGGGACCTCGGCCTCTACGGGTTCGTCGAGATGGTTATTTTTGTAGTGATCCTGACGGTAGGTCTCGTCTACGCCTGGAAGAAGGGGGCCCTTAAGTGGGTGTAATGCAGCAGTTCAACGAACCGAACATGCTAACGACGAGCACGGACAAGCTCTTCAACTGGGCCCGCAAGAACTCGCTCTGGCCGCTGCAGTTCGGCCTGGCGTGTTGCGCCATCGAGATGATGTCGACCGGCATGGCCCACAACGACCTCGACCGCTTCGGCGCGGGCTTCTTCACGGCCTCGCCGCGGCAGGCCGACGTGATGATCGTCTCCGGCACCGTCTCGACCAAGATGGCCGAGAGGATGACGCGCCTCTACGAGCAGATGCCCGAGCCGAAGTGGGTCATCGCGATGGGAGCCTGCGCCATAAGCGGCGGCCCGTTCCTCGACGGCTACTCCGTCCTCATGGGCGCTGACAGGGTGATACCCGTGGACGTGTACGTGCCCGGCTGCCCGCCGAGGCCCGAGGCCCTGATCTTCGGCATCATGACGCTGCAGAAAAAGATAGAGCGCGACCAGCAGGTAGGCTACGAGAGGCCGCGCCCGGCGCTCGTCGACGACGACGGCAACGTCATGGAGTACCTACCCGAGCGTGAGTACACGGGCATAAGCGAGGGCAAGGCGCCGCGCCTGGAGGGCATAAGGCCCCTCAAGCGCACCTACGTCTTCGAGCGCGAGGGCATGCCGCCCGCCTCCCAGACGGACGTCGGTTGGATCCCGGCCGACGTCAAAAAGAAGCTCAAGGAGGAGGCGAAGGCGAAGAAGGCCGCCGAGCAGGAAGCCGCCGAGGGCGGGACCGCGACGGCAACCGCCGAGGCCGATACCCAAAACAACGGCTCCCCCGAGGAGCCGGCCGACCCGAAGGGGACGGCCTAGATGGCCGTAACGCTGCCCGAGGGGAACCTCGAGACCCGCCTCTCGCGCTACCTCGACGGCTTCAACAACAGCCACGGGATCGAGGATTCTCTGGTCGAGGGGAACCTGGTCCAGGTGGTCGTGAGGCCGGAAGACTTGCCGGCGGTGCTGACGACCGCGCGCGATACCCTCGGCGTACTGCACCTCTCGTTTATCACGGTGGTCGACCGGCAGGGCTCCTTCGAGTTGACCTACGAGCTTCTGGATCTGCGCGGTGCGCAGGTCAGGGTGAAGACGAACATCGAGGGCGATGAGCCGGTCATCGGGACGGTTACCGGCATCTACCCCACGGCCAACTGGCACGAGCGGGAGGCCTACGACATGTTCGGGGTGGCCTTCAAGGGGCATCCCGACCTCAGGCGGTTGTACATGTGGCAGGACCACTTCGACCACCACCCGCTGCTAAAGAGCTTCGAGATCAGCACGAGGCGCACGTTCGAGGGGTTGAGGTAGAGATGCTTGGCGAAGAGCGCAGGACGGAAGAGACGACCCTCTCGCAGCCGGTGAGCGGCCGGCTCGCCAGCCCCGACATCAGGGACGAGTTCGGGCTGGAGACCATCGACATGAACATGGGCCCGCAGCACCCGGCCATGCACGGGCTGCTGCGCCTCATACTGGAGCTCGACGGCGAGACCGTGGTGCGGTGCGACCCCGTGATGGGGTATTTGCACCGCAGCAAGGAGAAGATCTCCGAGAACCGCATGTATCCTGCGGTCATCCCGATCACCGACCGCATCGACTACATGAACAACATGGCGATGGAGTACGGCTACTGCCTGGCGGTCGAGAAGCTCCTCGACGTGGAGATACCGCCGCGGGCCGACGCCATCCGGGCGCTTATGAACGAGTTCAGCCGCATCATGAGCCACATCCCGTCCTTGGGCTTCTTGATGCTCGAGCTTGGGGCCTTCACCCCGATCCTGTACGCCTTCAGGGAGCGGGAGCGCATCCAGTCGATCATGGAGGCCGTGACCGGCGCCAGGATGATGTTCCACTACATCCGCCTCGGGGGCGTAAAGGCCGACCTGCCCGAGGGCATGCCCGAGACGATGTGGGAGTACATAGAGGGCCTCGAGAGCCGGCTCGAGCCGGACTTTATAGACCTCATAGAGGGGAACGAGATCTTTATCGCCCGCACGCGCGGCGTCGGGAAGATCTCGCCGGAGAAGGCTATCGAGATGGGCCTGACCGGCGTGCCCCTGCGGTGCACCGGGGTGGACTTCGACGTGCGCAAGCACTACCCGTACGGCTGGTACAAGAACCTCGACTTCGAGGTGGTCACCGACGAGGCCGGCGACGTCGAGGCCTCCTACCGCTGCAGGATAGGCGAGGTCCGGCAGAGCATAAGCATGATAAAGCAGATCCTGGAGAACCTGCCCGAGGGCGCGGTGATGGGGGAGATGGGTCGCCGCATCCGCCCGACGGAGGGGGACGGCATCGGCCGGGTCGAGTCCGCGCGCGGCGAGTACGCCGTCCACGTCGTCTCCGACGGCTCCGATACGCCATATAGGGTGCACTACCGGACCCCCTGCACGGTGAACATGCAGCTCTTGCAGGAGATCGTGCCGGGCCACTACCTGCCCGACATCATGCCGATCATGGGCCTCATAGACCCCGTGTCGGGGGCGTGGGACAAGTAATGCAGACGGTCCTGAACCTGCTCGAAGCGGAGCCGATCCGGCTCTTACTCTCGTTCGCCGTCATACTGTTTCTGGTCCTGAATTTGGCCGGTATCCTCACCTTCGCGGAGCGCAAGGTGGCCGCCTACATCCAGCTGCGCTACGGGCCGAACAGGGTGGGGCCGCGGGGGCTTCTGCAGCCGGCGGCGGACGTCGTCAAGCTGTTCACCAAAGAGAACGTGATGCCCCACAGGGCGGACCTCTGGATCTTTCTCGGGGCCCCGATAGCCATGTTCTTGCCGGCGGCGGCCGTCTGGCTCGTGGTGCCGTTCGCGCCGAGGTCGGTGGTCGCCGACCTGAACGTCGGGATCGTGTTCTTTATAGCGCTTACCTCCATCGGGGCTTTGGGTTTGATCATGGCGGGCTACGGCAGCCGGTCGACCTTCTCGCTCCTGGGCGCCATGAGGGGAGCGGCGCAGATGATCTCCTACGAGGTGCCGCTGATCCTGAGCCTGCTCGGGGTCATCATGCTCGCCGGGAGCCTCTCGTTCCAGGACGTGGTCAACGCCCAGAGCGGCGGGTTCTGGCACTGGTACTTCCTGCCGCAGTTGCCGATGTTCATAGTCTTCTACATCTCGGGGGTGGCGGAGGCCAGGAGGGTGCCGTTCGATTTGCCCGAGGGCGAGAGCGAGATCGTCGGTGGGTTCATGGTCGAGTACTCGGGGATGACGTGGGGCCTGATCCAGGCCTCCGAGTTCGCCTCGATGGCCCTCGTCTCGGCGATCACCGCCACGCTGTTCCTCGGGGGCTGGCAGCCGCCCTTGCCGTTCCTGGACCTCGGGAACTTCAACTGGCTGTGGTTCGCCATCAAGACGGCGCTCATCGTCTTCACGTTCCAGTGGATCCGGTGGAGCCTCCCGCGCCTGAGGATGGACCAGCTCATGGACTTCGGGTGGAAGATACTCGTGCCGGTCTGCCTCATCTGGCTGTTCGTGACCGCCGGCGCGATGCTGCTGCTCCCTTCGGTGTTTTAGAGGAAAGGTTTTAGAGATGCCCCAGCTAGGACAGGGAATTTTGAAGGGGATGGGGATCACCCTCAAGCACCTCTTCGACAACAAGGTCACCCGGCAGTACCCCGAGTACAAGAAGGAGACCTTCGAGCGCAGCCGCGGCCTCCTGACGGTGGACATGGACCGCTGCATCGCGTGCCTGCAGTGCATGCGCATCTGTCCGGACCACTGCATCTCTATAGAGCAGGAGAAGCGCGACGCCGACGGGTCAGGCAAGGCCAAGCCCTACGCGGTCGGCTTCGTCATCGACGATTCCAGGTGCATGTACTGCTCCCTGTGCGTCGAGGTCTGCCCGGTGAACTGCATCTACCACACCGAAGAGTTCGAGGCCCAGGCGTATAACCGCCTGGAGCTCGCCCGCCAGTTCGGCGAGCGTCCGGTCGACCCGACCATCGACCCGAAGCCCGCCGTCAAGAAGAAGCCCAAGGCCGCCAAAAAGGCTCCCAAGAAAGAGGCGGCGGCTTGACCATAGCGTTCGGGTTCCTCGCGGGCATGGTGCTCGTCTCCGCCCTCGGGGTCGTCATCAGCCGGAACGTGGTGCATTCGGCGCTGTTCATGTCCGGGTCTTTTCTGGGCGTGGCCGGGTTCTTCGTGATGCTCAACGCGCCGGCGCTCGCGGCGTTTCAGGTCTTGATCTACGTCGGGGCGGTGACGGTGGTGATCCTGTTCGGGATCATGTTCACCCAGAGGCCGCAGGCGCGGCGCTACCGGACGATCATCAACCGCCAGTTCTGGGCGGGGTTGTGCGTCGCGGCAGGGGTGGGGGGGTTTCTCTCCTACGTTTTGGTCGTGGAGGACTGGACCTCGACGGCGCCGGGGAACGGGCCGCGGGAGGTTGCCCAGCTCGGTCGCAACATGCTCGGCGTGGCGCCTGGGGCCGAGATCTTCGCGCTGCTCTTTCAGGTGGTCTCCGTGCTGCTGCTGGTCGCGATCGTCGCGGCCATAGTCGTTAGCCGCCGCAAGACCGGCGCGGGCGTGGACCGCGGGGTGGAGGAGTAATGCCGGCGCAGGCGCAGGGGGTTCTGGACGCACTTCTGGCCTCGCCGGCGTTGGAGGCTTACCTCGTCGTCGGGGCGGTCATGTTCGCCATCGGGGCGTGGGGGGCGCTGGTGCGCCGGAACGCCGTGGTGATCTTTATGTGCGTCGAGCTGATGATAAACGCGGTCAACCTGACGCTCGTGGCCTTCGCGGACTTTCTGCCGAACGCCGGCGGGCTCGGGGTGGGCTACGCGGTGCTCGTCATAGCCGTGGCGGCGGCGGAAATCGCGGTCGGGCTTGCTATAGTGCTGGCCGTGTTCCGGTCGAGGCGGACCGTCAACGTGGACGAAGTCACCTCGATGAGGGGCTAGAAAGGTGACGGCTTAGTGGAGACGGTCGGCCAACAACTGATCATCACCGCGATACCCACGCTACCGGCGCTGGTCTTCGTGGTGCTCGCGCTCTTCGGGCGGGTGCTCAAGGAGAACGCCCAGTACGTCGCGATCCTCGGGGTGACGATCTCGCTCGTCTTCTCCGTCTTCGCGCTCTTGTTCGTCGCCGGGGTCATCCCCGGAGGCGGCGCCCCGATAGAGTTCTCGAAGCCCTGGATCAACCTCGCCGAGGGCGGCGTCTTCTCGGTTGGCGTCCTTATCGACGGGCTGGCGGCGGTGATGCTGGTCGTGGTGTGCTTCGTGAGCCTCATGATCCAGCTCTACTCCGGCGCCTTTATGGAGGGCGACAAACGCTTCGCCTGGTTCTATGCGGTCCTGAACCTTTTCACGGCCTCGATGCTCGGCCTGGTGCTCGCGCCGAACTTTATCCAGCTCTACATCTTCTGGGAGCTCGTCGGCCTCTGCTCCTACCTGCTGGTCGGCCACTGGTTCGAGAAGCCTTCGGCCCGCGACGCGGCGCAGAAGGCTTTTATCGTCACCAGGATCGGGGACGCGGCGCTGTTTATCGGGATCATCATCTTCTGGGCCACGACGGGGTCTGTCGCCTTCGAGGACATCTCCCTGGCGGCCCAGGCCGGGTTTATCGGTAGCTCGCTGTTCACGGCCGCGGTCGTGCTGGTCTTTGTCGGCGCCATAGGCAAGAGCGCGCAGTTCCCGCTGCACGTCTGGTTGCCGGACGCTATGGAGGGCCCGACCCCGGTCTCCGCGCTCATCCACGCGGCGACGATGGTCGCGGCCGGCGTCTACCTCGTCGCCCGCACCTACGACATCTTCGTGCAGAGCCCGACGGCGATGCTCGTCGTGGCCTACATCGGCGGGTTCACGGCGCTAATGGCCGCGACGATGGCGCTCGTGAAGAAGGACATCAAGCGCGTGATCGCCTACTCGACCATCTCCCAGCTCGGGTACATGATGCTGGCCCTGGGGATCGGCTCGTACACCGCCGGCATCTTCCACCTCTACAACCACGCCTTCTTCAAGGCGCTCCTGTTCCTGTGCGCGGGCAGCATCATCTACGCGATGGACTCCTACAACATGTTCGAGATGGGGGGGTTGAGACGGCGGATGCCCATAACTTTCTGGGCGATGGTGCTCGCGGGCCTCTCGCTCTCCGGCATCTTCCCGTTCGCGGGGTTCTGGTCCAAGGACGCCATAGTGGCGTCCGCCTACGAGGAGCACCTGTACGTGCTCTTCGCCATGGCGCTCATAACCGTGTTCCTCACGGCGTTCTACATCTTCCGCGCGATCTTCGTCGCGTTCACCGGGGAGCCCCGGACGGAGGCGGCGAGGAGCGCAACCGAGTCGCCCGGCATCATGACGGGACCGATGCTCATACTCGCCTTCCTCTCGGTCGTCAGCGGCTGGGTCGGCATCCCCGAGAGCTTCGGGCTCCCGATCCGGGACTACTTCGCCGACTTCGTAGTTCCGAGCGAGTTCGCGGTGCGGACCCTCGACCTCGAAGAGCACTCTTTCAGCTTCGTGCTCGGCGCGGTCTCCGTCGTGGTGGCCCTGCTCGGGATAGGCCTCGCCTACGCGCTCTACGCGCAGAAGCCCGAGAGGGCCGGGGCTCTGGCCAGGAGGTTCGCGCCGGTCCACACGTTCTTGGATAAGGGCTGGTACTTCGACGCGCTCTACAGGGCGACGTTCGTGCGGGCGGCGCGCTGGCTCGGGCGGGCCACGAACGGGTTCGACCGCAACGTGATCGGCGGGCTCGTCGGCGGCGTCGGGCGCGGGGCGATGCGTACGGGCGGCCTCCTGCAGCGGTTCCAGACCGGCGGGGTACAGAACTACGCGCTCTTCATCCTGCTCGCCGTGCTCGTCATCGGGGTGATCGTGGGGGCCCAGTACGCGGTGATGGTGATCGGCCTGATAGCCGTCATAACCATAGCCGCCTTCGCCGTGGGGGTGCGCCTGTGATCACCACCGTTACCATATTCGTCCCGCTGCTAGGCGCCATAGTGATGCTGCTCCTCCCCGAGGAGGAGAGGCCTTTACGCTACGCGGCGCTCGGGATCGCGGCGGTGCCGCTCCTGCTCACGCTCTACGTGTACTTCGCGTACGGCAGCGACCTCGGGGCGGGGTCGCTCACGCAAGACTTTACCTGGATCCGGTCGCTCGACATGGGCTACCGGGTAGGCCTCGACGGCTTGGGCTTTGGGATGTTCTTCCTGACGTCCCTGCTCACGCTCATAGCCGTCGTCGCCTCCTACGACGTGCGGGAGAACCTCAAGCAGTACTTTGCGATCCTGTTTATCGCCGAGGTCGGGATGCTCGGGGTCTTTGCCGCAGAAGACCTGATCCTGTTCTACATCTTCTTCGAGATAACGCTGATCCCGATGTACCTCCTGGTAGGCATCTGGGGCGACGAGAACCGCCGCCAGGCCGCCATAAAGTTCTTTGTCTACACTTTCCTGGGCTCCACGGTCATGCTGGCCGGCTTCTTGGCCTTCGGCATCCTCGCCGGCACCTACGCGATGGAGGGGCTGACGGCGGGCGGCGGCCTCGGTCGCACGGCCCAGATCGCCATAGCGGCGCCCATCCTCTTCGGATTGCTGGTGAAGGTGCCGGCGGTGCCGCTGCACGGTTGGCTGCTCGACGTTTACGTTTCCAGCCCGATCTCGACGAACGTCGTGCTCTCGGGCATCCTGCCGAAGCTCGGAACCTACGGCCTGATCAAGGTCGCCATACCCCTCCTGCCCGCGGGCGTCCAACCCTTCCTGCCGTACCTGGCGGCCTTCGGGGTCGTAAATATCATCTACGGCGCCTTCGTCGCCTTCATGCAGCCCGACCTGAAGGCCCTCGTCGCCTACTCGTCCATCGGCACCTTGGGCTTTATCCTGCTTGGCGCTGCCTCGACCACCGCGGTGGGCCTGAACGGGGCCGTGCTGCAGCAGGTCACGCACGGGCTTTACTCGGCGCTGTTGTTCGTGCTGGTCGGCGTGATCGCGGCGAGGACGGGGACACGCAAGATCCGGGAGCTCGGCGGCCTCGCGGCCAGGATGCCCTGGGCCGGCGGCCTGCTGACGCTCGGCGCCATGGCGGCGATGGGCCTGCCGGGCCTCGCCGTGTTCGTCTCGGAGTTCATGAGCATCATGGGCGGTTACGAAGCCTACCCGGTTCAGGGCGTCCTGGCGGCTACGGGCATCGTGCTCTCGGCGATGTACCTGCTGTACATGCTGGCGCGGGTGGTCTTTGGGCCGATCCAGAGGCCGGCCTACGAGGCGGTGGGGGACGCCGGGACGACGGAGATGGCGGCGGCGGTGCCGCTCGCGGTGCTGCTGGTCCTGTTCGGCGTGTTTCCGGCGCTCCTGATAAGCATCCAGCGTCCCGGCGTCGAGGCGGTCTTGAGCGCGATAGGGGGAAGCTAGTGGCGGTTACCGGACAGACCTTCATAGGACTCCTCCCCGAGCTGATAGCGCTCGGGTTCGCCATCGGGGTCCTCCTCATAGGCGTGTTCTTCGAGCGGAGCGTGGGCCTCGTGGCGGGGCTCGCGGCCCTCGGCGCGCTGGCCGTCTTCGGGAGCGCGGCCGGCCTGCTGGCGACCGGGTTCTCCGGGGAGTTCTTCGGCGGCGGGTACGTGGTGGACAACTTCGCGCTGTACTTCAAGCTCGTGGTGGCGGGGAGCGCCTTCTTCGCGGTGCTCGCGGCGGCGCGGTGGTCAGCGGGCACCGGGGACGCGCCGGAGTACCTGACCCTGATCCTCTCCGTCGTACTCGGCTCCATCCTGCTCGTCTCCATGCGGGACCTCTTCGGCATCTTCCTCGCCATAGAGCTCGCGACCATACCTTCCTACGCGATGGTCGCCTTCGACCGGCGTCGGCGGGAGAGCGCCGAGGGGGGGATGAAGTACCTGATCACGGGCGTGGTCGCCTCCTCGGTGCTGCTCTACGGCATCGTCCTGATCTACGGCGTCTCCGGCTCCGCCGAACTCTCCGCCGTCGCCGAAACGTTCTCTGGCCGCCTCACCCCGGTCGCCCTGCTCGGCCTCGTCCTGCTCCTCTCCGGCTTCGCCTTCAAGGTCTCGGCGGCGCCGTTCCACTTCTGGACGCCGGACGCCTACCAGGGCGCCCCGACAAGCGCCGCCGCGTTCCTCTCGGTAGCCCCCAAGGCCGCCACCTTCGCGGTGCTCTTGCGGATACTGCTGGAGGGGATGCCGGGGGCGGCGCCGACGTGGACGGCCGTGATGGCCTTTCTCGCGATCCTCACGATGTTCGTCGGGAACCTGGCGGCCTTGCGGCAGCGCAACGTGCGCCGGATGCTGGCTTACAGCTCGGTGGCCCACTCCGGGTACATCCTGGCGGCGTTCGCGGCGTTGCGGGGGCTTGGGGCGGAGCGCGCGGTGGAGGCGGTCCTTATCTACTCCGCCGCCTACGCGGTCATGAACATCGGGGCGTTCCTCGTCATCGATCTCGTCGGGGAGGAGGGGAAGAGCTTCAACGGGCTGTTCCGCTCGAGGCCGGCGCTCGCGGCGAGCATGGGCGTCTTCATGGCCTCGCTGGTCGGCATCCCGCCCTTCTCCGGGTTCTGGGGGAAGGCGTGGGTGATCTTCTCGGGGTTGGAGTCGGGCTCTGTGCTGGTCTACGTGGTGGTCGGCGCGCTTGTCGTCAACAGCGTGCTCTCGGTGCCCTACTACTTCGGGATCATCCGCAACATGTTCTTCGAGAAGCCGACGCTGGATGCGGTCGAACCGTCCGGAGGAGGCGCGCTGAAGTTCTCCGTCTACCTGCTCGCGCTGCTCACGGCGCTGTTCTTCCTCCTGATCGTCCCGATCTCCGCCATCGCCGGCGGGTCGGGGCTTGGCTAGGCCAGGGCTGTACCGGAGGCGCCTACCCGTGTGGCCCGTGGTCGGCGGCTGTTGTAAGCTCGGGGGCGTATGAAAGCGGTAGTTCTGGTTGGTGGGCAGGGGACCCGGCTGCGGCCGATCACCTTCGACATCCCAAAGGCGCTGGTGCCGCTGCGCAACCGGCCGTTTATGGGGTACATGCTGGACTTCCTGCGGCGCGGGGGGCTCGACGGGGCCGTGCTCTCTTTAGGGTACCTGCCGGACCCGATCCAGGACTACCTCGCCGGGTGGGACGGTATCGGCGAGTTCTCGGTGGACTACGCGCTCGAGGAGCGCGCGCTCGGGACGGCGGGCGGCGTCAAGAACGCCGAGGAGTACCTGGACGGCGAGACCTTCGTCGTGGTCAACGGGGACGTCCTTACCGGCACGGACCTAGCCGAGGCAATAAGGATACACAAGGCCAGCGACGCTCTCGCCACGATCACGCTGACGAGCGTGGAGGACCCGACGGCCTACGGCCTCGTCGAGGTCGACCACGAGATGGTCGTCAAGCGGTTCCTGGAGAAGCCGGCGGCCGACGAGGTGACCACGAACCTCGTAAACGCCGGCATCTACGTGCTAGAGCCCGAGGTGCTCGGCATGATACCTGCCGGCCGCGAGGTCTCGATAGAGCGCGAGATCTTCCCGGACCTCCAGGCGCAAGGTCGCCTGCGGGCCCACGTCTCCAGCTCCTACTGGCGCGACATCGGCACCCCGCGCAGCTACCTGGCAGCCTCCCACGACGTGCTATCGGGGGCGGTCGGCACGGACCGCGAGGGCTTCGGGTACGTGGACGTCGACCCCTCCGCCGCCTGCGGCAAGAACGTCAAGCTCCTCCCGCCGCTCTCGGTGGCCGAGGGCTGCGAGTTGGACAGCCTCGCGACCATCGGCGGCCGGTCCTCTTTGGGCCGAGGCTGCCGCCTCGGGCGGGGCGCGGTCGTCGAGGGGAGCATCATGCTCGACGGGGCGCACGTCGAGGCCGGCGCCGTGGTGCGCGGCTCGATCATCGGCGGGGACGCCCGCGTGGGCGCGGGCGCCATCGTCCGCGGCCTCTCCGTCCTCGGCGCCGGGTGCGTCGTGGGCGAGGGCAACGTCCTCGACCAGGGCATCCGGGTGAACCCCGGGGTCGTCCTGCCCCCGCGCAGCCTGAGGTTCTAGCCTTCCGGCAATCCGGCGCCGGCCCGTCGGCTTAAGCTCGCGGCGGGTACTTCCGAATCCATCCCTGTAGGGCCGAAGAGGCTAGAATGGTTTCGGGTGATCTAAGCGAGGTGTTCTGATGGCCGTTACGCACGAGCCTGTCACGGCGGAAGAACTGCTAGAGATTCCGAACGACGGCCTCCGGCGCGAGCTGGTACGCGGGGAGGTGCGCACGATGGCGCCTGCGGGATACCAACACGGCAGGATCGCCCAGAATATGGCCGCGTCGCTGGATCGACTCGCGCGCGAGAAAGGTGTTGGCGTGGTATTGGCGGCCGAGACCGGGTTCAAGCTCGCACGCAACTCGGATACCGTCCGCGCGGCCGACGTGGCGTTCGTGGCGCGGGAACGGGCCGAGGCAGCAGGCGAGGTGCCGGGGTACTGGCCCGGCGCGCCGGACCTCGCCGTAGAGGTAGTCTCCGCGAACGACCGGTTCGCCGAAGTCGAGGAGAAGGTCGCCGACTGGCTCGCGGCGGGCACCCGTATGGTCGTGGTGGCCAACCCGCAGGGCAGGACCGCGACGGTCCGGCCCTCCGAAAAGGAGGCGCGCATTCTCTCCGAAGGGGAGGTTCTCGACGGTGGCGAGGTCGTCCCCGGCTGGACGCTGCCCGTCGCCGACGTGTTTCGCTGACGCTTGCGGCCGTACCTCGAAGCGCTCGCCGACCTCTTCTACCCGCAGTGGTGCGTTGGCTGCGAGCGACGGTCGAGCGACCTTCTGTGCAGGACGTGTTTCGAGGCGTTGCCGTGGGCGGGAAGCCCGGTCTGCGGGCGTTGCGGCCTTCCGGCGGCGTTCGAGACGCCGGTCTGCGGCGCGTGCAAGAACGCGGACTTCGCCTTCGAGACGGCCCGGGCGCCCTTGCGCTACGAGGGAATCGGGAAGGAGATCGTGCACGCCCTCAAGTACCGCGGGTACGCTCCGGTCGTCGAGAAGCTCGCCGCCCCGCTTTTGGCGGAGGCGGTGGGCGGCGAGAGGTTCGACGGCGTCGTGCCGGTACCGTTGCACAAGACCAGGCTCAGGAAGCGCGGCTTCAACCAGGCCGCGCTTCTCGCCCGCGGTCTCGCGGGGCGGATAAACACGCCCGTTTCCGATACACTACGAGTCGTGCGGAGCACCCGGGATCAGGTCGAGCTCTCGGCCGCGGAGAGGCGCCAAAACGTCGCCGGCGCCTTCTCGGCCGGAACACGCACGCGGGGCAGGCTCCTCATCGTAGACGACGTCTTCACCACCGGCGCCACCACGGGCGCCTGCGCCGACGCGCTGCTCCGCGCCGGCGCCACCGAAGTCCACGCCGTGACGCTGTGCAGGACGTGCTAGCCGTCAGCCATCAGCCTTCGGCTTCCGGCCTTCCGCCGTTGGACGCGCGTCTCGGCCGCGCAACAGAACCGTTCCCGTCGGAGAGACTGCTTCGACCGCCATTACGAGGACGTTCCAGGGTAGCGGGTCGCGGACCCTTGCTGACCGCTGAAGGCTGACGGCTGACAGCGCCGACCGAAGGGAGGCAACACATGGACGTGCTGGTCAAGGGACGGAACATCGTCGTGACGCCGGCGTTGGAGCGGTACGCGCTGGAGAAGGTCGAGCGGGTTAGCAAGTTCTTCGATTCAGAGCGCAGCGACTCGCGGGCCGAGGTGGAGTTGATCCACGCGCGCAACCGCTCCGTGGTCGACGCGGAGGTCGCCGAGGCGACGCTGTTCATAAACGGGACCGTCCTCAAGGCGACCGAGGCCTCAGAAGACATGTACGCGTCCATAGACAAGATGGCGGACAAGCTCGAGCGGCAGGTCCGCCGCTACAGGGGACGCCAAATCGACCGCTGGCAGGGGCAGACCAAGAACGCCCCGGCGCCGCCCGAGGAGCCCGTGGTCGCGGACGAGGAGGAGGAAGTCGAGGCGCGCATAGTGAGGACCAAGCAGTTCCAGATGAAGCCGATGGGGGCCGAGGAGGCCGTGCTCCAGATGGACCTGCTCGACCACGACTTCTACGTCTTCACGAGCGCCGAGACGGGCGACATCAACGTGGTCTACCGGCGCCGGGACGGCAACTACGGTCTCATAGAGCCCGCAAAATAGGGCTCCATGCCTTAAACTAATGCGCGGAACGGCCCGCTTAGGCGGCGGGCCGGCGCATACTGGTTCTGATCTTTAGGTTGGTGTTCCCAAGTGGCTAATCTGCTGACGAAAATCTTGAGGATGGGCGAGGGCCGCAAGGTCAAGGTCCTCCAGCAACGCGTGGCGTCCGTGACCGCCCTCGAAGCCGAGGCCGAGAAGCTCTCCGACGAGGAGCTGCGGGCGAAGACCGACGAGTTCCGCGGAAGGCTCGCCGAAGGGGAGACCCTCGACGGCATCCTGCCCGAGGCCTTCGCCGTCGTGCGCGAGGCCTCCAGGCGCACCCTTGGGATGCGGCCCTTCGACGTGCAGGTCATGGGCGGCATAGCGTTGCACGAGGGCAAGATCTCCGAGATGAAGACCGGCGAGGGGAAGACGCTCGCCGCCACCATGCCCGTCTACCTCAACGCCTTGAGCGGCAAGGGCGTCCACGTCGTCACCGTCAACGACTACCTGGCCCGCCGCGACGCCAACTGGATGGGCGAGGTCTACGAGTTCCTGGGCCTCACGGTCGGCCTCGTCCAGGAGGGCCTGAACTTCGACGAGCGCAAAGAGGCGTACGCCGCGGACATAACCTACGGCACCAACGCCCAGTTCGGCTTCGACTACCTCCGCGACAACATCGCCACCTCCACCAACCAGCTCGTCCAGCGCGAGCTCAACTACGCCATAGTGGACGAGGTCGACTCCATCCTCATAGACGAGGCGCGCACCCCGCTCATCATCAGCGGGATGCCCGAGAGCGCCGCGGACATCTACTACCGCTTCGCCGCCATCATGCCGCGCCTCAAGGCCGGCGAGGACTACGAGGTGGACGAGAAGAAGCGCCAGGTCGCCCCGAGCGAGAGCGGGGTCGAGAAGGTCGAGAAGGCCCTAGGCGTCGAGAACCTCTACGACGACGTCAACACCAACCTCGTCAACCACCTCAACCAGGCCTTGAGGGCGCAGACGCTCTTCCACAAAGACAAGGAGTACATCGTCCGCGAGGGCCAGGTCTTTATAGTGGACGAGTTCACCGGGCGCGTGCTCGAAGGAAGGCGGTACTCTGAGGGGCTCCACCAGGCCATCGAGGCCAAGGAGGGGGTCCAGATCCGGGAGGAGAACCAGACCGTCGCCACGGTGACGATCCAGAACTTCTTCAGGATGTACGACAAGCTCGCCGGCATGACGGGCACGGCGGCCACCGAGGCCGACGAGTTCATGCACACGTACAAGATGGAGGTAGTCTCCATCCCCACGCATAGGGACATGATCCGGCTCGACGGGGACGACCTCGTCTACAAGACGAAGAAGTTCAAGTACCAGGCCGTCGTCGAGGACATCGTCGAGCGCCACGAGAAAGGCCAGCCGGTCCTCGTCGGCACCGTCTCCGTGGACGTCTCCGAGCACCTCTCGGGGATGCTCAAGCGGCGCGGGGTCAAGCACAACGTCCTCAACGCCAAGCAGCACGAGCGGGAGGCCGAGACGATCCTCGAGGCCGGCGAGAAGGGCGCGGTTACGATCGCGACCAACATGGCCGGGAGGGGCACGGACATCAAGCTCGGCGAGGGGGTCGCGGAGGTCGGCGGCCTCTACGTGCTCGGCACCGAGCGCCACGAGTCCCGGCGCATAGACAACCAGCTCCGCGGGCGCTCGGGCCGGCAGGGTGACCCCGGCGAGTCGAGGTTCTTCCTCTCTTTCGAGGACGAGCTGCTGAGGCTCTTCGGGGGGCAGAGGATGCAGTCGCTTATCGAGCGCATAGGGCTCGAAGAAGACGTGCCGATCGAGGCCGGCATGATATCGAACTCCGTCCGGCGGGCTCAGGAGCAGGTCGAGAGCCGCAACTTCCAGATGCGTAAGCGGATCCTCGAGTACGACGACGTGCTCAACAAGCAGCGCGAGGTGATCTACGGCATCAGGCGCGACATCCTGATGGGCGAGGACGTGGACACGACCGGGTACGTCGAGGACGTCCTTACCGGGGTGGTCTCCGAGTACGCCTCGGCCGACGTCTACCCCGAGGAGTGGGACCTCGACGCGCTCCAGGCCGAGATCAACCGCTTCTACCCCTCTACGATCGACCTGAAGTCGCTCGACGTCGAGTCCCTAACGGGCGAGCGGGTCCTCGAGATGGTCCTCGAGGACGCCCGCGCGCGCCTCGAAGACCGCAAGGCCGAGTGGGACGAGCGGATGGCCGAGCTCGAGAAGCGGGGGCTCGCCCGCACCGACGGGGTAGCCTCCTTCGGGGAGGCGGAGCGCCGGACGCTGCTCTCGGTCGTCGACTCCCGCTGGCGGGAGCACCTCTACGAGATGGACAACCTCAGGGAGGGCATCGGCTGGCGCGGCCTCTCCCAGCGCGACCCGCTCGTCGAGTACAAGCGCGAGGGCTTCGACCTGTTTCAGGAGATGGAGCGCGGCCTCAAAGAGGACTACGTCACCTACATCTACCGCGTCGAGAACATCAAGCTGCGCGAGGAGGAGATGGAGCAGTACTCCTACAGCGGCGGCTCGGAGGAGCCGAACGAGCGCCCCAAGAGCCCGCGCAAGGCTGACGCCAACAAGGTCGGCCGGAACGAGCCGTGTCCCTGCGGGAGCGGCCGCAAGTTCAAGAAGTGCCACGGCCAGCCGGGCGCCCCGCCGCTCAACGTCCCGATAAGCTCCACCGACGCCCGCGACGTGCGGACGGGATAGTTGGCCGAGCTCAGGGAGAAGACGGCAGAGCTCGAAGGGCGCCTCGCGGAGCTGGAGGCGTTCTTCGACGTGGAGCGCCTTCAAGGCGAGGTCGAGGAGCTCGGGGAGGAGATGAGCCGCCCGGGCTTCTGGGACGATCCCGAGACGGCGAAGGACGTCTCGGGCCGCTTCTCGCGGGTGCAGGGCAGGATGGAGCTCCTGCAGGACCTGCGCCAGCGACTCGAGGATTCCGGGGAGCTGCTGGAGCTCTCCGAGGAGGATGCGGGACTGCTCGCCGAGGTCGGCGAGGAGCTGCGGCGGGTCGAGCGGTCGCTCGAAGAGCAGGAGGTCGCCAGGCTCTTCTCGGGGGACTACGACGACGGCGACGCGATACTGACCATCAACCCCGGGGCCGGCGGCGTCGACTCCCAGGACTGGGCCGAGATGTTGGCGAGGATGTACCGGAGGTGGGCCGAGCGGCGGGGGTTCGGCCTCGAGGTCATCGAGTACACCGAGGGCGAGGAGGCCGGCATCAAGAGCGCCACCTTCACCGTCAAGGGCGAGTTCGCCTTCGGGCTCCTCTCCGCCGAGCGGGGGGTGCACAGGCTCGTCAGGATCAGCCCTTTCGACGCCGGCGGCAGAAGGCACACGAGCTTCGCCTCCGTGGCGGTGGCGCCCGTCGTCGGGGAGGCCGTCGAGGTCGAGGTCGACGAGAAAGAGCTCAAGGTGGACACCTACAGGGCCTCCGGCGCCGGCGGCCAGCACGTCAACAAGACCGACTCGGCCGTGCGCATCACGCACCTGCCGACCGGCATCGTGGTCCAGTGCCAGAACGAGCGCAGCCAGCACCAGAACAGGGAAGTCGCGATGCGGGTCCTGAAGGCCAGGCTCTTCGAACTCGAGCGGGAGAAGCGGGAGAGGGAGATCGCGGCGCAGAGCGGGGAGAAGGCGGACAACGAGTGGGGGAGCCAGATCCGCTCCTACGTCCTCCACCCCTACAAGATGGCCAAGGACCACCGCACGAACGAGGAGACCGCGAACGTGGACCGGGTCCTGGACGGTGAGCTGGACGACTTCGTCTACGCTTTCCTGAAGTCCCGAACCGCCGCCTAGGGCCCGTCGTGCGGGGCTTACTCCTCACCCTCGTCGCGCTGGCCGTCCTCGTCTTTGTGGTGGTCCCGTACTTCGTCCTGCCCCCGGTCCTCGAGAGCCTGGTCGCCCGCAACGTGCAGGACAGGCTCGGCCTCGCCGAACGGCCGGGGGTGAACCTCGACAGCAACCCCCAGTGGAAGATGCTCCTCGGCGAGTTCTCCGGCGGCAAGGTCTCCGTCGGGGAGACGGACCTCGGCGGCGTGCGGGCCGAGGGCGTGTCGATGGACCTTGACCCCTTCAGCGTGGACGTGGGCAAGAGCGTGCGTAGCCGGACGGCCGTCGCGCGGGAGCCGGTCTCAGGGAAGGTGCGGGTCAGGGTCTCCGAGGGAGAGGTCTCGCGGCTGGCCCAGCAGAACGCCGAGGCGTCCGTGACCGACGTCGAGCTCAAGAAGGGCGGCGTCACCGTGGAGGCCGAGGCGTCGGCGCTCGGGGTTACGTTCCCGGTGGCGGTGGACGGCGGCGTGGGCGTCGAGGGCGGCGCCCTGGTCTTCCGGCCCGAGACCGTTCGGGCCGCCGGGATGACCGTGCCAGGGAACGTGGCGGACTCGCTCTTGGCCGGGACCGCGTTCCGTTATCCCGTGGAGGGGTTGCCGTACGGGGCCGAGATCAACGGTGCCAAAACCGTCGATGGGGCGGTCGTGATCACGGGGAGGGTCTCCGGCGTCGGGCTCGCCGGTTGATAACGCAACCCTTAGTTGCTAAGGTCTCCCGTGGCCGAAAAAGTTCCTGGAGGGGGAACCTCGGGCCGGACCCCGTGAGTACGACGGGCGGTAAGCCACATCCGGAGAGGTAATGATCCGATTCAGCAACGTCACGAAGGTCTACGGCAAAGACACGGTCGCGCTCGAGCGGCTCAACCTCGAGATAGACTCGGGGGAGTTCGTCTTCCTCGTCGGGCCCAGCGGCTCGGGCAAGTCGACCATGGTGCGCCTCATGCTGAAGGAGATGGAGCCCTCAGCGGGCGCCATCTTCGTGAACGGCACGAGGCTCTCGTCGGTGCCGAGGCGTCGCATACCGCGCCTGAGAAGGGACATAGGCTGCGTCTTCCAGGACTTCAAGCTGCTGCCCAACAAGACGGCGGCGGAGAACGTCGCCTACGCCATGGAGGTCACGGGGCAGCGGCGGCGGGTGATCCGGACCAAGGTGCCCCAGATCCTCGACCTCGTCGGCCTCTCGGGCAAGATGGACAAGTTCCCCGAGATGCTCTCCGGCGGGGAGCAGCAGCGCGTCTCCATCGCCAGGGCCTTCGTCTCCCAGCCGCCGATCCTCATCGCCGACGAGCCGACCGGCAACCTCGACCCGAACACCAGCGTCGGCATCATGCAGCTTTTGCACAGGATCAACCGCACCGGCACCACGGTCGTCGTCGCCACCCACGACAGGGAGATGGTGGACGTGATGCGCAAGCGGGTAGTGGCCCTCGAGGAGGGCCGCATCGTCCGCGACAAGGTGAAGGGGGCCTACGCCGATGAGGTTTAACCTGGGTTTCTTCCTGGCCGAGGCTTTCAAGAACATCCGCCTGAACCTGCTCATGAGCATCACGGCCGTCACCACTACCTTTATCTGCATCCTCGTCTTCGGGGTCGGGCTGCTCGTGAGCGAGCACGTCGAGGGGATCATAGGCTCCGTGCGCGAGGACGTGAGCGTCGAGGTCTTCATGCCGGGCCGGGGCGAGGAGGAGGTAGCGGCCCTGGAAGAGAAGGCCAACGGCTGGCAAGAGGTCGCGAACGTGGACAGGATAAGCGAGGAGCAGGCGCTCGCGGCCTTCAAGGATACCTTCAGGGAGCAGCCAGAGCTCTACGAGAACCTGGACCGGGGCGTGCTTCCGCCGTCGTTGCAGATACAGCTCACCGACCCGGATCTCGCCGACGAGGTCGCTGGCAAGCTAAAGGCCGAAGGCTTCGCCGAGGAGAACTTGAGCTACCCGCAGCAGACTATCGAGCGCCTGAACTCCGTCACCTCGTACATGATCTGGGGCCTGTACGCGGCCACCATCCTGTTCCTCGTGGCGAGCGTGCTCCTGATCTCTAACGCCATCAGGCTCTCGATCTTCGCCCGGCGCAAGGAGATAGAGGTGATGAAGCTCGTCGGCGCCTCGGACAGCTTCGTGAGGACGCCGTTCGTGCTCGAAGGCCTGATCCAGGGCCTCCTCGGCGCCGGTCTCGCCGCCCTTACCGTGGTCTGGCTGAACTTCCTCTTCGTCGACTGGTCCCGCGACGCCCTTACCTTCGTCCCGATCTCGGGCTCCGCCGTTAGCACGGCCTCCGTGCTCCTGATCCTCGTCGTAGTCGGCGTCGCTATAGGGGTCGGCGGAAGCTTCCTCTCCGTCACGAGGTTCCTGAGGAAGATATAGCCCGTCAGCCGGTCGGCATTTCGGCTCGTCGGCCGGGCGCCGGCTAGCTTCTTTGGCATCGACCAATTGCGACGACCTGTCCTTGCCGCGATCGTGGGCCCCAGGCCCGCCCGTGCCACGCGGCAGCACTAGGGACTCTGCGCAACGCAGAATCCTCCGGCTAACTTTGACAGGAGAATTCGGGACGGCAAGACCGCAAAGGCGAAGCGTGCGGCGATGACCAAGCGCGGGAGCCGATGATAGACTCTTAGCGGTGTTCGCCGCTAGGTATTACTCTGGAGCTCCGTCTTGATCATCCCCGCCGTGCTGGTTCGCCGCGGCAAGTATTCTGTCGCCGATCCCCTGTTCGTGGAGGAGCGGCGGCCCGTGCTGGTGGGCCGCAAGGTGCGGCGCGGGGCCGAGGCCGGGGACATCGTGCTGGTGAACGCCAGGGAGATGAACCGCTCCTTGCGCGGGGAGGTGACCCGGGTGATCGGGCCCTCCGACGACCCCCGCAACGTCTACGAGGCGCTCTTTGCCTCCATCGAAACCGGCCGCACGTTTTCGCCGAAGGTGGAGGAGGAGGCCGAGGCTGTGGCCGGAAAGCCGGCCGGTGAGCGCCGGGACCTCCGCCACCTTGCGACGGTCACCATCGACGGCGACGACGCGAAGGACTTTGACGACGCGATCTCCGTCGAGCGCCTCCCCGACGGCGGCTACAGGGTGTGGGTCCACATCGCGGACGTCACGCACTACGTCGAGCCGGGCTCCGCGCTTGACCGCCAGGCCGCCTTACGCGGAAACTCCGTGTACCTGCCCGGCACCGTAGCACCCATGCTCCCGGAGCGCCTCTCGAACGACGTCTGCTCCCTGAGGCCGCGCGTCGAACGGGCCACGGTGACGGCCGAGATGGAGCTCACCGAGAGCGGGGAGACCAAGAGCGCCGTCGCGTACCGCAGCGTCATCGTCAGCGACGCGAGGCTCACCTACGCGGGCGTGGACGCTTTCCTCTCGGAAGACGGGGACATCGAGCAGCCCGACCTCGTGCGCGCGGCCTACGAGCTGTCGCGGCGCCTAAAGACGCGGGCAGCCCTGCGCGGCAAGCTGGAGCTCGGCGGGCGCGAGCCCGAGTACGAGCTGGACGAGGGCGGGGTTCCCGTCGGGGCGACGACGCGGCGCTCGACGCCCGCGCGGGAGCTTATCGAGGAGTTGATGGTCCTCGCCAACGAGTCGGTGGCGAGGATGCTCTCGCGCAAGAAGGGCGGCGTCTTCAGGGTTCACGAGCGGCCCGACGAGGAGTCGATGGAGACGCTGGCCCTGAGGCTCGCCGCCGTCGGGATGCAGGCCGAGCCGACGCCGGAGAACCTCGGCACCATCTCCCAGATGGCGAAGTCCGACGCGGTGAACTACCTGATACTTCGTTCCATCCCGCGCGCCCTGTACGCGCCCCGCGACGACGGGCACTACGGGCTCGCGCTGGAGCACTACACGCACTTCACATCCCCCATCCGCCGCTACTCCGACGTCCTGGTGCATAGGGCGCTGCTGGGTGAGGAGTCCCCGGACGACCTGTCCGGTGTTACGACCGCCATCTCCGAGCGGGAGTATCGTTCGGCGATCTGCGAGCGCACCGCCGACGACTACACGCTGATGTGGCTGATGCGCGACCGCGTCGGGGAGGACCTCGAAGGGACCGTCGTGAGCACCGCCTCCTTCGGGCTCTTCGTCGAATTGGAGACCGGCGCCACCGGGCTCGTGCACGTAAGCAAGCTTCCCGGCTGGTGGGAGCTGGAGCCGAGCGGCGTGGTGCTCTCGAACAACACCATAGGGGCCTCCTACCGGGTGGGGGACCGGGTGCTGGTAGAATTGATCGACGTACTCCCGCTCATGAGGCGGGCCGAGCTGAGGGTAGTTAAGAGGCTATGACGGACTTTGCGCGCAACAAGAAGGCCCTGCACGACTTCAACATAGAGGAGACCTACGAGGCCGGCATCGCGCTTACCGGGCCCGAGGTCAAGTCCGTGCGCGAGGGCCGGGCCAACCTCAAGGAGAGCTACGCCAGGGTTCGCGACGGGGAGGTGTTCCTGATCGGGGCGCACATCTCGCCCTACGAGAACGCCACGCAGCGCGACCAGCGCCCCACGCGCGACCGCAAGCTGCTCCTCCACCGCAAGGAGATCGACCGCCTCACCGGCAAGACCCTGACCGAGGGCAACACCCTCGTGCCGCTCAAGCTCTACTCCAAGAACGGCAACGTGAAGCTCCAGATCGGGGTCGCCAGCCGCAAGCGCGAGTACGACAAGCGCCGCGACATCGCCCGCAAGACCGCCGAGCGCGAGATGCAGCGGGCCGTCAAGGAGAGCCTGCGCCGTTAGAGCGTTCAGGTATCAGCGGTCAGCTTTCAGCTACCTATAGGGCGAACCGGCCGGCCTCCGCCCGACGGCACGCCGGGCGGGCTGCAAGCCGTGGGGCCGTCTCGCGGACGGTATAGGTCGCGCGGTGAGACAAGAAGCTGATAGTTGAAGGCTGAAAGCTGACGGCTCCAATGGTAAAATCACTGGCGTCAAGGGGGGCGTTTTGGCTTCGACGGGAGTGGTCAGCGTCCAGTGAGACGAGCCGAGTTTGCTGGAGACTCGTAAAACGCCGGCACCAAAGATACACGCCAACGATGAGTTTGCGATGGCCGCCTAACTAAACTAGGTAGCCCATCGGTCCGGGCGGCCCACGGCCCGGGTCCCGGTGTCATTGAGTGGGCTTCACCTCAGGGGTTCTGACCCGGAGCTTCTGGGGGACACTTAACGGGCTAGCCTCGCGGCGGCGCCCCGGTCCGTCGCGTAAGGCGAAACTAAACCGGGAGCTACGCTCGTAGAATCTCACGGACGGCGCGCTCGCGGACGCGGGTTCGAGTCCCGCCGCCTCCACTGTCGCGGCCCCGGGGGAGTCCCCGGGGCCGCTAGCTTGTCAGCCCGCCGTCTTCGACGGCTCTCAGCGGTCGGCTTTCGTCGCTTTCGGTTCCCTTACGATTACGTGCTGCGGTGTTTCGGGCGGGTGTAGCAGTTTGGACTTCAAGAACGCTGGTTGGAAGGGGACGGCTTCGAGGTGGGCCAGCTCGAACCACCGGAGTGTGATCCGGGCGTCCCCGTCGGTGGTGCGGTGGGTCCAGGTGTTGCTGAGAATGGCAGGGTCCTTCGAGGAGATGCCGTAGGTGAAGGCCAGTTCGTGGTAGTCGGTCCCGTCGAGGTGGAAGAAACTTTCGACCACCCAGAGAAGGTCTTCGACCTGAGCCTCGTGGCCCGTCTCCTCCACAAGCTCGCGTGCCAGGGCGGTGCGGGTGTCTTCGCCAAGTTCGACCCTCCCGCCGGGAAGAATCCAGTATTTGTCCTGATCCGCCCTCGTGAGGAGCACGTACCCATCGTGGATGCAGAGGCCAGCGACCCGATACTTGAAGCGCTTGCTCTGGTGGTCGAAGGAGATCACGGTACTAGTGAGTTTATTAGAGAGCCCATCAAACGGATATAATGAAGCCCCGTGAGCGATCCACGGCCCATCGGCGTTTTCGATTCCGGGGTAGGTGGGCTGACGGTTCTCGCGGAGATCCGGGACCGGCTGCCCTACGAGCACACGGTGTATTTCGGGGACACGGCGCGGGTTCCCTACGGGCCGCGCGACCCTGCCGAGGTCCGGTGGTTCGCCTTCGAGATCGTGCGCTACCTGATCGAGCAAGACGTGAAGATGGTCGTGATCGCCTGCAACACCGCCGCTGCGGCGGCCTTGCGCACCCTTCAGCGCTCTTTTGACGTCCCGATTATAGGCGTCGTGGAGCCGGGCGCCCGGGCGGCGGTCGAGGAGACGCGCAACCGGCGCGTGGGCGTCCTCGCCACACAGCTCACGGCCAGGAGCGCGGCGTACCGGCGGGCGGTCCACGCGCTCGACGCCGGCATCCAGGTCTACGAGCAGGCGTGTCCGGAGTTCGTGCCCCTGATCGAGCGGGGCATCGTGGACGGGCCTGCGCTGGAGTCCGTCGCCTCCGGGTACCTCGAGCCCCTCATGCGGCAGCGCATCGACGCCGTCGTGCTCGGCTGCACCCACTACCCGCTCATCTCGGCGCCCATCAACCGCATCCTGGGTCCGGAGGTGCGCCTGATCTCCTCCGCCGGCCAGACCGCGCTGGAGGTCGGGCGCATGCTCTCCCGCCGCGGCCACCTGCGACGCCCGCGCAACGCCGACGACAAGGGCAACGCCGCCTACGTCTGCAGCGCCGACCCCATGGAGTTCGCCACGCTAGGCAGCCGCTTCCTCGATGAGGAGATAGAGGTCGTCGCACCCGCCGCCGTCATTTAAAGCCTCCTACCCCTTTGCTATACTCATCTGCGGTCTCCGCGGGGCGTGGCGCAGCCTGGTAGCGCACCTGCTTTGGGAGCAGGGGGTCGGAGGTTCGAATCCTCTCGCCCCGACAGCAGAGCCCGGAAGACCGGCAAGCGGGTGTAGCTCAATGGTAGAGCTCCAGCCTTCCAAGCTGGCGATGGGGGTTCGATCCCCCTCACCCGCTCTCCGCCTGACGGCGCAACCTGCGCCCGTAGCTCAACTGGATAGAGCAGCGGACTTCTAATCCGTGCAGACCGGCAGCAGAGAGCCCCCTAGATCGACCGATTGTGGCTGATCTAGGGGGTTTCTCTCTGCCCCCGTAGTCTACTCAGTCCCCCCGCGTACACCCCAATATAACCCCTACTGCTGACACATTGCTGACACTGCTGACGAACGATATACGCATAATGCTGTGATATACTTCTCTGTGGGAGTTCACACAGATAAAGGGGTGCGGGATGCGCGAACACTTGAAGGGGATGTTGGCGGACTGGATAGCGGCGCTGGTTGGCGACGATAAGGAGTTGAAGTTGATGGTCGCGGAGAGGTTATTGGAAGGCACGGAGAGACGCAGCAGCAGGATAGTGGAGAGCCACCCCCACGGCGACGGCTGGCTGCATCTGGAGACCAGGATAAACCCCAAGACCGGCACGGAGCGGGGGCCGTACTGGTACTTTCGAGTCGTGCGGGACGGGAAACAGCGGAGCGAATACATCGGCAAGAAGTCTTTGGAGGAAGCTAAGGAGGCAGTTGACCGTGCTGACCATTGAAGACCTAGCCAGAGAGCTCCGCATCAGCCGTGCCCTCG
>DASYWA010000051.1:0-8060 GCA_035936475.1 Rubrobacter sp. | reverse complement strand
GTTCCAGACCTCCTCATAGAAACGGTGAATTACGGCTTTATTGTCTTGCTCGGACACCACGGGGGCCCTTTTCCCAAAACCTGCAGAAGCAATCAGTATATGCTCGGCCTTTTCCTCGCGTCTATTCACCCGAATGCGTGGAAGAACGATTCTCGGAAGGTCAAATCCACAATCCCGCATAACCCCGGTCCTATAGGCCTAGAAATCTCCGCTTGGGCCTCCCCTCCACAGGACCGGCCCCATGCTTCTTGCTACCGGATTGGCTGGATATGCGCGATCGTGGATGGACGAGGCTATCGCCTTCTCCGAAGGATCATGGTCGCCAGGAAGCCGGCGGCGGCCGCGGCGAATAGGATCGTCGCCGCGACGTCCTTGCCCAGGATCAGGACGACGACGGCGAGGGCGAGCGCCGCGATGCTGGCCAGATGCAGGGCACCCGCCGGCCTCAACCGAGCCACCTACGCCACCACGGGCGGCGCTGTGCAGCCGTCTGCGGGCTTGTCAAAGGCTTTGATGCGCCCAGATTAGTACGAATACCATTCCCACTACTGCGCCGAGCACTACACCACCGATGGCTGCCAGCCGCGTGTCTGAGAGAGCCATCCCTAGCAAGCCGCCAAAGGTCGCGCCGAGCAACACCACGACCAGGGCGATTATTCTTCTGACGTTGAAGGACATAATCCTCTCCTATCCGCCGAAGATGCGCCGCCACAAGCTCCGAGGCCTCTGTGCGCCCGTCTGAGGGCCTGGCGCATCGGACCGGGGCGCTGCTCTCCGGCTCCTCCTCGACCGTCTCGACCGTCTCGGCGGCTTCAGCGACCTCCTCGGATGCTGGCGCCCCTGTGGCCCGAATCGTGTGAGCCTGATCCGCGTTGGCTTGGGCAAGCCTGGCGACAATCTGATGCAACCTCTCGGTCTCGTCCCAATGGCGCTCTAGCTGCCGCTCCAGGGACGCCACCCGGTCGAGGAGCTGCGCGACAAGCTCAGATTGGTCGTCCGACGGTGTTCGACTGGTCCACGACGGTTCGCGCCGGTCGGATTCTCCGAGGTCCAAAAAATCGTAGACGGTACCGGCTTCCCACTCGGCCTCCAGGATTCCCCGCCGGATGCGTCCCCGCACAGCGTCCGCAGTAACGCCCAAAGCCTCAGCGGCTACCGGCACGGTCAGTCGGCGGCGGTCGCTAGACTGTCCTGTACGGTCGGAAACCACGCCCCATAGTCGAATATCGGAACACCCCGCGCAACCGCTTAGGCGGGCTCTCGGGCGCTCTGATAGAAAACCGGCGGGGTGTACCCGTTCGGGGTGGCCCGCTTTCCTCGTCTCGGCGTTCGTCCTGTTCGCCCTGAAGGTGGAAAGCTTCTTGTTGGCCGCGATCGTGGCCACCGTCGTCGCCGCCTTCGTGGTCTGGTTCTTGAACAAGGCGACGGACATCCTCTCTGGCGGCGTCGTGGCGCTGTTCGGCAACGAGCCCGCGAGAGAGAGGCGATGGTCGCGCAGTACCAGGGAACGAGGAACCCCGCGGAGGTCATCGTCGAGGACGAGATCGAGCAGGGCGACGACCTGGAAGTCCGCCTGCAGCGACTGGCGAGCCTGAGGGACCGGGGCCTCATAACCCCGGAGGACTACGAAACCCAGAAGCGCCGCCTACTCGACGGCGTGTAGCCGCAGGAGACGTCGCGCGTCCGGCACCTGCTCTACAGTTGATCCGGCATGCACCCGAAGACCCGACGGGCGAAGGAGCGCTACAGGAGCGGGAGTGTAACGGTCGCGACGGGCACCGATAAAGATTCTCTCTGCCAGGGGTTGCAGCCTCTGACACCATTCCTGACACCACCGAGCGCGCCACACGGTGCAACCGCGTGCAAGGCAGGGAAGAAAAACGCTTTAGGTAAGCGGGTAACGCAATCCTTGGCAATCGGGTGCAACACCCCGAGCCGCTTTCCTAAACTGGGTGTCGGAGGTTCGAATCCTTCCAGGCGCACCCTCTTACCGAGGGAAGAGCCGTTCCGGGCCGGGGCGACACCCGCCTCCTCGGTCGGCCCTTTTGCCCGCCCTCTAAGGAGTTTGGCTCTGGCGGAGATGCTCCACTTCTCCCTCGTGGAGTTCGACCAGGCCATCTTCGGTTTCGAGCAGCAGCGCCCCTTCGGCGGTGATCTCTACGGCCAGCCCTTCTAGAACCTCGCCGGAACGCCTGACGCTAACGTGTCTCCCGAGCGTGAGGCTCAAAGCTCGCCAGTCGTCGAGGACGACCGCGAAGTCGTGGATGCGTTCGAGCTCCGCGTGGAGATTTCGGAGTACGAGGTGGACGATGTCGAGGGGATCCTCGTCGTGGCCGAGCTCGGAGCGGAGGGTGGCGACCTCGCGGTCGGTCACGCCGAGGTCTTCGGGGTCCAGGTTGGCGTTGAGGCCGACGCCGAGGAGGGCGTGGTCGACGTAGGAGGCTTCTCCGGGGCACGCCGCCCCGAGGCTCGATTCTGCGAGGATGCCGCAGATCTTGCGCCCCCCGGGCTCCGCGAGCAGGTCGTTGGGCCACTTGATGCCGACGTTCGCCCCGAGCTCCCGCAACGCCTTCGCCACCGCGACGGCCGCCGTCTGGGTGACGCGGGGGGCAGCGGCGGCTTCGAGGCCGGGGCGGAGCACGAGGGACATCCAGAGGCCGCCCTCGGGCGATCCCCACGCCCGACGGAGCCTGCCGCGCCCGCCGGTCTGGACGCCCGCCACGACGAGCGTGCCGTGAGGAGACCCCGACCGGGCCAGCTCGCGCGCGCGGTCCTGGGTCGAGGCCAGGGCATCGTGTACTTCCACCACGCGGGCGAGCGGGCTCCCGAGCGAGAGGATGGCCTCTTCGTTGAGCCCGTTCAACCGAAACCGAGCTCCTCCAAGGTCGCCATCCCGCCGAGCGCGCGGGCAGCGGCCCCGACGAGCGGGACGGCGAGCAGGCCGCCGGTCCCCTCGCCGAGGCGCATGCCCAGGTCCAAAAGTGGCTCCAGGCCCAGCTCTTCGAGGGCTATCTTCGCGCCGGGCTCCGCCGAGAGGTGGCCCGCGACCGCGTACCCGGCCGAATCGGGGCTGAGGGCGCGGGCGGCGAGGGCCGCGGCGTCGGAGACGACGCCGTCGAGGACGACGGGCACGCCGCACGCGGCGCCCATCAGGATCACACCGACTATGGCCGCGTGCTCGAGCCCGCCCACGGCCGCCAGGACGCCTAGAGGATCACCGGGATCCGGCGCGTGCAACCCCAGCGCCTCCCGCACCACCCCTACCTTGAGGTAGTAGGTCTCGTCGTCCACGCCGGTGCCCCGCCCCGTGGTCTCCTCCGGGGGACGGCCGGTGAAGGCGGAGATGAGCGCCGCCGCCGGCGTCGTGTTCCCGATGCCCATGTCCCCCGTGACGAGCAGGTCAACCCCGCCGCTCTCGACGAGCTCCTCCGCAACGCCGGCCCCCGCGAGCACGGCCCTCGCGGCCTCCTCCCGGCCCATGGCGGGCCCCCGGCTGAGGTCTTCCGTCCCGGGCCTCACCTTCGCCCCCCTCAGCGATGGATGGCGTTCGATCTCCTCGGCCACCCCGACGTCGAGGACGCTCACCCGCGCCCCCACGGTCTTCGCGATGGCGTTGACGGCCGCCCCGCCGGCGCAGAAGTTCCGGACCATCGTCGCCGTCACCTCCTGCGGCCACGGCGAGACGCCCCGGTCGAGGACGCCGTGGTCCCCGGCGCAGACCACTACCGCGGGGTTCTCCGGCACGGGCGGCGGGCACCGCCCCGCCATGCCCGCGAGCCGCGCCCCGAGCTCCTCCAACCGTCCCAAGCTGCCGGGCGGCTTGGAGAGCGCGAGGTGGCGCTGCCTGGCCTCGGCCACGGCCCCCTCGTCTGGCGGCGGTATCTCCGCCGCGAGATCCAGCACCCTCTCCTCCAGGCTCACCTGAGACGCCTAGTGGTGATGATGGCCGTGCGAATGGTCGTGGTGATGGCCGGGCTCGTCGGGGTGGTAGTGGGGTGTGGCGGGGGCGCCGACCTTCTCCTCGAAGCCGGGCAGCGCGACCCGGTGAACGCACACGTCGCAGTTCATCCGGATGTCCCCTTCCACGGCCTCGGCGTAGCGCTCCGCGAGGAGGTCCGCCACCCGCCCGTCGGGCCCGAAGTACCCGGCGTAGCGCACCTCGACGTTGGGGTTCTCGGCGGCGAACCGTTCGGAGCGCTCCCGGATGCGCTCCTCCAGCACGCCCGTGAACAGGAAGTAGGAGAAGACGACGATGCGCGTGGCGCCCAGCCTGCGGCAGCGGTCGAGGCCCTCCTCGACACCCGGCGGGGTCATGCTGACGAAGGCGCTCTCGACCATCGGGTACGGCCGGCCCTCGTAGAACAGGCGCGTTATCTTGGCGATGTCCGAGTTCGCGTCCGGGTCGGAGGAGCCGCGCCCAACTACGAGAACCGCCGTGTCGGGTTTTTCGTCTTCTGGGACCACGGCGGAGATCCGCTCTTCCATCAGCTCGAGAAGCTCGGGGCGAACGCCGAGCGCGCGGCCGTAGCGGAAGTCCATCTCGGGGTGCTCGATCCCCTCGCGCACGAGCGTGGCCGGGATGTCGTCCTTGGCGTGCCCGGCGGCCAGCAGCATCAGGGGTACCGCGGCGACGTCCCGCGCCCCGCCCTCCGCCAACCGATTCACGCACTCGGAGATGGGAGGCCGCGAGAGCTCGATAAACCCCCCCTCCACCGGCAGCCCCGGGTTCCGCTCCCGGACCAGCCCTACGAGCTCGTGGAACTCCCTGGCGCCCCGAGGATCCCGGCTGCCGTGGCCCACAACCAAGAAGGCCGGACTACCGGCCCCCCTCTTCCCGTTCTTCCTTCCGATGCTAACGGCCTCCCGCATCTTCCTCCTCATAGTAGATAAGCGCGTTCAACGCCGCGGCCGCGACCGCGGACCCGCCCTTCGGGCCCCGGTTCGCTACGCCCGGCAAGCCGCTGCGCAGAAGGGCCTCCTTCGACTCCGCCGCCCCGACGAAACCGACCGGAAGCCCGATCACGAGCGCCGGACGATTGTCCGTTTTTAGAAGCTCGTACAGCGCCGTCGGCGCGTTCCCGACGACCCACACGGCCCCGCACCCGACCTCCTCCGCCGCGAGTCGGAACCCCGCCGCAGACCGCGTGATGCCGAGTTCCCCGGAGAGCTCCCGCGCCCTGGGGTCGGAGACCAGGCACAGCGTCTCTTTGGCGGTGATGCCCGCGGCCACCATGTGGACGTCCGTGACGACGGGCGCTTCGCGGCGTAGAGCTTCGAGCCCCCCTTCCAGCGTCGGCTCGTCCAGGACGAGGCTCGTCCCGTACTCCGGGTCCGCGGAGGCGTGGATCACGCGTTCGGCGACCGCCCGGCCTAGGGGCCCGAGGTGTGAGAGGTCCACCATCTCGCGCAGGATGCGGTAGCTCTCCCTCTCTATGGGATGGACGCGCCTCAATCGTCCTCCAGGAAGATCTCGACGCAGGCCGAGACCGGGCAGACCTCGGCGCATTCGGCGCAGCCCGAGCAGCGATCTTCGAGCACGATCAGGGGCGAGCTGTGGTCCCTCGGCGCGGGCCGTATCGCCTTCTCCGGGCACGTCTTTATGCAGGCGCCGCACCCCGCGCAGGCGTCCGTTACGGCGAAGACGCCCCTCACGAGAGGTACCCCCTCGGCGTCACCATGCGCCCGGCGACGAGCCTTGTCTGCGAGCTGCCGACGACGACCACCGTCAGCATGTCCACCTCCTCGGGACGCAGGGAGGCGAGGTCCGTGAGGGCTACCCTTTGGGTCTGGCGGTAGGCGTCCTTCACGATGCCGACCGGGGTGTCGGGCGGGCGGTGGGCCAGCAGCATCTCCCTCACCTTGCCCAGTTGCCAGTCGCGGCCCTTCGAGCGCGGGTTGTACAGGGAGACGACGAAGTCCCCGAGGCCGGCCGCTTCCATGCGACGCTCGATAACGGGCCACGGCGTCAGGAGGTCGGAGAGGCTGATCGAGGCGTGGTCGTGCCCGAGCGGCGAGCCGAGCAACGAGGCCGCCGCCTGCGCCGCCGTTATACCCGGCACCACGACGACGTCCACGTCCTCCCCCGCGAGCTCCAGCGCCGGCGAGGCCATCGCGTAGACCCCGACGTCGCCGCTCGAGACCAGGGAGACGGCCCCGCCCGCCCTGGCCTCCTCTATGGCGGCCTCGGCGCGCGCGACCTCGTCCCCGAGCGGCATCGTGAGGACCTGCGTTCCGGGACGCAGGAGGTGGCGGACGCGGTCCACGTACTGATCGAGGCCGACGACGAGCTCCGAGGCGGCCAGGGCGTCGCGGGCGAGGGGCGGTATCAGGGCCTCCTCCCCGGGCCCGAGGCTCACGAGCATGAGCCTCCCCCGCACGGGCAATCGTCCTAGGGCAACCGTCGCCATCGCGGACTTGCGCTTCTGGAGCACCAGCTCGGCCCCCGAGACGAGCGCCGCGGCCTCGGCCACGCTCGGCGTCCCCACCGCCTCCCGCACGACGGACGAAGGGTTGGGCGTCTCTACTGCCGCCAGCTCTTCGGCCGGATGGAAGCGCACCGGTATCCCTAGCCTCTCCGCGGCCCGAAAGAGTCCGGCCTCGTCGCGCTTCGCGTCTATGCTCGCGAGGGCGGCGACGCTCCCTTCCGAGAGCCCGGCCTCCGCGAGCGAGGCGCGCAGAAGCCCCAGGATCTCCGCGTCCGAAGCCCCCCGGCTGCAGCCCACGCCGGCCACGAGAGACGGTGGCCGGTAGACCGCTGCGGGACGCGGAACTTCCACGGTCCGGTCGGAGACGAACAGGAGCGGAGGTTCGAGCTCGTCCGCGCGGACGACGTTCTCCGGCAGCGGCCCGAGCGGCAGACGGCGGTCGGAGACGAGGCGAACGGTCTTGCCGGAGACGAGCGCCGCCCCCACGGCGGCCAGGTCCGAGCCCTCCTCCGGTCGCAGCCCGAGGTCTTCGCCAAACGAGTCGAGGGCCGGGAGCCCCAGCCCGTCGCTCGCGGTCGTGACGACGGGCGTGGCCCCCAGGGAGGCGGCGACCCGCCCGGCGAGCCCGTTGGCGCCGCCGTCGTGGCCGCCGCAGAGGGCGACCGCGAACAGGCCCGCGTCGTCCACGGTCACCACGCCGGGGTCGACGCGCTTGTCCTCTAGGAGCGGGGCTATGAGGCGGACGGCGGCGCCGGCGGCGAGGAAGAGGACGATCGCGTCGCACTCCCCCCAGGCCCGGCGGAGGGCCTCCCTCGGGCGGCCCTCGTAGAGGCTGGCGTCGTCCCAGGACTCTGCGAGATGGGCGGCGTTGCGCCGGCCGTTCTCCGTGGCCGCCACCAGCCCGATCACGGCCGGCTCCCGAAGAGCAGGAACACGGCGCCCTCGGGCACGACGCGGTGCATGGACGCTATTCCTTTTAGCGAGGAGGTCTGCAACAACGTGGTCTCGACCTCGAGGCCGCAGTCTTCCAGGATTTTGCCCGCCGGCACCACCCTCTCTATCCCTACCAGGGTCAGCACGACCGATCGCCGCGCCTTTACGGCGCAGAGCTTGACGATCTCCTCGAAAGGGCCGCCCGTCCCCCCGACGAACACGGCGTCGGGCTCGGGGAGGTCTCGCAAGGCGTCGGGGGCGGTGCCCTCTACGACCTCGACGTAGGCCGAGTGGTGTTCGGCGTTGCGGCGGATACGGGCGCAGCTCTCCGGGTCGCGCTCCACGGCGATGGCGGCGGCTCCCAGGCGGGCGCACTCTATGGCGACCGAGCCGCTACCGGCGCCGACGTCCCAGACGAGCTCGCCGGGTCCGGGGGCGAGGCGGGAGAGGGCCAGTGCGCGGGCGGGGCTCTTCGTGATCATGCCCGAGCGATGCTCGAATTCGTCCTCGGGCAAGGCCCACCGGCCAACGCTCCCGCAACCCGAGGAGATCCAACCCCTCCCCGACGCCCGCCCCTCGTCCACCACGAGCACCACGTTGGGATCCTCCCATCTCCCGCCCGCCACACCCTCCGCGTCCCCGCGGAACACGCGCTCGTCGGGCCCGCCGAGCCTCTCGGCGACGAGAAAGGCCCTGCCGAGG
>DASYWA010000050.1:0-3568 GCA_035936475.1 Rubrobacter sp. | reverse complement strand
GATGAGCGAACCGTACTCGACGCTGCGCTCCAGCGGGAACGACTCGCCCGCGAGCAGTTTCTCTCTCGTCTTCGCGTACTCGACGAGGTTCCCCTCGCTGCGCCTGATGTACTCGTCCACCGGCACACCGTAGCGCTCTATAAGCTTGTCGTCGCGCAGAAAATACGGGGTGTACTCGGCGTTGTGCTCGCTCGACTCGGTGACAAAGTAGCCGAAGCGGCGCATCAACTCGAAACGCACCTTGTCCTTCGCGTAAACCTCCGGGTCCTCCATCGCGGCGAAGAGGCGCGGGTAGGCGTCCTCGCCACCGTGTTCGAGGCGGGTCAGCCAGACGATGTGGTTTATGCCCGCGCCGTTGTAGGCAAGCTCCTCGTGCGGCACGCCGATATAGGAGGCGATCTCGCGCACGGTGTACGGCACGTTGTGGCACAGCCCCACCACGGGCACCTTCGGGCGGGCCTTGTAGACGGCCCAGGTGAGCATGCTCATGGGGTTCGTGTAGTTGAGAAGGATCGCCCCGGGGCACAGCTCTTCCATCTCGCGGGCGAGATCGAGCATGAACGGGATCGTGCGCAAGCCCCGGAAGATACCGCCTATGCTCATCGAGTCGGCGATGGTCTGCTTCAGGCCGTACTTTTTGGGGATCTCGAAGTCCAGGAGGGTCGCCTCGTGCATCCCGATCTGGACCATGTTCACGACGAAGTCCGCCCCGTCGAGCGCCGCCCGGCGGTCGAGATGCTCTTCGACCTTTGCATCTGCCTCCAGTTGCTCCGAGGTCCAGCGGGCCATCATGCCCGCGGTCTCGAGCCGCCCGGGGTCTATGTCGTGCAGGGCGATCCTGGTCCCGCGCAGCTCGGGGAAACTCAGGATGTCGGTCATGAGGTTCTTCGTGAAGACGACGCTCCCCGCGCCGATAAACGCTACTCTGGTCATCTCATCCTTTCCATCGGAGAGTCCTTATCCGACGTTACATCCTCAACCGGCCGCGATAAAGTCCCACGCGGCCTCTGTAACCCGCGGCAAGCGGAGGAATCGCCCGTCCCGGAGGGGTTCATAGCGCGCTCATCCCGGACAGCGGCCTGCCACGGGGTACGCGGAGATGCCGCTCCCCCCCTGCCCACCGGACCGTGAGGTCTAGGGGCACGCTGGAGCTCGCCCGTATCCGCGGTTCTTCCCCGACCGAGCCGCGTGCGGCGCACAGGACATCTAGCACGCCTTCGCGCCCGAACGGGTACCGTCGGACGCCATGCTCCTCGAGGAGCCGCACATCCCAAAGGAGGTGTGTGTTCGGCGCGTCGGCCCGCAAGCCCAACACGTACTCGATGAGGCCAGCGACGGGCGCCAGCCCGGCCCAGCCGACGAAGTCCGGCTTGGCAGGTTCCCCCGGCGACGCCCCTTCCGGCGCGTAGTTTTCCCAGAGAGTATCGGTCTTTTTGAAGACCCTGACCACATGGTCGAGGTCCTCGCGCGCGAGCTCGTGTGCCAACTCGTGGTAGCCCGCCCGGTCGAGGCCGCGCATGACCATGTAGTTCGTCGGCGGCCACACCCCACCGAGCCAGTACCCGCCGTCCCCCCTGTACTCGGGGTGGTCCGCCGAGAGCGAAGGCACGCGGTGGGGGCGCCCGAACACCCCAGGGTCTTCCAGGTGTCCGACGAAAGGCGTGACCCTCTCTGACGGCACCGCGCCCGCGAGGAGCGCCCAGTACGCCCCGACTGTCTTGACGCCGGAGAGTGTCCCTCCCGGCAGCTCGTCGTGGTAGAAAGCTGTCTCTTCGTTCCACAGGCGTTCGTTGACCACGTGGTAGAGCCGCCCATGCTCCTCCCGCAGGTCCGCAACCTCCTCCGAGCGTTCGAGAATACCGGCCATCCGTAGCAGCAGGTCGGCGGAGAGCGCCTGTTGCAGGCACGCGTCGATCCAGACGAGGTGGCCGTGGTAGGTAATGCGCTCGGGCCAGCCGACGCCCGCCGGTCTCCCGGTGAATCGCGGCTGGTTGTCCATGCCGGAGCCTAACCCCGACGTCCAGTAGGTGCCATCGCGCCAGGTGCGGTGCCGTCGGAGCCAGCGGTGGTAGGCGGCCAGGACAGGGAAGACGCGCGAGAGCCGCTCGCGGTCGGCGGTGTCGCGGTAGTGTTCCCACTCGGTCCACGGCATCACGTTAGGACCGGTGCTCGTCGCGTCGAAGCGCTCGAAGCGGTCTTTGCCGTCGAGGGTGCCGACCTCGCGGCAGATGAATCCGTCCGGGTGCTGCTTGGCGTAGAGGTTGTCCAGGGTGCGCTGGAAGTCGAAGGCGCGCCGGCCGTAGCGGGCGAACAGCAAGATGAGCGCCGAGTCCCACATGAACAAGCAATCGTTAAAGGCGGTGTCTATAAAGTTGGCGACGAAGCCGCTCCCTGGCTCGGGCCGGCGCAGGTTGGCGAACGCTAGCTCCCACGCTTTCCGGTAGCAGGCGATGACGTCCTCGCGGCCCTCCCAGAAAGGCCGGGGCAGGGCTGGCCACGCCTGCTCGAACGTCGGCGGCGAGACGTCCTCGGACCGCGCTCGCAGAAAGGCGTTCTCCTCCACGAGCGGCTCTCTGAAATGGGTATCGTAGTAGCCGCCGTCCGAGATCAACGCTTCAGATTCTCTCCGAGATTTCGCCAAAGGCTTGAGCGGGCCATGCAGCGCCCGATTCCTCGCGAGATTCTCTCGTATCAACGAAGCGGCGTCTAGCGCCCGACACCGATTAGCGGTACGTCGAGGACGCCGGGAGCAACCCTGTAAAACGTGGATGTTATGAGAGAGAATGGGTTTGATCGACCGAGAACTCGCTGGGGCAAACGATGAACCTACTCGATACAAGGGTCTACAGGTGGTTCGAGGTGGCCACGGACTTCTTCCTGCTCAACCTCGTATGGCTCGTGGCGTGCGTGCCGGTGGTTACGATCTTCCCCTCCACGGCTGCCATGTTCGGGGTCGTGAGAGACTGGTCCAGAGAGAAGGAGGGCGGCCTCGTGCGCGCTTTCGCCACGCACTTCAGGGAGAACTTCGCGCAGAGCCTGCTCGTGGGCGTGCTCTGGACCCTCTTCGGCGTGGCGCTGGTCCTCGACTTCTTCGTGGCGAATCAACTTCTTTCCGGGCCCGAGGTCGTCATGAAGTCCCTGCTCGTGCTGGCGGCCGTCCTGTATGCCTCGGCCTCGGTCTTCCTCTTCCCCGTGATGGTCCACTACGAGATGGGCTGGAAGGCGCTCCTGAAGAACTCGCTGCTGCTCTCCATCGGGCGGCTGCCGACGACCGCGGCGTGCCTGCTGTTCGTAGCCGCAGTGGCGGTGCTAACGGCCATCCTGCCTGTCCTCATCTTCATCACGGGAAGCGTTACCGCCTACATCGTCTACTGGTTGTGCGGCCGTGAGTTCGCCAAGCTGGACGCGGCCTCCGGGGACACGTAGCCGGGGCCAGATACAGAGCGGCCTGTGGGGAAGGAGCGACTCGCGGGGGTAGTGTTGAGTATCTCCTACCCGTGATCCCGGCTATACTGCACGGTCATGTTAGACAACCAGAAAATGCTTGCGGAGCAGCGGCGCGGGGTGA
>DASYWA010000049.1:0-2208 GCA_035936475.1 Rubrobacter sp. | reverse complement strand
GGCCGAAGAAGCGCGTGGCGGTGGTAGGGGCCGGTATGGGTGGCCTCGCGGCGGCGATCCGGCTGGCGGCCACCGGCTTCGAGGTCGAGGTCTTTGAGAAGAACCCGCGGCTCGGCGGGCGCGTCGACCGCCTCGAAGCCGCCGGGTTCGCCTTCGACACGGGGCCCTCGCTGCTGCTGATGACCGACACCTACCGCGAGCTCTTCCGCTTCGCAGGCCGCGACCTCGACGACTTTGTGCGCCTGACCCCGCTGGACTCCGACTACCGCGTCACCTTTGGGGACGGCGACTCCCTGACCATCCGCCGCACCCTCCCGGAGCTCATAAAGGAGCTCGAACGCATCGAGCCCGGCGTCGCCCCACGCTTCTACCGCTTTCTAGAAGACGCCTGCCACAAGTACCGTCTCGGCCGCTCCGAGTTCGTCGAGCGCGACTTCGACAAAGCAAAGGACTTTTTCGGCCTGCGCAACCTCCGCCTCCTCCTGAAGACGAAGGCCGTGAACAACTACTATCGCCAGGTCTCGAAGTTCTTCCGGACGGAGAAGCTCAGGCAGGCTTTCAGCCTGCAGACGATGTACCTCGGCCTCTCCCCCTTCGAGGCGCCCGCCGTCTACTCGCTCCTCCCCTACACCGAACTCGCCGAAGATGGCCTGTGGTTCCCCGAGGGCGGGATGTACTCCCTCGTAGAGGCGATGGAACGGCTGGCGAGGGAGCTTGGCGTCCGCTTCCACCTGGACAGCCCGGTCGAGGAGGTAATCGTCACCAAGGGCCGGGCGCGCGGGGTGCGCGTGGGAGGCGCGGAGATTGGGGCGGACGCCGTACTGGCGAACGCCGACCTTCCCTACGCTTACCGCGACCTCCTCGGCGGGGCCGCGGACGCGGACTTCAGGCTCAGGAAGCGCGAGAACCTCAAGTACACGGCTTCGGCGTTCATGCTGTACTTGGGCGTAGACGGGAAGCTGGAGAATATGCTGCACCACAACTTCTACCTCTCGGAGCGCTACAGGGAGAACTTCGAGGCGATCTTCCGCGACCGGCGCCTCCCCGACGATCCCTCGTTCTACGCCGTCGTGGCCTCGAAGACGGAGCCGCGCCTGGCCCCGGAGGGCAAGGACGGCCTGTTCGTGCTCGTGCCGGTGCCGCACCTGGGGCCGAACGTGGACTGGGCCCGCGACGGGGAGGCGTTCAAGGAGAAGGTGTACGGGCTGCTGGAGCGCAGGTGCGGGCTCGACCGGGGCAGGGTGATCTACGAGAAGGTCAGGACGCCGCCCGACTGGCGGGGCCAGTACAACCTGGAGGAGGGCGCGGCGTTCGGGATCGGGCACGGCATCTTCCAGGTCGGGTACTTCCGCCCGCCGATGGTCTCCCGGTCCGTGGAGGGGATGTACTTCGTGGGGGCGAGCACCCGTCCGGGGACCGGCGTGCCGCTGGTGACCATAGGCGCCAGGCTGGTAGCGGACCGCATCGTACGCGAGGTCGGGGCCGAGTGAGGCTCGACCCCGCGAGCGGCAAGAAGCTCGACGGCGGCCTCTCGCTCGCAGAGAGCTACGAGCTGTGCCGGCAGGTCCAGAAGTCGCACAGCAGGACCTACTACTTCTCGACGCGGCTCTTCCCGGCGGAGGTCAGGCCCCGGGTGCACGCCCTCTACGCGTTCATGCGCTACGCCGACGAGATCGTGGACAGCCCGCACGACCTCCCCCTCGCCGCCCAGCTCTCGGCCCTCGAATCCTTCGAGGCCGAGACCCTGGCCGCCGTCGCCGGGGAGAGGGTCCCCAACCCCGTCCTGCGCGCCTATGCGGACACGGTGCGCTCGTGCGGCATCGAACCCGGGACCATAGTCGCGTTCATGGAGAGCATGAAGATGGACACCCGCGTCTTCCGCTACCCGACCTACGAGGACCTCGAAGCCTACACCTACGGGAGCGCCGCCGTCGTTGGCCTCATGATGTGCCGAGTCGTCGGGACGGTGGACGGGGAGGCAGACCCGCACGCCGAGGCCCTCGGCGTCGCCATGCAGCTCTCCAACTTCCTGCGCGACATCGGGGAGGACTGGCGACGCGGACGGGTCTATTTGCCGCTAGAGGATCTCAAGCACTTCGGGTACGAGGAGGAGGATCTCGCCTCGGGCGTGGTAGACGAGCGGTTCGTGGCGCTGATGCGATTCGAGATAGAGCGGGCGCGGCGGCTGTACGCGTTCTCCGACGAGGG
>DASYWA010000048.1:0-20194 GCA_035936475.1 Rubrobacter sp. | reverse complement strand
CTCGACGGGCGCGGCTCGAGGCGGGCGATCCTCTACGCGCGGGTTTCGACGGACGAGCAGGCCCGCAGCGGTTATTCCCTCGCGCAACAGATGGAAGCGCTGCGGGGGTATGCCGCCCGCGAGGGGTACGAGGTGACCGAGGAAGTTTCCGACGCGGGGCAGAGCGGGGCGTCGTTGGAGCGGCCGGGGATGGACCGGGTGCGGGACCTGGTCGCGGCCGGCGGTGTCGCGGCGGTGTTGGCCCAGGACCGGGACCGGTTCAGCAGGGAGCCCGCGTACGCTTACCTGCTCCGGCGGGAGTTCGAGGAACACGGATGCAGGATACGCGCACTGAACGACCGCGGGGACGACTCCCCGGAAGGGCAGCTCACCGACGGCATACTGGACCAGCTCGCCAAGTACGAGCGGGCCAAGATGGCCGAGAGGACCAGGCGCGGGAAGCTCCAGAAGGCGCGCGAAGGGCGCGTGATGGCGTCTACCCCGAACTACGGTTTTCAATTCAACGCCGCTAAGGACGGCCTGGTGGTCTGCGAGCCGGAGATGGCCGTGGTCGAAAAGATCTTCCTGATGGCGGCCGAGGGGCTTGGCCTCCGCGCGATGCAAACTCGCCTACGTGCCGAAGGGATCACGTCGCCTAAGGGCGGCCAGGCATGGGCCCTGCGGGTGCTCCGGCGGTTATTGGAGAGCGATGTCTATCTGCCGCGCACCTACGAGGAAATCTCCGAGTTGGCGAGCCCAGAGACGCTGACACGGATCGATCCCTCTAGGCAATACGGCGTCCAATGGTACAACCGGCAGAAGGTGCGCATCGAGACCGTCTCGGAACCGGATGGCGAAGGCGCGCGGCGCTACAAGAAGCGCAGGACGTTCGTCTGGAGGCCAAGAGAGGAATGGGTCGCGGTACCGGTGCCAGCGTACCTGGACAGAGACCTGGTCGAGCGTGCGCGCGCCATGGCCGCTGCCAACCGGGGCTCGGAGAGGAAGTACCTCGCCAGGGAGTGGGAGCTGAGGGGCCTCGTGCGTTGCTCCTGCGAACTCAAGATGGCGACCCAAACTACAAGCGCTAAGGCCAGCCGTCCCTACTACTACTACAGGTGCAACAGGAGCAAGGACTACGGCACCGACGCTTGTTCGCGTAAGGCCGTACCGGCACAGAAAGTGGAGCACATGGTGTGGGGGTTCGTCTTCGGTCTCCTCAAGGATCCCGAAAGAGTGACGGCCGGCATGGGGGCGTTGATAGACTGGGAGCGGGAGACCGGCATCCGGCGTCCGGCGGAGGAAGCGGTGGGATGGGCGGAGAAGCTCGACGAGTGTGACCGCCTGCGGGGCGCCTACCAGGATCAGCAGGCCGTCGGGCTCATGACCCTTGGGGAGCTCGGCTCGAAGCTCGAGAGCCTGGAGGAAACGCGCCGGCTGGCACGGGCCGAACTTGCGGCCTTACAGGCCAGGGTGGCGCGCACAGAGGAGCTAGAGAGGGACAGGGACGCCTTGCTCGAGTCTTGGGCCGACGCGCTGCCAGAGGCCCTCGACGGGTTGACGGGCCGGGAGAGGAACAAGGTTTACAAGATGCTCCGTCTTGAGGTCACGCCCACGGCAGACGGCTTCGGCGTCACCGGGGCGTTGGCAGGATTTTTGTGTTCTAGAACCGACGTCACCGCTGCGGCGCCTACGCGAAATGCACCACCTGCCGCGTCGAGTTTCTCGAAGGCGAGCCGGAGAAGATGACGCAGGCCGAGCTCGAGGTGCTCCGGAGCCGCGACCTCCTCGGGGAGGTGCGCCTCTCCTGCCAGGCCGTCTGCGACCACGACATGAGCGTAAGACCCCTCATGACCGTCACCTCCACCGGCCTCGACGGCCCCGGCAACAAGCCGGAGCCGAACATCACCCCCGAACCCGAATGGGTGGACAAGCCGGCCGGATAGGGCCTTCAGCGGTCTTCTGCAAGGCCAAAGAGCTGAGCGCTGAGAGCGGAGACCGCGGGGGCTGACGGCGCGGTGACCGTCAGGAGACCGCCGGGATCACCTCCCTCGCGAAGCGCTCGACCATCTCGGGCTCGTGGGCCACGCGTGGTAGGTAGGTTATGAAGTAGTTGACGCCGGCGTCGACCATCGGTTGGAGGCGCTCGACTATCTCGTCGGCGGTGCCGACCATGAACTCCTGGCTGTACTCGTCGTAGCTCTTGGGGCCGCGGGCATCCTTGGTGGCCACCTCCGGGTCCTCGCCGGGTTCCAGCAGGTAGGCGTTTATCGAGGTGGAGCGGGTGATGTCCTCGTAGGGACGCCCCTCGTTCTCGCAGTGGCCCTTGAGGACCTCGAACTTGTGCCTGAGGGTGTCGAGGTCGCCGCCGACGTTGCAGGCGTCCCCGTAGCGGGCGACGAGCTTGAGGGTCACCTTCTCGCCGCCGCCCCCGATCCAGATAGGCGGGTGCGGGGAGCTTATGCCCTTGGGCTCGTTTATGGGCCTGTCGAGCTTGTAGAACTCGCCGTCGAAGACCAGGTCGTCCTCGGTGAACATGCGGTGGATGATCTCGCACGCCTCCTTGAACATCCGCATCCTCACCGGAACCTCGGGGAAACCGTAGCCGTAGGCGAGCCACTCGTGCTCGTACCAGCCCGCCCCGAGCCCGAAGAGCAGCCTCCCGTTGCTCATCACGTCCACGGTGGAGGCCATCTTGGCGAGGAGTGCCGGGTTGCGGTAGCCGTTGCAGGTGACCATCTGCCCGATCTTGACCCTATCTGTGTCCCTCGCCAACCCGGCGCTTATGGTCCACGCCTCGAAGGTTGTCTCCCTGGTCGGCTCTGGGACCGTGTGAAAGTGGTCGTAGACCCAGATGGAGTCGTAGGCCCCCGTCCCGTCCGCCACCTTCGCCACCCGCGTCATCGCCTCGTACTGCTCGTAGGGGTCCTCTATCCCAACCAGGTCCATCCGCCAGCCCTGCGGCACGAACACCCCGAAATCAACCGCCACCTCGAACCTCCCGTCTCTGCCGGACGCGACCCGGGTATCTTAGCGGCGCCCGTATCTCTGGGCCATTCGACAGGGCAAGAAGAGGCATTGAGGCCTTGGGTTTTGGGGTTGTGACACGGGTCCGCCGCGTTCGCGACGCCCGGGAGTTCGCCCGGGTAGCGATCTCGGGCCCCGGGCCGCGCACCGCCCCCTAATGCCTCAAGTCCTAGATGCCTGAGGGCCTGAGAATCGTGCCTTCCTCCGGCCTTCGCCGGTTGGGAAACGGGCGTTCGCGCGTACACTCATGGCGGGGCGCCCCGCTCTCGGAAAGCGTGGCGAAAGGAGAGATGGATGGGCTTGAGGAAGCGCTACGAGCCGGGGACGTTCTGCTGGGCGGACCTGTCGACGGCCGACGTCGGAGGCGCCAAGGCGTTCTACGGGGACCTGCTCGGCTGGGAGTTCAGGGACGACGAGATCCCTGGCGGCGGGACCTACACGATGTGCCACGTCGGGGACGACGAGGTGGCGGCGATCGTCGGTCAGAACGAGCAGCCCGGCCACTGGAACCACTACGTCTCCGTCGAGAGCGCCGACGAGACGACCGCGGAGGCAAAGCGGCTGGGCGCGACCGTCCTCGAGGAGCCCTTCGACGTGATGGACGCGGGCCGCATGGCCGTGTTCTCCGACCCGGACGGCGCCGTGTTCTGCGCCTGGGAGCCGCGGGGGCACGCGGGGGCCGGGCGCGTGAACGACGCCGGCTGCATGGCCTGGAACGAGCTCCAGTCAGGGCGGCCCGAAGAGGCCGCCGCCTTCTACGCCGGGCTCTTCGGCTGGGAGACGGAGCCCATAACCGAGGAAGGCCGGACGGTGTACGTCACGATCAAGAACCGCGCCGGTTCGATGAACGGCGGCATCATGCCGACGACCGGGACGCCCGCCGACGCGCCGTCCTCCTGGCTCATCTACTTCACGGTGCCGTCGTGCGACGCGGCCGTGGCGCGGACGGAGGAGCTGGGCGGGCGCGTGCTCGCCGGGCCGATGGAGCCAGGGTTCGGCAGGATCGCGGTCCTCAGCGACCCGCAGGGCGCCCCTTTCGCGGTCTTCGAGGGCGAGACGGACGAGTAGGGAGGCAACGGGTTTCAGGCTTCGGGTCTGCGAGGGCGGAGCTTACTTCCCGCCCTCGCGTCGTTTTTGGGAGCGGTACCACCGTTATCGCACCGTCCGTCTGCCGGGAGTAGTCCGGTTTTAGGATGACTTACCCGATACCTGAAACCCGTTGCCTGCGACCTATCCTTTCGAGAGGGTCCTGCCGCCGTCGGCGTTGCGGGCGACGACGAACAGCAGGTCGGAGAGGCGGTTCGCTACCCTGACGGCGTAGGGGTGCGCCTCCGCGTAGCCGGCCGTGACGAGGCTGCGCTCCGCGCGACGCACGACGGAGCGGGCGGCGTCGAGCAGGGCGCCGGTCCGCGTCTCGCCGGGGACCACGAACTCCTTCGGGATCTCCGTCCGGTCCCGCCACTCCGCGAGCGCCCGGTCCACGAGCGCGAGGTCGTCCTCGCCTATAAAGTTGTCCTCCCTGGGCATCGCCACGTCGCCCATGACGCGGTAGAGGAGCCGCTGCATCTCCAGCAGGAGCTCCCCGAGTTCGCCTTCCGCCTCCGCGCGGGCCAGGCCCAGGGCCGAGCTCGCCTCGTCCACGTCGCCGAGCACCACTATCCGCGGGTCGTCCTTGCCCATCCTGCCGGACCCGAGCAGGGTCGTCGTCCCGTCGTCGCCACGTCCGGTCGAGACCGGCGGGTTGCTATCGTGCTCGCTCAAGCGTTCTCCTAGTTCGTGTAGAGTCCAGGCCACGGTATCGCGGGGGTCGGAACCTTGCAAGCCGTCGGACCCGCCCCCACACCGGGCCCGGCGCTTTGGCGAACCTCCCTAATCCCGGACCTCCGCCAACAGTCTGGCGAAGGCCAGCGCCTCGTCCCATACCCGGCCGCCGTCTTCGAGGCTCCAGTACGCGGCGAGCACCGCCTGGGCGAGGCCCCAGGCGCGCACCCGGGCGCGGTCCAGCCCCAGCTCTCCCGAGAGCACGTCGAGCCGCCGTTCGAGGAGGCCTTTGGGATCCGGCGCGTCCAGCGCCCCGACCGGGTTGTGCAGGAGGGCCGCGGTGTCGTAGGCTGCCTCGCCGACGACGCCCTTGGGGTCTATGGCGAGCCAGGATCCGCGCCCGGCCGAGAGGATGTTCTCCTGGTGGAGGTCGCCGTGCAGCAGGAAGGGGTCTCCCTCGGAGTCGAGAAGCCCGGCGAAGAGCGACTCGGCCTCCCCGACGAGCTTCTCGGGCATGGGTCCCGTCCCACCGTCGAAGCGCCGCCTCAAACGTTCGAAGCCCCTGGACCAGTCGTAGACCGTGAGGAACGCGTGCTCCGGCGGCGCGGGGCGCCACAGCCTCTTCATCACGCCCGCGGCCACCGCGGTCGCCTCTTCGTCGTCCGCCAGGTCGGTTAGCGGCTTGCCGGGTTGCACGCGCTCCAGAAGCATAGCGCCCCGGCCAAGGTCCAGCTCCAACAGGCGGCAGATGCCCCGCCCGCCGAAGGCCGCCAGCGCCGCGGCCTCCGTCTCGAACTCTTTGTCCCCCGGAAAGGACAGCTTTAGCACGGCCGGGGCGCCGCCTTGGCGAAGCGCCGGGGCTACCCAGTTGTACGAGAGGTTCGGGAAGGGGCCTCCCACCTCCAGGGACCAACGCTCGGAGATCTCGCCCGTGAGGGCGGGCAGGCGGTTCAGCCAGGCGAGGCCGGCCTCGCCCCGCAGCGAGGCCTGGGTGCGGGCGAAGTCTTCGGGGACGGACGGCGGAAAGCTCACGTTCTGGACCTCCTCGTGCGGCGGGCGTGTGGGGGACGGAGGCCGCGGGGGGAGGTCGGGCTACGGATGGGCCGTCACGTCAGAGCATGGTCCGAATTAGATCCTGCAGCGGTGGGGCGCAAGATCAGCCCCTCTGCCTGCGGTTGGTCAGGATGGGGGAGAGGCCGGGGCTGCGGCGGGCGAGGCCGGAGTCGAGGGCTACCCTCTTGGCGGCGGGGCTGAACAGCACTACCAGCGAGAGCAGGGCGACCAGCACGTTTATGGTGACGAACTCGGGGGCCCCGAGGCCGGTACCGAGCCGCACGCCTCCCGCGGAGAGCAGGATAGAGACGCTGAGCACGACGCTGCCGACCGCCGCGAGGTTGGTAAGGAACCCGAGGATGAGCGCGACGCCGAGCGTCAGCTCGCCGGCCCGCACCAGCTGGGCGAAGAGTTCGGCGTTCGGGACCACCGTGCCCTGCATGAAGCCCCGGAAAAACGGGGGCGCCTGCGAGACGAAGCCCCCCGCCGCCAGGCTGTCGGCGAACTGCCGGGGAAAGCTCGGGTTGAGCAGCTTCTCGATGCCGCCGTTCAGCCACAAGGCCCCAACCAGGATGCGCACCCATACCATGCCGTTCAAGGCCCGATCTCCTCTCGTGGTCCGTCGCCGTTCCATATTACATACGCATCGCGGGAGGAGCGGGACGCGGGCCACACATACAAATACGGCAAAGCGGGTAGGTAGGCCGGAAGCACCGCGTCGCGCAAAGGCAGGGCCTCCGGGTCGTAGAGGGGAGACACGAATGTCCGACAGGGGCGGAAGGGGAGACGACCTCAACTGGGAGCTTCCCCGGCGCGGTGGCGGCACCCGCCGCGACCGCGGCTACGAGCGCGAAGAGGGTGCGCTGGACGAGCCGTTCGCGGGCGAGCGCGGGGCCGGACCGACCTCGGGCGGCACCGGGCGCGGAGGGGTCCACAGGAGGGGCGGGAGGGAACGCTCGGGCTCCAGCACCGGGCTGTACGGAAGCCAGATCGGCTCGAACGTGTTACCCGCGGCGGTGGCCGAGCTTATCGGCACCTTTATCCTCGTCTACACTGGCACGGCCGTGGTCGTCGCGGCCGTTCTCGAGCGGCCCATAACGGGCCTGGCCTACGACTCGCTCGCCATACCGCTGGCCTTCGGCATCGTGCTCGTCGCCCTGGTGGCCGCGCTGGGGCACGTCTCGGGGGCCCACCTCAACCCCGCCATCACCATCGGCCTCGCCGTTACGAAAAAATTCCCCTGGAGCTTTGTCCCGGCCTACCTCGGGGCGCAGCTTCTGGGGGCCATCATCGCCGCCATCGCAACCTGGATCACGTTCGGGGCCGAGGCCCGCGGCCAGGCGGGGCTGGCCTCCCCCGCGACGGGGCCGGGGGTGGGGTTCTTGCAGGCCGTAATGGTCGAGATCTTCATAACCTTCATCCTCGTGTTCGTCGTCATCTCGGTCGCCACCGACGACCGGGCGCCGGCGGGGGTGGCGCCGATAGCGGTAGGGTTCGCGCTCGCCGCGGCCATATTCATCGGCGGGCCCACGACAGGGGCGGCGGTGAACCCGGCCCGCGCCCTCGGCCCGATCATCGTGGCCTGGAACAACTGGGATGTGGCCCTGATCTACATCATCGGCCCGATAATCGGCGGCATCCTGGCCGCGGTCCTCTACGACAGCTTTATCTCCAGGGCCGACGCCCCGCAGTAAACCGTAACGGCGCCGTCCGCGTATATCCGGGTGTCCGCAGGCGTATCAAGGAGGATGTTTTGGAGAAGATCTCACGCGAAACGTTTATCCGGCTTGCCGCCGCCCTCGGCGTCGGGGCAGCCTCAGCCTCGGTAGCCGCCTGCGGCGGGGGATCTGGCGGCGGCTCGGGCAACGGGTCGGGCGATGGGTCCGGCGTCGGGACGAGCACCCCCGCGGCCTCCGCAGACGCGTCGGGGGAGGCCGCCGCCGGAACCGGCGGGTCGGCCATCGCGCGGGAGTCGGACGTGGCCCCCGGCAGCGCCGTGAAGTTCAAGGACGGCGGCAGGGACGCCGTGCTCGTCCACCTGGACGGCGGGGAGTTCGTCGCCTACTCGGCGGTCTGCACCCACGCGGGCTGCACCGTCGCCTACAAGGATTCCCAGCTCGCCTGCCCGTGCCACGGCTCGATCTTCGACCCGGCCAACGGCGCCGAGGTCGTCTCGGGTCCGGCCCAGACCCCGCTGCCGGAGATACCGGTCGAGGTGCAGGGCGGGCAGGTCGTTCGGGCGTGAGGAAGGTTCTGAGGTACCAGGTTTGAGGCTCTAGGAAGAACCTTGTAGGGCGGCAGGGCGGCCCGCAAAACCGCTTCGTCGTCGCGGCGTGATGGCCGTCTGTCGGAACAAAACCGGTGCCTGACGCCTGATGCCTGAAACTTGATTCTCAAGTAAAATGCCCCGCATGGACGCAGGCGGGGAGCGGATCGGGATCAACGGGGCGGCGGCCTTGCTGGACGTGACCCCGGAGAAGGTCCGGCGCTTCGTGCAGGAGGGCAGGCTCCGCGCCGAACGCGGCGAGGGAGGGGACCTTGGCCTGGTCCTGAACGAGGTCCTGAACCTGGCGCGCGGGCTCGAGGCGGAGGCCGCGGAGGAGGAGATCTTCGACGGCGAGGTCATCGGGGACGATCCGCCCACGAACTCCCGTCTCCCCGCCGTCCCCTTCGAGCGCTACGAGCGCCTACTGCAGCAGGGCCAGGACTACAAGACCCGCCTCGAGGAGCGGAGCCGCCAGATCGAGGAGGTCCGCCAGGAGCGCGACGCCGCCCGCATGGAGATAGACCGCCTCTGGTCGGAGATAGAGCGCCTGAACCTGGTCGAGTTTCAGAGGGAGCTCCAGGAGAAGACCATCTCCACCCTCGAAGAAGAGAAGCAGAGGCTCGAGGAGGACCGCAGCCGCCTGGTCGAGCAGCACACCAAACTCACCGAAGAGAAGTCCGCCCTCTCCGAAGACCGCGTCCGCCTCGAAGCCGAACTGAACGCCCTCAAAAATCGCGGCTTCTGGTCCCGTCTCTTCGGCGGGTAGGGCACGCTACGACCTTTCGGGCTTTGCTCTCGGCCTCTCTGCCAAGAAGCGGTATGCGTTGCCCGGAGCGTCAGCCGTCCGCTGGCCCTAGTAGTGGCGCAAAGATCACCCATCTGGGGGATGTGCGGCCGACACTACCGTAGTAAGCTGCCGGCCGTCGCGTGACGCGGGGTGGCTCCCTCCACCCCATTTTGGGAGGGGATCGGATGGCGCAGGCTAATCTCTTGAAGGTGTGGGCGTCGTTGTTGGCGGCGGTCGTCGTGGCCGTCGCCGTGGCGGCCCTGGCGACCGGGGCAGAAGCCCGGGAGGCCGGCTGCAGGGGACAGGTGGTCCTCGACGCCGGGCACGGGGGGTCCGACTCGGGGGCGGTAAACGCGCGGTACGGCCTCAAGGAGAAGGAGCAGACCCTGGACGTCGCCAGGAGGCTGGAGGCGCTCCTCGAGGCGGACGGCCACGCGGTCTGCATGACGCGCACCGGGGACGAGACCCTCTCCAACAACGACCGCTACGCCTACGCCAACACCACGGGGGCGGAGGTCCTCGTCTCCGTCCACATGAACGGCTCCTCGGACCCGGGCACGGATTACACGACCACCCTCTTCGGGAAGTGGCGCAAGGACAAGGAGCTGGCCCACGCGATCTTTGGCGGGCTCTCGACCCTGCCGGCGGCGGGTGGCACGGGGACCATCGCCACCAGAACGCCCTACTCGTTCGCCTCGGGCGTGCTCCTCAAGAGCGAGATGCCGGCGACCATCGCGGAGACCGTCTTTATAACGAGCGACGCGGAAGGAAGACTACTCTCCGACGGCACGGGCGCGCGCCAGCAGCAGATAGCGGCGGCGCTGAAAGCCGGGATCGAGGACTACCTGGCGACCCACTGACGGGGGCCAAAAGCTGACCTCGCCCGGGGGAACGGAGGTTCGGTCGTGGAAGCGGCGATAAAGACCGAGCGGCTCACCAAGACCTACGGCAAGAACCGCGGCATAAGGGACGTGGATCTGGAGGTCTTCCCCGGCGAGGTCTTCGGCTTTCTGGGGCCAAACGGGGCGGGCAAGACCACCACCATCCGCACGCTACTCGGGTTCATGCGGCCCACGGGCGGGCGGGCCGAGGTCTTCGGGCTCGACACGCGGAGGGAGAGCGTGGAGGTGCGGGCCCGCGTCGGCAACCTGCCCGGCGAGTTCGCCCTCGAAGACAGGACGACCGGGGAGGGGCTGCTCAGGTTCTTCGCCCGGCTGCGGGGGGTGGGCGACCTCGGGTACGGGCACGAGCTGGCGGAGCGGTTTGGGGCGGATCTGCGCCGGCCGATGCGGCGGCTCTCGCGGGGGAACAAGCAGAAGATCGGGCTCATACAGGCCATGTTCCACAGGCCGCCGCTCCTGATCCTGGACGAGCCCACCGGCGGCCTCGACCCGCTGGTACAGGAGGAGTTTTTGGACGTGGTCGAGGAGACGAAGGCCGAGGGGCGGACGGTGTTCTTCTCCTCGCACGTGCTCTCGGAGGTCGAGCGGGTCTGCGACCGCGTCGGGATCATCCGCGAAGGGGACCTCGTGGCCGTGGAGCCGACGCACAGGCTCGTGGACAAGGCCTTCCGGCACGTCACCCTCACCTTCGACGGGCCGGTTGACGCCGAGCCTTTCGCGGCCCTGCCCGGCGTCGAAGGCCTGGAGGCGGACGGGCCGAGGTTGTCGTTCACGCTGTACTCCGAGCCCGACGCGCTGGTCAAGCTGGCCGCGCAGCACCGGCTCGTGGGCCTTGAGTACGAGCGGCCGAGCCTGGAGGAGATCTTCCTTACCTACTACGGCCCGTCCGGGGGCGAGGGATGAGCGTGCCGGGCTTACGAGGGAAGGGTGGACGGGGCCGGCACGCGGCCAGGCGGGCGGCGCCGCTGGCGACGCTTCCGGCGCTGGTCCTCCGGACCATGCGGCTCCAGGCGAGGGGCGTGCTCATCTGGGGGGCCGCTCTCGGGCTCTACAGCGCGGCGATAGTCGCCTCTTACACCACGTTCAGCGCGAACGCGGATCAGATGAACCAGCTCCTCGACGCGTACCCGGAGGGTATGCTCGAAGCGTTCGGGATCACGGACCTCGGCGAGGTCGAGAACTACATGAACTCCCAGGTGTTCCTGCTGGCCCCGCTGGCGCTCGCCTTCTTCCCGATACTGGCGGCGGCCGGGACCATAGCCGGCGCGGAGGAACGCGGCACCATAGACGTCCTGCTCGGGAACCCCATCCCCCGCTGGCAACTCGTGGTCGGCGGCTTCGCCTCCATCGCCCTCTCGCTGCTGGCGATACTGGCCATTATGGGCGCCCTGACCCAGGTCACCGCCGTCCTCATGGACGTCGACCTCTCCCTGAACAGCACGGCCGCCGCGGTCCTGAACATGTGGCCGCTGTGCCTCCTCTTCGGCGCGGTCGCGATGCTCTGCTCGGCCGTCTTCCACCGGCGCGCGCTCGCCATCGCCGTCCCCGCGTTCCTCCTCTTCGCGATGTACCTCCTCGACACTTTGGGCCGCGTCTCCGAAGACCTCGAAGACCTCCAGCCGGCCTCGGCCTTCTACTACTACGGCTCAGCCATAGAAGACGGCATCGACTGGACGAACTTCGCGGGCCTCACGCTCGTCGCCCTCGCGCTGATAGCTCTGGCGGTCCTCGCCTTCCGCCGCCGGGACATATATACATAGGGGGATACATGAGGGGTCAGCCCGGCGCCCCGCGCCCCTCCGCCCGCTCAGGCTTCGCCCTCACTCTCAGCCGTCAGCTTCCGGCCGCCGTGCCCTCGCCGGGCTCGCCAGAGGGACCCGTCCCGCATGGCTCGTATCCGAGGGAGGCCCGTGCGACGAGCCGGGGCCCACAAGGCTTCGGCCGGTGGCTGAGGGAGAGGCTGTGAAACAGACCGAGGCGGGCAGAAAGCTGGCGAAGCCGGCGTGCTGTAAAGTGCCTTTTCGTATGGAAGGGAAGACCATCGAGGCGTTGTTGCTGCGGGCGCGGGGGTTGGGCGTGCTGCGGGGGGCGCTCGGCTCGCCGGCGGCCCGGGATCTTCTGGGGCTGCTGGAGGTTCTGGCGGCCCCGCGGCCGGACCCGGTTTCGGCGGCCGACGTTTTCGGGAGGTTGTGGGAGGGGCTGGCCTCGGGGACGGACCGACTGTTGCCCGACGCCTGGCAGGCCCATCTGGTGGGGCGTCTGCTGGACGACGAGAACCCTTTCAGCCTGGGGGCCGAGGGGGGCGGCTTGAGCGGCGCGGTGCTCGAGCAGGCGCGGCTCGACCTCGGGTCTTTACGGATGCTCTTCGACCTCGATGCGGGGACGCTGCTCGGCATGGTCGAGGGGGCGGCGCCGGAGCTCGCCGGGATCTGGGTCCCATGGTCGGACCCGGCGAGCCCGGGGGAGGACTCTCCCCGCGGCGAGCTCGCCCGCAAGCTCGCCGCGGCGGGGGACTGGGGTACTGCCGCTGAGCTCCTGGCCGACCACTTCGCCCGGCACGGCGCCGGGCCTCTCGGGAGGCACAGGGCCTTCCGCTGGGACGGGGAGGGGCTGCGGGCCGTGCCCAACCCGGACCCGGTGCGCCTCGACGGCCTGATCTCCTACGAGCGCGAGCGGGAGCCCCTGGTCGAGAACACGAGGCGTTTTATGGCCGGGCTGCCGGCCCAGCACGCCCTCCTCTACGGCCAGCCAGGGACCGGCAAGTCGTCCACCGTAAAGGCGCTGCTCAACGAGTTCGCAGACGCGGGGCTCCGGCTCGTCGAGGTCGCCAAGGAGGACCTCGGGTCGCTGCCGCGGGTGCTCGGGATCCTACGCGGGCGCGGCCCGCGCTTCGTCCTCTTCGTGGACGACCTCTCCTTCGAGGAGCACGAAGTCGAGTACAAGGCGCTCAAGGCGCTGCTGGAGGGGAGCGTCGAGGAGCCGCCGGAGAACGTGCGGGTCTACGCGACCTCCAACCGCCGGAACCTGATCCGGGAAGGCTTCTCCGACCGGGAAGACGGCGACGACGTCCACGCCCGGGATACGATGCAGGAGAAGCAGTCCCTCTCGGCCCGCTTCGGCCTCCGCGTCACCTTCCCGGCCCCGGACCAGAGGCGGTACCTGGAGATAGTGGAGGGGCTCGCCAGGGAGAGGGGCCTCAAGGTGCCCGAAGAGGAACTGCGGGAGGGGGCGCTAATGTGGGACCGTTGGCACGCCGGGCGTTCCGGGCGCACGGCCCGCCAGTTCGTCGACGAGATGGAGGCGAGGCTCTCGTAGTCCGCTGACGACCGGCACCGCGACTTCGGCCAAACAGGTCAAAGGGTCCCGGAAATTGCCCCTCCCGGAGAAGAGAAGCGCTTCTATCGGACGTCACTTTGTTCGACTTTACATGCGGTTGATCTGGCGGTCTTGCCGCTTCGTACCAGTTTTGAGGACCCAACTCGGGTGGGAGGAGTACAGGCTGAAACGCATGGCAACGCGGGGGCGAGTGACGCCGTTCTCGGCGGCTGCCGGAACCACCCCTGAGCATGGGTCTCGTAACCGAGGAGTCTGGTACAGTATTCTGATTAGAGGGTGAGAGTATCACGTGTGAAGGGCGGGCTAACCGGCGCACGCCCCGGCGAGGCATATCCCGCGTGGCGCTCATGCAACTCGTGAGTGACCCCACGAGGCCGGCGCTGCGGGCGCCCGCGTACGCCGTGCCCCACGAGATTGTCGAGACCGGCCATGCGGCTGGTGCGGCGCCTCTCCGACGCGCACGGGCAGACGGAGCACGACGCGGAGGCCGGGGCGCGCCGCGAAAGGGCGAAGAATGCTCACGAGGAGGGAGCGCGAGGTTCTGCTGCACCTCGCCCAGGGCGCAGATCCAGACCGCGTACCCGACGCCGACGGAGAACTTGACCCCACAGGCTGTGGCCCTGGCGATGCAGACATCGCCTTCGTCTACCAGGCCAACCTCGAAGCCGAACGCACCAGCGTGCGGGATTTTGTAGGTCGAGGAGCCGCCGGTCGAGACGACCTCCGCCCACTAGGCGCGAAACCCGCCTGCCTCCTGGGGTCCGGGCTGAGGGTCCTCCCTCTAGGCGCTCCGGAGCGGGGACTCGTTGAGGCCCAGCCAGTAGCGCTTCAGTTGCCCGACGACCTCGAGGAACTGCTCGAAGTCGACGGGTTTGCGGACGTAGGAGTTGGCGCCCAGGCCGTAGCCTTCGAGCACGTCCCGGCGCTCCCTGGAGGAGGTCAGGATCACCACGGGCAACAAGCGCGTGCGCTCGTCGGCACGCACGCGTTGGAGGACCTCGAACCCGTTCAGGCGCGGCAGCTTGAGGTCGAGCAGGATCAGGCGCGGCATCGCATCTTCGGGGCGTCCGGCGTGGGAACCCGAGGAGAAGAGGTAGTCGAGCGCCTCGACCCCGTCGCGGGCGACGACCACCTCGCCGGCCACGTCGTTCTTCGCCAGCGCCCGCAGCATCAATAGCTCGTCGTCGGGGTTGTCCTCGACCAGCAGGATCGCCCGCTCTTTCAACCCTCTTCGGTCCAGCCGCGATACGCCATGTCCCTCGCTCCGTGTCCTCTCCGGCACAATATATCCCCTTCGGGCCCCGCGACGCATCCCGCAAAAGGATGATATTGGCCGCCAGAACCGCTGGTTTTTCGGAGCTTGGAAGAGAAGCGGGCCGACAGAGGAGGGGGAAACGGGCGTCGGCCCGGCTTTAATAGAGGGTCGGTCCCTAGGAGGGGGGTAAGGGCATCCGACCGCTTGACGGGGAGTATCCTACTCGCGACGGCGGTCCTGCATCCCCCAAATGAGTGATTTTTCTCCTACCCGAGATTTGCCCCGAACCGGGGCCGTCAATAGAATGGGCCTACATCTCCGATGGACACGACGCTGCTCATCTCGCCCAGGCGACTCCCCGGGGCGGGTGCCTAACGATGGGCGCCCCGCTCAGGGTGTTGCTCGTGGAGGATTCGGAGAACGACGCGCTGCTGCTCCTCAGGCAGCTCAAGCGCGGCGGCTACGAGCCGCTCTCCCGGCGGGTGGACACCGCCGGGGAGATGGAGGCGGCCCTCGAAGATCAGGCCTGGGACCTGGTCATCTCGGACCACTCCATGCCGGCCTTCAGCTCGCTCGCCGCGCTCGAGCTGCTGCGGGGCAAGGGCTTCGTGGACCTGCCGTTCATCATCGTGAGCGGCCGGATCGGCGAGGACGCCGCGGTCTCGGCGATGAAGTCCGGGGCCCACGACTACATAATGAAAGACAACCTGGCGCGCCTCAACTCCGCCATAGAGCGGGAGCTCAGGGAGGCCGAGGTCCGCAGGCGCCGCCGCGAGGCCGAGGCGGCGCTGCGCGACTCCGAGACGCGCTTCCGGTTGATGATCGAGCAGTCCCCTCTGAGCATCCAGATCTTCTCCCCCGAAGGCCGGACGCTGCGCGTCAACCGAGCCTGGGAGAAGCTGTGGGGCGTTACGCTCGAGAAGATCCCGGACTACAACGTGCTGGAAGACCCCCAGCTTATCGACAAGGGCCTGATGCCCTACATCGAACGGGGGTTCGCAGGGGAGGCGACCGCGATACCGCCGGTCCAGTACGAGCCCGACGCGTCCATACCGGACGCGAGCGAGGTAGCCTACCGCTGGGTGCAGGCGTTCATCTACCCCGTCAAGACCGCCGACGGGAGCATCCAGGAAGTGGTGCTCATCCACGAGGACATCACGGAGCGCCTGAAGGCCGAAGAGGAGCGACGCGAGGCCGAGAAGAACTACCGCTCCATCTTCGAGAACGCCGTCGAGGGCATTTTCCAGACGACGGCCGAGGGCAAGTTCCTGACCGCAAACCCCGCCCTGGCCCGCATGTACGGCTACGACTCCCCCGAGGACCTGCTCGAGACGGTCTCCAACATAGGGGGCCAGATCTACGCGGACCCCGGGCGCAGGGAAGAGTTCGGCCGCCTTATACAGCGCGAGGGCTTCGTGCAGGACTTCGAGATGCGGGTCCGCCGCGGGGACGGGAAGACCGCCTGGACCTCCGTGAACGCGCGCGCCATCCGCGACGACGAGGGCAGGGTGGTCGGCTACGAGGGCTTCGTCAAGGACATAACGGAGCAGAAGCGGGCCGAGGAGGCCCTGGGCGAGATCCGGGAGGCCGAGCGCCGCCGCATCGCCCGCGAGTTGCACGACGTCGTGTTGCAGGATCTCACCTACGCCCTCCAGTCCCTGCGGCTGACCCCGAGGATACCTGAGGGCGCCGACCGCGACGCCGAGAGCGGGCGCCAGGTGGAGGCCCTCAAGCGTTCGGTGGCCGGGATCAGGAACGCCATCTACGACCTGCGGCTGGAGGGCACGGGGGAGCAGACCCTCGCCCGCTCCCTGGAGTCCATCGTGGAGTTGAACCGCCAGCTCTCGCCGGGGTGCGCGTTCGAGCTGTCCGTCGGGGACGGTTTCCCGAAAGACGGGCGCGGGCCGCTGGCCGTAGAGGTCGCGCGAATAGTCCAGGAGGCCCTCGCCAACGTCAGGCGGCACTCCGGCGCCCGACACGCCGCGGTGCGCCTGCTGGTTCTGGACGGCGAGGCGGTGGTGGAGATCGAGGACGACGGCCGGGGCCTCGCCCCGGGCACGGCCGCCGGGATGGGGCTGACGGGCATGCGCGAGCGGGCCGCCTCCCTCGGCGGGGAGCTGGAGGTGGAGGGCTCCGTCGGGTCCGGGACGCGGGTCTCGCTGCGGGTGCCGCTGGCGGTCCTCGTCGGCGCGCAGGACGCGGAACGCGCGAACGCCTGAGGGGGCGGTGACCCGCGCCGCCGATGCTGGTATATTTTTCCCATCCGGGGGATCATCAGGCAGGTTTGCGAAAGGAACCAGATGCAGCGGATCGTGCTCATCGAGGACCACGCCTCGTTCCGCCAGACCCTCGCGTACATCTTCAACGGCGAGCCGGACTTCGAGGTGGTCGCCCAGGCCGGCTCCCTCGCCGAGGCCCGGCGGGAGGCCGTCGGCGTCGGGGCCGACCTCGGGGTCATAGACCTCTCGCTCCCCGACGGGGAGGGCGTGGACCTGATCCGGGAGCTGCGCGAGGCGAACGACGGGTTCGCCGCCTTGATCCTGACCGCCAGCCTGGACAAGACCGAGCACGCCCGCGCGGTCGAGGCGGGGGCGGCCGGCGTCCTCCACAAGTCCGCCGACGTAGACGAGATACTGGACGCCACCCGGCGCCTGGCCGCCGGCGAGACCCTCCTCTCCCCGCAGGAGATAGTCGAGCTGCTCCGCCTCGCCGGGCAGAGCCGCGAGGAGGAGCGCGAGGCCCGGGCGAGCATAGGCCAGATCACACCCCGCGAGAGGGAGGTCCTCCAGACCCTCGCCGAGGGCCTCTCGAACAAGGAGATAGCGGCCCGCCTCCACATGAGCGTGGACACCGAACGCACCCACATGATGAACATCCTGAACAAGCTCGGCGTCCACTCGCGGCTGCAGGCCCTGATCTTCGCCGCCCGCCACGGCCTGGTGGAGTTGAAGTAGGTTTCGGGTATCGGCACGCTGCGGCCTGCTCGCTCTCAGCTTGCGGCTTCTGTTTGTTGCGGACGGACTCGACAGCCCGAGAGTGGTGGCGTTCTTCGGGTGTTCGCGTGGGCGGGAACCGCTAAGGGCTCTGGCTGGGAGCTGAAGGCTGACCGCTGACGGCTAGCTCACCTTCGCAGATGTACTCGGCAGGGCCGGTCATGTAGACCGGTTCCCCTCTGCCGGCCCAGTCTATCCGGACTACGCCGCCGTCGAGGCGCACGTTTACGGGGCTCTCGGCCAGGCCCGTTTGGAGCGCGGCGACGGCCGCGGCGCAGGAGCCGGAGCCGGAGGCAAGGGTCTCGCCGGCGCCGCGCTCCCAGATCCTCATGCGCGCTTCGTGGCTGCTACGGACGTGGACGAACTCCACGTTCGTCTTCTGGGGGAAGAGCGGGTCGTTCTCTATGGGCGGGCCGACGGCACCGAGGTCGAGCGCTTCGAGCTCTTCGGCGTCTTGCAGGAACGCGACGGCGTGGGGGTTGCCCATCGAGACGCGTAGCAGGCCGTAGCCGCCGGCCTCGACCTCTCCATTCAGCTCAGGCGGGCCCATGTCCACCCGCGAGGAGCCGTCCGGGTACAGGATCACCTTCTTTACGCCGGCGCCGGTGGCGACGGTTAAGGCGTCGCGGTCCACCAGCTCGTAGTCCCTGGCGTAGCGGGCCAGGCAGCGCAGGCCGTTGCCGCACATCTCCGAGGGGGAGCCGTCGGAGTTCAGGTAGACCATCTCCAGGTCGGCGTACAGCGCGGGGGCGGGCACGAGGATGCCGTCGGCCCCCACCCCGAAGTGCCGGTCGCAGGAGCGGCGGGCGAGCGCGGGCAGGTCGATGCCCTCGACCTCGCCGGGGTCGAAGATCAGGAAATCGTTGCCCGCGCCGTGCATCTTGGTGAAACGCATACTTGGCTAACGCCCTCCCCGGCTTGCCAGGTCAACTCCAGGGCGCCGTCTTCGTGCGCGACGATCCTGAGGCCGAGGTTAGTGTACATGGCACGGTAGCGTTCGGCGCGTTCGCGCTCCCGCCCGAGCCGTAGCCCCTCCACCTCTTCGGGCGTGCGCTCGCGGAGCACCCCGGGCGACAGTGGATATAGGGGAAGGCGGCCCTCCGCCCGCGCCTCCCTCTCGCGTTCCTCGTGCTCCTCCGTGTGCGTGTGTTCGCGTACGGCCTCGTCCCTTCCGTGGAGGAGGTGGGGGAGATCCCTCAGGTACCCGTCCACGAGGTCGGAGTACGTCCTCAGTTCGTCGACGCGCCGCCGAACGTCTCGCAAGGCGTCCAGCTCGCGTTCCGCCTCGGCCTTGCGCCCGTCCAGGTCCCTCAGGTGCGCCCGCAGTTCCTCCAGAGTCATCAGCCCCTCGGCCTGCTGGCGCTGGTAGGCCAAGCGCACGCGGTCGACCTCGGCGAGCCTGCCCGCCCAAGCCCGGATCTTGGACTCCGGGTTGCGCAGGGCGGCGATCTCGTCCTCCAGGGATTGCCGGACCTGCCTCCGTAACACCTCCGGGTCGCGCAGCAGGCCGAAGACGTACCGCCGCGCTGCCCCCTCCAACGAATCGGCGGGCCAGTTCTTGCGGTGCTCGCACGCGGCGGGGCCCTCGCGACGGTAGCGCCCGCACGCGTAGTAGTGGTAACGCTTGCCGCCCCTGCGGCTGTTGTACGGGACCATCCGGCAGCCGCACGGGCAGAACAAGATGCCCTTCAACTCCCAAGAGCGTTGGTCCGCGCGGGACGCGCGTACGTTGTCCTTGGTCGCCGCGCGGGCCGCGTCCACCCACTCGCGGGGCACGCCCGCGTCGGGCACGGGCACCGCTATCCAGTCCCCCTGCTTGTTGGGCGTGACACGGACGGCCTTCTCGCCGTCCGGGGTACGCTCCCAACGCGTGCGGTTGTACCAGGCGATCCCGTACCGCTGGTCGCGTTCGAGCCCGGCAAGCACCTCGGGCGAGAGGTTGCCCGCTTCGACGAGTCGTTCGAGCTCGCCGCGCCCGTGCGCCCGGTACACGTCGTTGCAGATCATCTCGCGTATGGTCCCGGGGTGCCAGTAGCGCCCGCCCCCCGGCGTCGGCACGTCTTCTTTCTGGAAGGCCGTCTTGACCGCGCGGAGGGTCGTGCCTTCGTTCCCGACCATGCGGAACGCTCGCCGGACGTGAACCATGCGGCTTTCGTCCACGCGGTAGTTGCCGGTCCCCTTGTCGTAGACGAACCCGTAGGGCGCGTAACGCCCCGGGACGACCTTCCCCCTTATCCTGGCTCGGCCTATCTTCCCCTGCCGCATGGTCGCCACCAGGTCGTCGCGCTGGTACTCGGAGAAGACCGCCATCATCCGGTTGAACATGCGCCCGGTGGCCGTCGCGTTCGACTGCCCGTCCAACGACACGACGTCCACCCCGGCGAGCTTCATCTCCAGCATGAACGACTCGAAGCGGGCGACGGTGCGGGCCAGCCGGTTCCACTTGTGGACCAGGACCGCCTCTACCTTCCCGGAGTCCGCCAGGTCGCGGATTCTCTCCAGGCCTTCCGTGTCCTGCTTGCGCCCGCTCATCTCTTCGGCTATCTCGTCGACCGCGTCGTAGCCGTTGGCATCGGCGTACCTCCGCAGGGCCAAGAGCTGCTCGGCCAGGGAAGTCTTGTCGTCCGTGGCTTGGGACTCGGTCGAGACGCGGGCGTAGAGGACGGCGCTCTTCCCCACTAGACCAGCCCCCTCTCCGCGCCGTACTCCCTAAGCCGATCTGGGAGCTTTCCCGTTTCGCCCTCGCGCAACGCTCGCTTGGTACAGCCATCGAGCTTCGGGTTCTGTTGCGTCATCACTCGCTGTTTCTCCAATCTGCTTCGATGCCCTCTATCAGCG
>DASYWA010000047.1:0-29127 GCA_035936475.1 Rubrobacter sp. | reverse complement strand
CGGTGAAGGTGCCGCCGGAGACGTCGTCCGCGGTGAGCTTGCCGCCCCTGGCCCGGCCGACGACCTCCTCTATGCGGCGGGCGAGGCCGGTGACGTTGAGCTCGTCGGCGTCGGGGATGACCGGGACCACGAGGGCGTCCTCGAGGTCTACCGCGACGCCCACGTTGATCTTCTTCCGGAGCACGATCCTGTCCCCGTCCCACACGGAGTTGAGGCTCGGGTTCTGTTTTAGCGCCTCGACCGCCGCCCGAACGATGAACGGCAGGTACGTGAGCTTTACGCCCTCGCGCTCCCGGAAGGCCGTCTTCTCCCTCTCGCGCAGGGCGACGAGGCCCGTCATGTCCACCTCGACGAGGGTCCAAGCGTGCGGGATCTCCCTCTTGCTCGACGCCATCCGGTTGGCGATGGCCCGCCGGATGCCCGTCAGGTCCTCCACCCTGTCGCCGTCGTGGACGGTAGCGCGCTGCGGCGCGGCCTCGGGCTCCCGGGCTTCCGCAGGCTCGGGGGGCGCCGCCATCTCCTCCTGCTCCTCGACGAAGCTCTCTATGTCCTTCTTCGTCACCCGGCCGCCGGTGCCGGTGCCGGGGATCGAGGAGATCTCGACCCCGTGCTCGGCCGCGAGCCTGCGCACGACGGGCGAGGACCGCCGCAGCTTGAGTTCCTCTGCGCTCGCGGCCGCCCGTCCGTTGCCGCCGGGCACCGGCCGGGCCTCCGCGATCGGGCTGGCCGGCGCGACGGGTTGGGCCTCCGTGTGGGCGGCGGGAAACTCCTCGGTCGGCGCTTCGGCCGCGGCGTCCTCGCGCGTGGGGGACTCCGGGGACCCTTCGACGCCGGTGGCGACCAGCGCGATCTCGGTCCCCACGTCCACGGTTGCCCCCTCCGAGACCAGCAGCTTCTGGAGCCTTCCGGCGAGCGGCGAGGGCAGCTCGGTGTTTACCTTGTCCGTGTCCACCTCGGCTATGGGCTCGTCCTGCTCGACCTCGTCGCCCTCGGCCTTGAGCCAGCGCGTTATGGTGCCCTCGGTGACGCTCTCCCCGAGTTGGGGCATGGTTATCGGTTCGGCCATCTCTCCCCCCGCCTAGTAGCGCGCCAGGTCCAGCATCGCCGCCTCCACCGCCGCCGCCGACGGCACGAAGGCGTCGGTAAGGGGCCTGGCGAAGGGCGCGGCCGGGCTGTCCGGTGATCCGAGGCGCCGCACCGGGCCGTCGAGCCACTCGAAGGCGTGCTCGGCGACGAGCGCCGCTATCTCGCCGGAGACCGAGCCCTCCAGGTTCGCCTCGGAGACGACGAGCGTCTTGCCGGTCTTTTTTGCCGAGCGCAGTATCGTCTCCCTATCCAACGGGTAGAGCGAGATCGGCTCGACCACCTCCGTCTCGACGCCGTGATCGGCGGAGATCTTCTCGGCCGCCTGCACCACGTCGCCCAGCATCAACCCGTAGGAGACGACCGTCAGGTCCGTCCCCTCCCGGTGCACCTTCGCTCGGTCGAGCGGCACCGCGTAGTCCTCGTCTGGCACCTCGCCCTTGAGGAGCCGGTAGGCCTTCTTGTGCTCCAGGAAAAGAACGGGGTTCGGGTCGCGGATGGCGCTCTTGAGGGCGCCCTTGGCGTCCGCCGGGAAGGTTGGGGCGACGACCTTGAGGCCGGGGGTGTTGCAGAAGTACGCCTCGACGGACTGGGAGTGGAAGAGGGCGCCGCCGGGGACGACGCCGTAGGGGGCGCGGATGGTTATGGGGACGGTGTAGGCACCGTTGGAGCGGTAGTAGAACAGGGCCGCCTCGTTGACGATCTGGTCGAACGCCGGCGGTATAAAGTCCGCGAACTGGATCTCCGCGACCGGCCGCATCCCGTTGACCGAGAGGCCTATGGCCGACCCGACGATCAGGCTCTCGGCGAGCGGCGTGTCGAAGACCCGCGCCTCCCCGAACTCCTCCTGCAACCCCTGCGTCACCCGGAACACGCCCCCGGCCCGGCCCACGTCCTCGCCCAAGACCATCACCGTCTCGTCGGCCCGCATCTCCTCGGCGAGGCCGTCGTGGATGGCCTGCAGCAGGTTCTTCGTGGCCATCCGCTATACCCCCGCGTAGACGCGGGCGAACCCCTCCTCGGGGTCCGCGAAGGGCGCGTTCTCCGCGTAGTCGGAGGCCTCCCTGACCTCCGCCTTCACCTCCTCGTCAAGATCGTTCCTCTCGGCCTCGTCGATGACGCCGTTCTCCAGCAGGTACCCCTCGAAGCGGGTGATGGGATCCTTGAGCCGCCACGCCTCGATCTCCTCCCGCTCCCTGTACCTGCGGTCGTCGTCGTCGGAGGAGTGGGCGGTCATCCTGTAGGTTTTGGCCTCTATGAGTGTCGGGCCGTCGCCCCGGCGCGCCCGCGCTACCGCCTCCCTGGCGGCCTCGTAGACGGCGAGGACGTCGTTGCCGTCCACGGCGACGCCGGGAAAGCCGTAGCCCTCGGCGCGGCCGGCGATGGAGCCCGCGACCTGGAGGTTCTCGGGAACGGAGATGGCGTAGACGTTGTTCTGGATCAGGAAGACCACCGGCAGGTCGTGGATGCCCGCCAGGTTCATCGCCTCGTGCCAGTCGCCGCCGCTGGTCGAGGCCTCGCCGCCGCTGGTCAGCACCACCCCGTCCTCGCCGCGCATCTTGAAGGCGAGCGCCGTGCCCGCCGCCTGCGGGTACTGGACGCCTATGGGCGCCGAGGCGGTGACGATGTTCAACTCGCGGCTGGAGAAGTGGCCCGGCATCTGGCGCCCGCCGCTGTTCGGGTCCTCCCTGCGGCCAAGAAGGGCCAGAAACTCGTCGCGGGCGGTCATCCCGAGGGTCATGACGATGCCGTGGTCGCGGTAGTAGGGGTAGACGTAGTCGTGGCCGGGGCGGAGGTTGTATGCGGCGCCGACCTGGGCGGCCTCCTGGCCCTGGCAGGAGATGACGAACGCGGCCTTGCCCTGGCGGTTCAGGATCCAGGACCGCTCGTCTGTCCTGCGTGCGAGCAGCATGGAGCGGTAGATCCTCCGTAGGTCGTCCTCGCCCAGGCCGAGCACCTCGTGTTCGGCCCGGGTCTCCCCAATAGCCATAACAGAGACCTCCTCGTCGCGCTTTCCCCAGCACCGGAGCGGAGAGCTCCTCACACGTTAATGCTACCAGACGCCCACGCAACAGGCCGCATAACCGGGCCGCCGGATGCCCTCCAGATCAGGCCCGTACCGGAGAGAGCGAGACGGTCTGCAACACGGCTGCGAAGGGTGTCTCCTCGCCCCCCGGTGACCGCAGAGACTTCTGCCTTACAGACGAAGAGGCTCGTGGCGCGTGGTGAGGTCGTCACCGCCGACCGTCGCCTCTCGCCGCGGGCCGGGGCGAGAAAGTTCACCTTGTACTCGACCGTGAGCACCTCGCGGTCCGGCGGGGCCAGGGTGAGGGCCGCGTAGCCGCCGGCGTTGTCCCCGACGGCGCCGATCGCGGCGCCGTGGAAGTAGCGCTTCTGCTGCGTCACCCCCTCGCTGAAGGGCAGCTCGATGGTGCAGTACCCCTCGCCCGCTTCGACGACCCGCACCCCGAGCAACCGCATCAGGCCCTGCTCTCCGAAGCTCGCCCGTACCCTCTCCAGCGGGCCCGTCGGCCCGCTCAACCCCCCGCCCCAGCCTCATCGCCGTGCCCGGGAGGCCACGCCACGGTCCCCAGGCGATCTGAAGGCTCCAGCAGGACGGCGGCCTTGCGCGCGAGGGCGCGGGCCGAGGCGGTGCCCCCTCTGGAGAGGTAGGTCGCCAGGACCGCGGCGGGGTCCCTCTCCGCCCCTACCCCGATAGAGCGCCCGAGCAGGTCCACGCGGCGGCCCACGAAGCCGGGCCCGTCCGGCAACCGGCCGAAACGGGGATCGCCGAAGTCCCTGGACGCGCGGCGGCGCCACGGGTAAGCGGGGTGGCCCGGCCGCGCGGCGTAGAACGTCCAGACGTCGAAGTCCTTAACGCCGTTCTCGCCGTCGACGAAGTGCAGCGCCGCGCCCTGACAGAGGGCCACGCAAACCAGCTGATCCTCCAGCACCCGGTAGCGAGGTTTCCTGGCAAAGAGATCCTCCCGGTCCAGACGCGCGATCTCGGCGAGACGGTTCAGGTCCCGGAACGTGATCCGCTCGTAGGAACGATCGGCCCGCGGGTGCCCCTCGGGACCGTCACCGAGCTCGCCCACCACCCGTCCTCCCCCAACGACCGACAGCCCGATGCCCAAAGACTCAAAACCTGAAGCCTCTAAATCACCGGCGTCTCGCGGTAGCTGCCGAAGACCTTCTGCATGGCGGAGCTTATCTCGCCCACCGTCGCGTAGGCGCGCACGGCCTCTATGATCGGGTACATCGTGTTCCCGTCCCCACGACAGGATTCTTCGAGCTCTTCGAGGCGCTTCCGGACGAGGTCGTTGTCTCGCTTCTCCTTGAGTTCCTTGAGCCGGTCAAGCTGGCGCTGGGAGATCTCGGGGTCTATGCGGTGGGTCTCGACGTCCTGCTCGTCTTGGGGCTCGTAGATCGTGACGTTGACCATGTGGCGCCTCTTCTCTTCGAGCTCGCGCTGGTAGCGAGCGCTAGCTTCGGCGATCTCGCGCATCGGGAAGCCCGCTTCTATGGCCTCGATCATGCCGCCCATCTCGTCTATCTGCCCGAAGTACTCGTAGGCCTGCCGCTCCAACTCGTCCGTCAGGGCCTCGACAAAGTACGACCCGCCCAAGGGGTCTATGGTGTTCGTCACCCCGGTCTCCAAAGCGGCTATCTGCTGGGTCCTGACGGCTATGCGCACCGCCTCCTCCGTCGGCAGCGCGAGCGCCTCGTCCAACGAGTTGGTGTGCAGGGACTGGGTGCCGCCGAGTATGGCGGCGAGCGCCTCGAAGGCGGTCCTGGCGACGTTGTTGTACGGCTCCTGGGCCGTCAGCGAAACGCCCGCGGTCTGGGTGTGGAAGCGCATGCGCAGGGAGCGCTCGTCCTTAGCCCCGTACTTCTCCCGCAGCACCGTGGCCCAGATGCGCCTCGCGGCGCGGAACTTGCAGATCTCCTCGAAAAAGTCTATGTGCGAGTTGAAGAAGAAGCTGAAGCGCGGCGCGAAGTCGTCCACGTCCAACCCGGCCTCTATGCCGGCCTCTATGTACGCGAAGCCGTCGGCGAGCGTGAAGGCGAGCTCTTGTGCTGCGGTGCTGCCGGCCTCGCGGATGTGGTAGCCGCTGATGCTCACCGTGTTCCACTTCGGCATGTGCTCGGTTGCGTAGACGAGCATGTCCCTGAAGACGCGCATGGAGGGGTGGGGCGGGAAGATCCACTCCTTCTGGGCTATGTACTCCTTGAGGATGTCGTTCTGGTTGGTGCCGGCGAGCTCCTCGGGCTGCACCCCCTGCTTCTCGGCGGCGACGACGTACATCGCCAGGAGTACCATCGCGGGGGCGTTGATGGTCATGGAGGTCGAGATCTCACCCATGGGGATTCCCTCGAAGAGCCTCTCCATGTCCTCAAGCGAGTCGACGGCCACGCCTTCGGTCCCCACCTCGCCCAAGGAGAGCGGGGAATCCGAATCCAACCCCATCAGGGTCGGCATGTCGAAGGCGACCGAGAGCCCGTTCTGGCCGTGCTCGAGCAGGTACTTGAAGCGCTTGTTGGTCTCCTCGGGGTCCCCGTAGCCGGCGAACTGGCGGACGGTCCACAGCCGCCCGCGGTACATGTTCGGGTAGACGCCGCGCGTATAAGGGTATTCGCCCGGGTAGCCGAGCTTCTCGTCGTAGTCGCCCTCTACGTCCTCGGGCGCGTAGAGGGGTTTGATCGGGACGCCCGACATGGTAGAGAACTCGGCGTCGCGCTCGGGTGCCTTATCGTAGGCCTCTTCCCAGCGGTCTTTGGCGCCCTTCCTGGTATCCAAGGCGTGCTCCTCCGTCCTCTCGCCCCTATGCTCGAACTGTAGCATAAGCCATGGGCGTGCCCGGGCGGAGGCTCCGGGATCTATCCCGTTACGAAACCCCGTCGGGGTCGACTACCCCACGACCGTCCGCGAGCCGCCGACCCCGCCCGGTTCCTCCAGAGCCCCGCCCTGCTCGCGCAGGATGGCGCGGGAGATGACGAGGCGTTGGATCTCGCTGGTCCCCTCGTAGATCTCCGTGACGCGGGCGTCGCGATAGTAGCGCTCGACGGGGCTCTCGTCCTTCATGTACCCGTAACCGCCGAGCACCTGCAACGCGTCGTCCGTCGCCTCGTTTGCGACCCGCGAGGCGTAGAGCTTGGCCCTGGCGCCGGCCTCGGTGACGCGCATGCCCTGATCCTTCATCCACGCCGCCTCGTGCACCAGCAGCCTCGCGGCCCTTATCTTCGTCTGCACGTCCGCGAGCTTGAACGCGATGGCCTGGTGCTCTCCTATCGGCTTGCCGAAGGTGGTGCGCCTGGCGGCGTAGCCCGCGGCGTACCGGAAGGCGGCCTCGGCGATGCCGACGGCCTGGGCGGCTATCCCGATCCTGCCGGGATCGAGCGTACCCAGCGCGACCCCGAGCCCCTTCCCCTCCTCCCCGAGCCGGTCCTCTTCGGGGACGAAGACGGCGTCCAGGAGCACGTCGTCCGTGGTCGCGGAGATGACGCCCATCTTCTTCGCGTGCTTGCCGAAGGAGATGCCTTCGGCGTCCATCGGCACCACGAAGGCCGTAACGCCTTTCGGGGCGCGGGCGAAGAGGACCGCGGTGCCCGCGATGCGGCCGTTGGTCACCCACTGCTTGTGGCCGCTGATCCTGTACCCGCCCTCCACCTTCTCGGCGGTCGTCTCTATCGCGGCGGCGTCCGAACCCGTCGTCGGTTCGGTGAGGGCGAAAGAGCCGATCCTCTCGCCGCGCGCGAGCGGCGGCACCCATCTTGCCTTCTGCTCCTCCGTGCCAAACATCAGGATGGGCAACGTCCCGGCGCTCGTATGCACCGCGAGCGTCACCCCGACACCCGCGTCGGCCCGGCTGAGCTCCTCGATCATGAGACAGTAAGATAGGAAGTCCTGGCCCGCCCCACCGTATCTCTCCGGCACGCACAGGCCCATGAAGCCCATCTCCGAGAGCTTCTCCAGGGTCTCGAACGGGACGCGGTCCTCGCGGTCCAGTTCCGCGGCGTGGGGCGCGACCTCCCGGTCGGCGAAATCGGCCGCGCGTTCCCTTACCTCCCTCTGTTCTTCCCCGAACCCGAAGTCCATGACTTCCTCCCGTAACCTTGCCGCCTCCTCCCGGGAGTATAGTGCGGGTGGGGGCCCCTGGAGGGGGCGTGGGCTAGAATGGTCGTGGTGGAAGGGAAACGCGACGGGGAGCGTGGCGATGCTTGCCAAAGACGAACTTCTCGACAGGATTGTTGACCGGGTAAGGGAGCAGATGCCGGGCGACCGGGTGTCGCAGGCCGAAGAGTTCACGCGGCAGTTTTTTGCCTGGATCCCGCGCGAAGACCTCGACGGCCGATCCCCCATAGACCTCTACGGTGCGGCGATGAGCCACTTCGGCTTCGCCTACCAGCGCTCGCCCGGTGAAGCGAAGGTGCGGGTGTACAACCCGCTCTTCGAGGAGCACGGCTGGCAATCGACCCACACGGCGCTCGAGGTCGTCACCGACGACATGCCGTTCCTCGTGGACTCGACCCGCATGGAGGTCAACGCCCGCGGCTACTCCATCCACCTGATGCTCCACCCCATAATGAAGGTAAGGCGCGACGACGAGGGCAGGCTAGTGGAGGTCCTGCCGGCCGACGCCGAAGAAGAAGACGCGATCTCCGAGTCCGTTATCCACGTCGAGGTCGACCGCCAGACCGAGCCGGAAGTCCTCGAAGAGCTCCGCGCCTGCACGGAGCACGTGCTCTCGCAGGTGCGGGCCGCCGTCGAGGACTGGCCGCAGATGCTGGAGCGCGTCGACGAGATCCTGTCGGGCTTCGAGGAGAACCCGCCGCCCCTAGACGAGGAGGACCTCGCCGAAGCGCGGGCTTTTCTGGGTTGGATCTCGGACAACAACTTCACCTTCCTCGGCTACCGTGAGTACGACCTGAGCGCCGAAAAAGGCGAGGACGTCCTGATGAGCGTGGAGAACTCCGGCCTCGGCATCCTCAGGGAGACCGGCCGCAAGCCCCGTTCGCGCAGCTTCGCCAAGCTGCCGCCCGAGGTGCGCCGTCTCGCCCGCGAACCGAACCTCCTCAACCTCACCAAGGCCAACTCCCGCTCGACCGTCCACCGCCCCTCCTACATGGACTACGTCGGCGTAAAGAAGTTCGACGGGGACGGCAACGTGACCGGCGAGCGGCGGTTTTTGGGCCTCTACACGTTCTCCGCCTACAGTATGAGCGTCTTCGAGATGCCCATCGTGCGGCGCAAGGTGCGCTACGTGCTGGAGAGGGCGGGTTTCTCGCGGGGGAGCCACAACGAGAAGGACCTCGTCGAGATCCTCGAGACCTACCCCCGCGACGAGCTTTTCCAGATAGGCGAGGAAGAGCTCTTCGAGATCGCCATGGGCATCCTCCACCTCCAGGAGCGCCAGCGGGTGCGCCTCTTCGTCCGCCGCGATACCTACGGCCGCTTCTTCTCCTGCCTCGTCTACGTGCCCCGCGACCGCTACGACACGGAAGTAAGACGCAAGATGCAGACAATCCTCCAGGACTCTTTGGGCGGCGTGAGCTCCGCCTTCGACGTCAGGCTCTCCGAGTCCGTGCTAGCCCGGCTCCACTTCATCGTCTACGTGGACCCGGCCGGGGTACCCGAGTACGACGCCGGGGATATAGAGGAGCGGCTCGCGGAGACCACCCGCTCTTGGGCGGACAACCTCTACGACGCCCTTATAGAAGGCGTCGGCGAGGAGCGGGGCAACGAGCTCTTCCACAAGTACCGCGACGCCTTCCCGGCGGGCTACCGGGCGGGCTTCCTCGCCCGGACGGCCGTCGCGGACATACGCAGGATCGAGGGCCTCGCCTCAGAGGACGACCTCGAGATGAGCCTCTACCACCCCATAGAGGAGCCGGAGGAGTTTTTGGGGTTCAAGCTCTTCCGCTCGGGCGAGCAGATAAGCCTCTCCACCGTCCTCCCCCTGCTCGAAGACATGGGTGTTGAGGTCGTGGACGAGAGGCCGCACAAGGTCGAGCCGGAGGGCTCGCCGCCGGTCTGGATCTACGACTTCGGCCTCGTTGATGAGTCGCGCGGCGAGTTCCAGACGGGAGAGGTGCGCGAGATCTTCCAGGACGCCTTCGCCCGCGCCTACCGCGGCCTGGTAGAGAACGACGGCTTCAACCGCCTCGTCCTCCGCGCCCGCCTCACCTGGCGGCAGGTGACGATCCTCCGCGCCTACTGCAAGTACCTCCGCCAGGCCGGCACCACCTTCTCCCAGGCCTACATGGAGGACACCCTCTTCGCCAACCCCCACATAGCGAGGCTGTTGGTGGACCTCTTCGAGTGGCGCTTCGATCCGAAGAACGGGGGTCGGGCGGAAGACGAAACGGAGCGCTTGAAAGGCGAGATAGAAGAGGCCCTCGACGAGGTCGTGAGCCTGGACGAGGACCGCATCCTGCGCAACTTCCTCGATGTTACGCTCGCGACGGTGCGGACCAACTACTACCAGACGGACGAGGAAGGGGAGCCCAAGGCCCACCTCTCGTTCAAGTTCGATCCGAGGGAGATACCGCTCCTGCCGCTGCCGCGTCCGAGGTTCGAGATCTTCGTCTACTCCCCCCGCGCGGAGGGCGTCCACCTGCGCGGCGGCGAGGTCGCCCGCGGCGGCATCCGCTGGTCCGACCGCCGCGAGGACTTCCGCACGGAGGTATTGGGCCTCATGAAGGCCCAGATGGTCAAGAACGCCGTCATCGTCCCCGTAGGCGCCAAGGGCGGCTTCGTCGTGAAACGCCCCCCGTCGGAGGGGGGCCGCGAGGCCCTCCAGACCGAGGTCATAGCCTGCTACCGCACCCTGATCTCGGGCATGCTCGACCTCACGGACAACCTCGTCGAAGGCGACGTGGTCCCCCCGCCGGACGTTACCCGCTACGACGGGGACGACCCTTACCTGGTCGTGGCCGCGGACAAGGGCACGGCGACCTTCTCGGATATCGCCAACGGCATCTCGGCCGAGTACGGCTTCTGGCTCGGCGACGCCTTCGCCTCCGGCGGCTCCGTCGGCTACGATCACAAGGAGATGGGCATCACGGCCAAGGGCGCCTGGGAGTCCGTCAAGCGCCACTTCCGCGAGCTCGGCAGGAACGTTCAGGAAGAAGACTTCACGACGGTAGGCATCGGCGACATGTCCGGGGACGTCTTCGGCAACGGCATGCTCCTCTCCAGGCACACGAAGCTCGTCGCCGCCTTCAACCACCTCCACGTCTTCATCGACCCAGACCCAGACCCAGAGGCGAGCTTCGCCGAACGCGAGCGCCTCTTCCGCCTGCCGCGCTCGACGTGGGCGGACTACGATAAGGACCTCATCTCCGAGGGTGGCGGCGTCTTTCCCCGAACCGCCAAGTCCGTACCGCTCTCGCCGCAGGTAAAGGAACTTCTCGGCACCGAGGCGGATTCGCTGACCCCCAACGAGCTCATCAACGGCCTGCTCAAGGCGGAGGTCGACCTCCTCTGGAACGGCGGCATCGGCACCTACGTCAAGGCAAGCACCGAGGCCAACGCCGAGGTCGGGGACCGCACCAACGACTCGCTGCGGGTGGACGGGAAGGAACTGAGGTGCCGGGTGGTCGGGGAGGGCGGGAACCTCGGGTTCACCCAGGCCGGGCGCATAGAGTACGCCCTGAAGGGCGGGCGGATCTACATGGACGCCGTGGACAACTCCGCCGGGGTGGACTGCTCCGACCACGAGGTGAACATAAAGATCCTGCTGGACGCGATCGTCGCTGGCGGGGACATGACGGAGAAGCAGCGCAACGAGCTTCTGGTGGAGATGACCGACGAGGTCGAACGATTGGTCCTCAGGGACAACTACGACCAGACCCTTGCCCTAAGCAACGCGCTGGCCCTCGCCCACCCGATGGTCGACGTACACGTCCGCTACATCCGCCACCTGGAGCAGTCCGGCGCGCTGAACCGGGACCTTGAGGTGCTCCCCTCCGACGAGACGCTGGCGGAGCGGCGGTCCGAGGGGGGCGGGCTCACGGCGCCGGAGTTCGCGATCCTGTTGTCCTACACCAAGATCACGCTCTACAAGCAACTCCTGGAGTCCGACCTTCCCGAGGACCCTTACCTCTCCGCGGAGCTCGCGCGGTACTTCCCCACACCCTTGCGCGAACGGTTCGGGGACCGGATGGAGGAGCACCGGCTGCGGCGCGAGATCGTCTCCACCCGAGTGGCCAACGAGCTCGTGAACAGGGCGGGCCCCTCGTTCGTCTTCAGGCTGGGCGAGGAGACGGGCGCCGGCCCGGCCGAGATCTCGCGCGCCTTCACCGCCGCCGTGGAGGTCTTCGACCTGCGCGAGACCTGGGAGGGGATAGAGTCCCTGGACGACAGGGTCGAGGCAAAGGTGCAGACCGATATGCTTCTCGACTGGCGCCGGCTCGGCGAGCGCTCGACCCGCTGGCTCCTGCGCAACCGCCGCCCGCCCCTGGACATCTCGGCGACCGCCTCGTACTTCAGGGAGGAGGCGCCGAACCTGGCGAGCAGCATCCACCGCTTCATGATCGACGGCGAGAAGAAGGCCGCGGACGAGTCGGCGGCGAGGCTCATCGAGAAGGGCGTGCCCGAGGAGCTTGCCCACCGGGTCTCGACCTTCTCTGCCATGTTCAGCGCGCTCGACGTGGTGGACGTGGCCGTCGCGGCCGGGGAGAAGCCCGAGACGGCCGCCGAGGTGTACTTCGCGCTGGGCGACCGGCTCAGGATCCACTGGCTCCGGCGCTACGTCGAGGCCCTGCCCCGCGACAACCGCTGGCGGGCCCTCGCCCGCGCGGCTTTGCGCGACGACGTCTACGGCCTCCAGGCGGCCATGACAGCCGCCGTCCTCAGGGACACGCCGGAGGAGGCGCCGGTGCCCGAGCGCATAGAGGCCTGGACCTCCTCGAACGAAGGCGCCGTGGGCCGCACCCTCCACGTCCTCTCCGACATAAACGCCAGCGGCACCTTCGACCTCGCGACCCTGTCCGTGGCGCTCAGGGAGGTCCGAAACCTGGTCCCGTCTTCTTCTCCTGTGGAGAGCGCAGGATAGCGCCGTAGCGGATCACCGTCGCCGTGCTGCCCGCTCCGCGGGCGACGGATCGTAGAATAGGTGGGTGAAGATTTTATCTTCTTCCACGGCTCCCATGCGCGTTCCGGCGGCCGCCATGGCCCTCGCGGCGACGCTCCTCCTGGCCGCCTCTTGCGGCCCGCCGGACGGCCTCGACCGGGAGAACCTCGACCCGGCCTGCCCGCCCGCACTCGGGAGGGGCATCCTGGACCCCGGGTTTATCGGACCGGACGACGAGCGGGGCGGACCGGCGGTCAGGAAGCTCCTGGAGAACCCGGACTTCGGGGCGTCGGGCGAAGCGGCCGAAGACCTGAGAAGCGGCGTCGTGGACCCGCGCCTCGTGGCGACGCTGCGGGCGGTGGCGGGCGAGCACAGTATCTGCGTGGACGTCTTCAAGGAGGGCCACTTCTTTATCCCGGGCGTGGAAGACGGCCCGCGCATACCCGAAGGCTACGGCAGGGCCGGTGGCCTGCCCAACACCCACTATTTCGGCCGGGCCGCGGACATCCGATACGTCGACGGCGAGCCCGTCGAGGGCAACGGGTCCAGCCCGGAAGTCCTCGACGTGGGGCGGGCCCTGGCCGACATCCCGGCCCCGAAGAGGCCGGACCAGATCATCGGCCCCGAGCCCTGGACCCGGGAGCTCGGCTTCGGGTACGAGGAGGGTTGGATCCTTGACAGGGACCAGCTAGACCTCCACGACGAACACATCCACCTCGGCTACACGAAGGCCCGCGGCACCCGCAACGCGCGCTAGGCGTGTCCCAGCGACTCCCGGTGCGCGGCTGCACGTTCGACGTACTCGCGAGCACCACGCTTTATATCTTCGGCCTGCTCCTCCGTGACCTCGCCGGCGCGTTTGGCGGGGATGCCGACGACCAGGCTGCGGGGCGGGAACTCCCGGTTCTCAGGGACGACGGCGCCGGCGGCGACGATGGAGCCCGCGCCGATCTTCGCGCCGTTGAGGATGGTCGCGCCCATCCCGATCAGGCACCCGTCCCCCACCTCGCAGCCGTGAACCACGGCGTTGTGGCCGACCACGCACCCCTCGCCGACCGTCGCCGGGAAGCCAGGGTCGGCATGGAGGACGCAGCCGTCCTGGACGTTCGTCCGGGCGCCGACCCGGATCGGCTCCGTGTCGCCGCGCAGCACCGCCCCGTACCAGACGCTTGCGTCCTCGCCCAGATGCACCTTGCCGATGACGTAAGCCCCGGGCGCGACCCACGCGGAGGGCGCGAGCTCCGGAGCATGGTCCCCGTGCGGGAGAAGGGCGCCCCTCAGATCCAACGCCGCACCCTTCCCTTGTACCGCACGTACTCCTCGCCGAACTTGCCTTCGAGGTAGCGCTCCTCGCGCTCTATGACGCCGCGGTCCACGAGGTGCAAGACGCCCGGCAGCAACAGCGCGGCCGGCAGCGCGTTCGCCCGAGCGCTTATGCCGGCGTAGATCAGGGCCATCCCCACGTAGAGCGGGTTGCGGGTATAGCGGTACGGCCCCGCCTCGACGATGGCGGTGGTGGGATGGTACGGGTCGACGTTGGTCCCGGCCCGGCGCATCTCGCGGTAGCCCCAGAGGCCAAGCGAGAGCCCGCCGACGACGAGAGGCCACCCCAGCATCTTCGAGAGGGCGCTGGGTAGGAAAGGCGTCCGGCGGACCCGGTTCACCAGCAAGCCCGCGCCGAGGGCGACGGCGTAGATCAGGGGCGGTGGCGCGATGACACCGGGGTTGTCCGGACCATTACCGTCGCCGTCGCTCACGGCGTCTCCCTTCCGCGTTCCCGGCCGACGCCCCCGCGCAGAGGGAAGAACCATGCGCGTCCGACGCGGCCAGGCCGCCGGCAACGAGACCCTTCGTAGGGGAGGGTTTCAAACCCGCCCGCACCCGCCTCACACCTCCACCAGCACCGCGTCGCCCTGCCCCCCGCCCGAGCAGATGGTGGCGAGGCCCCTGCCGCCCCCCCTGCGACGGAGCTCGTACAGGAGCGTCGTCAGGATGCGCGCCCCGCTCGCCCCGACCGGGTGGCCGAGCGCGAGCGCCCCGCCGTTGACGTTCACCCTCTCGGGGTCTACGCCGAGGATTCGGGTCGAGTGGATCGCGACGCCCGCGAAGGCCTCGTTGATCTCCACCACGTCCAGGTCCTCGGCCCTCCACCCGGCCTTCCCCAAGGCCTTCTTGCCCGCGTTGCCGGGGACGGTGAGCAGGTCCGGCGGCCCCTCGGCGACCTTGGCGTGGGCGACGATGGTCCCGAGCGGTTCGAGGTCGCGCTCTCCCGCGAAGGACTCGCCGGCGAGCACCAGGGCCCCCGCCCCGTCGGTGACGCCGGGGGCGTTGCCGGCGGTCACGGTGCCGCCCTCGTCCACGGGTCCGAGGGAGGCAAGTTTCTCCAGCGTGGTGTCGCGCCGGATCGGCTCGTCGTGCTCGACGTATGCCGTCTGGCCCTTCCTGCCGGCGACCTTGACGCCGACGATCTCCTCGGACAATCGGCCCTCGTCCGTCGCCGCGGCGGCCCTCTGGTGGCTGCGAAGCGCCCACGCGTCCTGCTCCTCGCGGGAGATGCCGAACTTTTTGGCGCCGTCGGCGCCGAAGCGGACCATGTTGACGTGCTCGAAGGCGTCGAGCAGGCCGTCGTGCATCATCGCGTCGTGGGCCGGCATGTCGCCCAGGCGGGCGCCCCAGCGTGCTCCTGGGAGCAGGTACGGGGCGTTCGACATGCTCTCCATGCCGCCGGCGAGGACGACGTCGTAGTCGCCGGCCCGGATCATGGTCTCCGCCAGCGTCGCGCTCCTCAGGCCCGAGGCGCAAACCTGGTTGAGCGTCTCCGTCGTGAGCGTGAAGGGCAGGCCGGCATGATGGTTGGCCTGGCGGCTCGGTATCTGCCCGACCCCGGCCTGGACCACGATGCCGAAGACGGAGTGCCCGATCTCCTCGTCCGCAACCCCCGAGCGATCCAACGCCTCCCTGATGGCCGCCCCCCCGAGCTGCGGCGCGCTCAGGGAAGACAACGCCCCCCCGAACTTGCCGAACGGCGTCCTCGCCGCCCCGAGTATTACCACCTTCTCGGCCATGCTCCCTCCGATGCTCTGGGCCCGCCTCGACCAGTTTATACGAAGAGCGGGTCCCCCAGCTCTTGTAGAATGCGGCTCCAGAAGTCTACCTTTGGGGAAAGGGAGGCGTCGTGCCCAACATAGGCAACTACGAGAAGGCCCACGCGGCATTCCGCTGGGAGACGCCCGAGAGGTTCAACTTCGGCCGCGACGTGGTGGACCGCTGGGCGGCCGAAGACCGCCCGGCCATGACCTGGCTCGGCGCTGACGGCGAGCCTGTCCGCCTGGGCTTCGCAGACTTCTCCCACCTCTCGGGCAGGTTCGCAAACGCCATGCGCGCCCTCGGCGTGGAACGCGGCGACCGGGTGATGGTCCTGCTCGGCAAGGTCCCCGAGTGGCAGGCCGTGCTCACGGGCCTCCTCAAGCTCGGCGCCATAGCCATCCCCTGCGCCCCGCAGCTCAGGTCGGGCGACCTGAAGTTCCGGGCGGAGCACTCCGGCTCCGTCGCCATGGTATCCGGACCGGAGGGCTTCGAGGAGGTCGAGAAGATGCGCGGCGAGGCGACCGGCCTCAAGCACTTCGTCTCGCTCGGGGACGACCGGGACGGTTGGGAGCCTTTCGAGGGGCTCGTGGGCGCCGCCCCAGAAGAGTTCACGGCGGAAGACACGGCGTCGGACGAGGGCGCGTTCATCCTCTACACCTCCGGCACGACCAAGCACCCCAAGGGCGTGCTGCACACCCACGGGTACACCCACGCCAAGCGGATGCAGGCGGAGTACTGGCTCGACCTTCGTGAGGGGGACAGGCTCTGGTGCACCTCCGGGACCGGGTGGGCCAAGAGCATCTGGAACGTCTTTCTCGGTCCCTGGAGCCTGGGGACGGAGATCTTCTTCCACGAGGGCGGCTTCGACCCGGCCGAGCGCCTGGGCCTGATCCAGACCCACGACATAACCGTCCTCTGCCAGGCCCCCACGGAGTACAGGCTGCTCACCAAGACCCCCGAGCTCGAACGGGCTGACCTCTCCTCGGTCCGGCACGCGGTCTCGGCGGGCGAGCCCCTGAACCCTGCGGTCATCGAGCGGTGGAAGGCGCTGCACGGCATCACCATCTACGACGGCTACGGACAGACGGAGAACACCCTCCTCGTCGGCAACTTCCCCGGCCTGGAGGTGCGCCCGGGCTCGATGGGCATGCCCTCCCCCGGCTGCGACGTGAAGGTGGTGGACCTGGAAGGCAACGAGTGCCCGCCAGACGAGCCCGGCGACATCGCCCTCCTCGGCCGTCCGCCCGTCCTCTTCAAGGAGTATTGGGAACAGCCAGACGAGACAGAAGGCGTCTTCAGGGGAGACCACTACCTCACGGGCGACAGGGCCTACCGCGACGCTGACGGCTACCTGTGGTTCGTGGGCCGCGCGGACGACGTAATACTCTCCGCCGGCTACCGTATCGGGCCGTTCGAGATAGAGAGCATCCTCATCGAGCACCCCGCCGTCGTCGAGAGCGCCGTCGTCCCCGCGCCGGACGAAGACCGCGGCAGCATCGTCAAGGCGTTCGTCGTGCTCGGGCCGGACCACGAGCCCTCAGAAGAGCTGAAAGACGAGATCCAGGCGCACTGCAAAGCCCTGACCGCCCCGTACAAGTACCCGCGCCAGATCGAGTTCATAGAAGAACTACCGAAGACGGCGAGCGGCAAGATCCGGCGCGTGGAGTTGAGGAGCGGGTGATGAGGTTGCAGGCATCGGGCTTCGGGTGAAGACTTGCGAGAGGCATTGGTCATGCACGCCCTGGTCGGTTTCCACCTCCCCGAAGCCTGTGGCCTGATGCCTGATCTCGCCGCCCAGAGCTTCTGCTACCTGACGACCGTCGGGCGCGTCACGGGCCGCCCGCACGAGGTCGAGATGTGGTTCTCGCTCGTCGAGGAGACGCGCACGCTCTACATGCTCGCCGGCGGCGGCGACCGGGCCGACTGGGTAAAGAACCTGCGGAGTGAGCCCGCCGTGACCGTCCGGATAGCCGGAGAGAAGCTAAAGGGCACGGCCCGCGTCGTCGATGAGGCCGAGGAGGACGGGCTGGCCCGGCGGCTCTTGGTCGAGAAGTACGAGCGGAGCCCCGGCGGCCTCTCCGACTGGCGCCGCAGGGCCCTGCCGGTGTCGGTGGACCTGGCGTAGCCCGCGTCGAAGAGACGGCGGGCGAGTTGGTAGGGTCGCCCGGTCTGGTCCGCGACGTTCGGAAGGAGTGTGGTCGTGAGGATCTTGGCTCTGGCCCTGACCTCCGTCCTCGTCCTGAGCGGGCTCTTCCTGGTCCTACGCCCGGACCCGCCCGCGACGGCCCCGGCGGAACGATCTTTTGAGGTGGAGATACGGGATGACGGCATGAACCCGGAGGAGGTCTCAGTCCGCGAGGGCGACCGGGTGACCATGAGCTTCACGTCGGACCGCCCGGTCGAGATCCACGTCCACGGCTACGACCTGGAGCGGGAGGTCGGGCCGGGCGAGGCGGCCGAACTCTCCTTTGAGGCTGACCTGACCGGCCGGTTCCCGGTGGAGGACCACGAGACGGAAGATGAGCTAGGGGTCCTCGTCGTGGAGCCGCGCTAGGCTCGTGCCGGGACGAGCGCGCCGCGCCGCGGCGGCCCCGGCCGGCGTGCTCCTGTGGTCCTTAACCGCCCTGGCCGGCGCCCCTCCGGCCTTCGCGCACGGCTTCGGGCGGCGCTACGACCTTCCGGTACCGCTCTGGCTCTACCTCTACGGGGCGGCCGGGGCGGTGCTGCTCTCCTTCGTCGTGTTCGGCCTCTTCGTCGGCAGGCGGGGCGCGGGGCGCGGCTACCCCCGCCTGAATTTGCTGCGGTTCGGCCTCTTTCGGGCGACGCTCGCGAGCCGGGCGTTTGTCTGCGGGTTGAGGATCGTTTCGGTGGCGCTCTTAGCGCTGGTCGTCCTCACGGGCCTGCTCGGCAACCAGGCCTCGGTCCTCAACCTCGCGCCCACGATGGTGTGGGTGATCTGGTGGGTAGGCTTCGGCCTCTTCATCGCGTTCGTAGGAAACCTGTGGACGCTGGTGAACCCCCTGAAGGTCGTGTTCGAGTGGGCCGACGGGCTCGCCCGGCGCCTCGGGGTGGACGGGGGCCTCGAGTCCGGCGCCCCCTACCCGGCCTCGTGGGGCGTCTGGCCGGCCCTGGCGCTCTTCTTCGTCTTCGTCTGGGTCGAGCTCGTGTTCCCGGGTTCGGCCACGCCGCGCAACGTCGCCTTCCTCGTCCTCCTGTACTCCAGCGTCACCTGGGCGGGGATGTCGCTCTTCGGCAAGGAGGTATGGCTGCGCTACGGCGACGCGTTCTCCGTGTTCTTCGGCATCCTGGCGCGGTTCGCCCCGACCGAGGTGCGGGTGACCGGCGGGAAGGGCTGCGAGACCGAGGAAGGGAACTGCGTCAACTGCTACGAATGCTTTGTCCGGGCGGCGCCGCGGGAGCGTGAGCTGAACCTCAGGCCGCCCGTGGTCGGCCTCCTCCGCCCCGGCGGAACGTCGGCGGGGCTGCTGGCCTTCGTCGTCTTCATGCTCGCGAGCGTCACCTACGATGGTCTGCTCGCGACCCCGCTCTGGGTGAGCGGGATGTTCTTCCTCCAGTCCCTGACGGGGTCTTTCGGGGTGATCGCCACCCTGTTCTACGGGACGCTGGGGCTGGTCCTGGTGCCGCTCCTGTTCTTCGGGCTGTACGCGGGGTTCGTGAAGCTCTGCCAGGCGATGGGCGGCGGGGCGGACTTTTGGGGGCTCGCGGGGGCCTTCGCGTACACGCTGGTGCCCATCGCGCTCGCCTACCAGGCCGCCCACTACTACACGCTCCTGATCACGGAGGGTCAGAACCTCTTCGCCCTAGCCTCCGACCCGTTCGGGTGGGGCTGGAACCTCTTCGGCACGGGCGGCTACGAGGTGAACGTCAACGTCGTCGGGACGGCGTTCGTCTGGTACTCGCAGGTCGCCCTCATCGTCGGCGGTCACGTCCTCGCGGTGTACCTGGCCCACGCCGTCGCGCTGCGGATGGCGCCTGACCCCAAACTGGCCCTGCGGGGCCAGCTCCCGATGGTGGCGCTCATGGTCCTCTACACCGTCGCGAGCCTTTGGATCCTCTCCCAGCCCGTCGTGGAGTAGGGACGCTTGCTCCGTTTCTGGCTACGTGCTACGGTATGCATCCCCGAAGAGGAGGTCGGGAGAGAAAGAGCGCAGCGGAAGTCCAGACCGCGCCCCCGAGGCGGCGTCCGTCCACGACCGTAGCAATGTTTTCCAGGCTCGGGCCCGCCAGGCTCGACGGCGCCTGGCGGGACTTGGTGATCGTGGAACGACTCCTCCCCTCCAACCTCTAGCCGCGGGGCGGGCGCGGGGCTCCTTCGCTGTAAAATCGCGCCCCCTGGGGGTATTCTTGGACGACCGGGCCCCGCGCCCGGCAGGACTCAGACAGGACGGAGGCACCGTGGAGGACTTTACGCCGGTGGGCGGTTTCGTTGGCGGGCTTCTTATCGGGCTGGCGGTCGCGCTGGTGCTGCTGCTGAACGGGCGCGTGGCCGGCATCAGCGGCATCGTGGGCGGGCTGCTCACCCTGCGGACGAGGGACATGGTGTGGCGGGCGGCGTTCGTCGCGGGCCTCGTGCTCGGCGCCCTCGGCTACCTCTCGGCGGCGGACGTTCCCGTGAGGGTGCTGGCCCCGCTGCCGGCGATCCTCGCCGGCGGCCTCCTCGTGGGCTTCGGGACGCGCCTGGGCTCCGGCTGCACCAGCGGCCACGGCCTCTGCGGCATGGCGCGACTCTCCCGCCGCTCCGTGGTCGCGACGGCCACGTTCTTCGGCGTGGCGATGCTCACCGTGTTCCTGACCAGGCACGTCCTCTGATGGCGCCGAACGTCCTGCGGGCGGCGGCGGCCCTGGCCTCTGGCCTCGTCTTCGGGCTCGGGCTCGCCGTCTCGGGCATGATGAACCCCGCCAAGGTCATAGGCTTCCTCGACGTCGCCGGGGACTGGGACCCGACGCTCGCCTTCGTCATGGCCGGCGCGCTGCTGGTCGCGGTCCCCGCCTACCGCTTCATCCCCAAGCGCGGGCACCCCGTGCTCGAAGAGGAGTTCTCCCTGCCCAAAAAGAAGGCCGTCGACGCGCCCCTTCTCGGGGGCTCGGCCCTCTTCGGCGTCGGCTGGGGCCTCGTCGGCTTCTGCCCCGGCCCGGCGATAGCCGCGCTCGGCACCGGCCTCCTCCCCGTCTTTGCTTTCGTCGCGGCGATGCTCGCGGGCATGGCCATCCACGTCCGGCTAAGGGGTTCCTGACGGCATCCCCGGCCTCCCTGTGGGCTTAATAGCGGAAGGCCACGGCGTGCCGATACCCGTCCCTCGTAACCCCTAGATCGTGTAGTGTGACCCGGCGTGGCGGTGACCGTGTTCGATATGCTGACGGGCTTACCGCGGCGTGGCGGCCCGTTCCTATCGGCGTTGTCTCTGGCCGCCGCGCCGCTTGCGGCGTTCCAGGAGCGCCACCACGCCCACGCAGGTCAGCAAGAAAAGCAACCCGCCAAGCCACAATCCCAGCCTGAAACCCAGGTAGACGCCGAACCACGACCCGGCCAGCAACATCCCGAGTACCAGCCCGCAGACCGCCCCGACGGCGACGACGATATCGAAAGCGACCCATACCTCCGGTCGCTAGACGATGCCTCTCCGAACGATATCATGCGTCCGCTGCCATCGTCCGCTATAAGTCCCGCACCTCGTGTCGAGGTTTGGTCCCTGATGGCCTGAGAACAACCCTAGACCTCGCGGAAGATCCTCTCCGAGGCGGCTATGGGGTCGAGCTCGCGGCCGTAGACCTTCTCCATCGTCTCGTTGTCCTCGCGCTCGAGCCGGCCGCGCATCTCCTTCTCTAACCGGTCCGTGGCCCACTCCACGACGAACTTCTTGAGCGCGGCCCGCCGCCGCTCCTCCAGCTTACCGCCCTCTTCCAGGTAGGAACGGTGCTTCGCTATCGCATCCTTGAGTTCTTCGACGCCCTCCCCGGTGTCGCCGCGGGTCATGACGATGGGCGGGAACCAGGGGTCGGGGTCGAGTTCCTGGCCTATCTCGAGGATGGACCGGACCTCTGAGGCGGCCCCCTTCGCCCGCGGGTGGTCCGCCTTGTTTATGCAGAAGACATCCGCGATCTCCATGACCCCCGCCTTAAGCGCCTGCACCGCGTCCCCCGCCCCCGGCTGCAACGCGAGCACGACCGTGTCCGCTGCAGACGCCACCTCGACCTCCCCCTGCCCCACCCCGACGGTCTCGTAGAGCACGACGTCCACACCTGAGGCCTCCATCGCCATCGCCGCCAGCCGCGAACCTCCGGCCAACCCCCCGAGGTGCCCCCGGCTTCCCATCGACCGGATAAACACCCCCGGATCCAGAAAGTGGTCCGACAGCCGGATGCGGTCGCCCAGGATCGCGCCCTTCGAGAACGGGCTCGATGGATCGACAGAGACCACCCCTACCCTTTTGTCCTCCCTCCGGTACAGCTCGATGAGCTTCGCGATGATACTGCTCTTGCCGACCCCCGGCGGCCCCGTGAAGCCGACGGTGAGGGCGCCGCCGGTCTTGGGGTAGATCCCCGCGACGATCCCCGGCGTCTCGGGGTCCTCGCGCTCTATCTTGGAGATGACCCGCGCCAGCGCCCGCCGGTCGCCAAGGAGAAGCCTCTCGACCAGGGCCTCCGGCACCCTCTTTAAGCCCACTCCGTGTCGAGCCGCGGCGAATGGGTGAGCGTCTGAAACACTACGCAGTACTGCTCGGTCTTCTTCCTGAGCCCCTCCAGATCCTCCTCCGAGGCCCCAGGCGCCTCGATCTCGAAGCGGGTGCGGATGCTCTCGAACCCGACCGGAACGTCCTTCGAGATGCCCAGAGTGCCCGCGAGGTCCATCTCCCCCGTCACCGTCACCTCGATGCGCTCCGCCTCTATGCCCATCGCCTCGGCGACCATCTGGCAAGTGACCTGGGCGCAGGCCGCAAGCGCCCCGAGCAGCAGGTCCCCCGAGCAGGCGGCCGTGCCGGCGCCGCCGACGCCCGCGTGAGCCTGGGCCTCGTAGACCGCCCGCCCGATGTCCACGGAGCAGGAGATCGGGGTGTCCTCCTGGCTCGCCTTCGCCTCCAGCGTGATCCTGGACGAACCGGGCTCGCCCCGGTACTTCTCCTTCAACGGCTTCTGTACGGCCCTGAGGTCCATGCTCCTCCTCGCGTATCCCTATCCGAAAACCAAATGTACGCTACGTCATCGGCCGTAACAAGAATCGGCACTCCACCTCCGCATACATGTGCTGCACATGTGCTACTCTTTTTCGCATGACGAAGATGATCCAGATCCGGAACGTGCCAGACGAGTTGCACCGCAAGCTGAAAGTACGGGCGGCTCAGGAAGGCATGACGCTCTCGGACTACCTGCTGTCGGAGGTCGAGCAGATCGCCGAAAAGCCCACGCTGCGCGAGCTTATGGAGAAACTCTCCCACGACGAGTCGGTCGAGGTGGATGAGCCACCGGAGGTGACGATACGTCGGATGCGTGACGCAGATGACCCGCGAAACGTCGATTGACGGCCCTTGATCGTGCTCGACGCTTCGGCGGCCGTGACGGTACTTCTGAACCTCGGTCCGGCAGCCAGTAACATTCGGCTGCGAACCTCGCAGCCGGGTGAGAACCTCCACGTACCCCACCTTTTCGACGTGGAGGTCCTCCACGTGCTACGTCGCCACAGCCTCAGCGGCACACTCTCCGAGCGTCGCGAGCACCTGGCCTTGAAGCGTTTGCATGCCATGAGGTTGTCTCGATACTCCCACACCGCTTTCCTAGACCAAATATGGGAACTGAAGAATAACCTCACCGCCTACGACGCGGCGTACGTCGCACTCGCCGAGACCCTGAACGCGCCGCTCGTCACCACGGACGCCCGGCTCGCACGAGCCCCGGGTATCCGTGCGGAGGTAGAGGTTTACAGGTAAAGAAGAGGGCTCCCCGAAGGGAGCCCCCGTGATCGGATCTGTTCTCCCTAACCTTCCAGCAAGAGCGACTCCGGGTCCTCTATAAGCTCTTTGATGCGCACCAGGAAGCCGACAGCTTCTGCGCCGTCTATGACGCGGTGGTCGTAGGAGAGCGCGAGGTACATCATCGGGCGGACCTGGACCTCGCCGTCGACGACCATCGGCCGATCCTGGATCTTGTGCATCCCCAGGATCGCGACCTGCGGCATGGTGAGGATCGGGGTGGAGAGCAAACTCCCGAAGATGCCGCCGTTGGTGATGGTGAAGGTTCCACCGGTGAGGTCCTCTATCTTGAGCTTGCCCTCGCGGGCCTTGACGGCCAGGTCCGCTATCCCGCCCTCTATCTCGGCGAAGCTCTTGCGGTCGGCGTCGCGCACGACGGGGACGACGAGCCCCTCGTCGGTGGAGACGGCCACGCCGAGGTCGTAGTAGTGCTTGAGGACGAGCTCGTTGCCCTGCAGCTCGGCGTTGACCTTCGGGTAGGCCTTCAGCGCGCCGATGGCGGCCTTGGCAAAGAAGCTCATGAAGCCGAGGCGGGCCCCGGTCCGCTCCTGGAAGGCTTCCTTGCGCCGCTTGCGCAGGGCCATGACCGCCGTCATGTCGACCTCGTTGAAGGTGGTGAGCATCGCCGCGGTCTGCTGGGACTCCACGAGCCGCTGGGCGATGGTCTGCCGGCGCCGCGAGACCCGCACCCGCTCCTCGAGGTCGGCTCGGCCGTTCTGGGCGGCCGGCTGCGGCTCGGGCTGCTGAGCCTTGCCATCCTGCTCGGGCTCGGCGGGCTTCTCGGGGGCCGAGGTAGAACCGGAGCCGCCCTGCTGGCGGATCAGGCGCTCCACGTCGTCGCGGGTGATGCGCCCACCGGAGCCGGAGCCCTCAACCTCGGCCAACTGTATCCCGTACTCCTCTGCCAGCTTGCGCACCGACGGCGAGGCGCGACCGCCGCCGTCCTCCCTGTGGCCGTTCGCCTCCTCGGCGGAGGGCTGGGCCTCGGGCTCGGATTCCGCCTCCGGCTCAGGCTGCTCTTCGGCCGCCTCTTCGCCGGTAGCTTCCCCCTCTGCGTCTTCGGCCTCTTCCTGCTGGGGCGCAGAGCCGTCGTCCTCGCCCAGAGTTCCGATGACCTCGCCTACGGTGACGGTGTCGCCCTCGGCCTTCGCTATCGATTCGAGGACGCCGTCGTGCTCGGCCTCCACCTCGAAGTTGATCTTGTCCGTCTCCAGCTCGACGAGCGGCTCACCCGCGGAGACGGCCTCGCCCTCCTGCTTCAGCCAGCGCCCGACCGTCGCGTCGGCGACGGACTCCCCGAGCTCCGGAACGTGTATCTCATCCGCCACGACGGTTCACCTGTCCTCTCTCGTCTGATGCATCTAGGAGCTCGTGGAGGGGGCCCGGTCCTGCGTCATCTCCGCGGCCTCCTTGTCTTTCCCGTCCTCCTCGAAGGCCTCGCGCACGATGGCCGCGTGCTCCTCCTTGTGGTACCTCGCCGAACCCTGGGCCGGGCTCGGGCGGGCGGGCTTGCCGACGTAGCGCAGCGGCACCTCCCCGCCGAGGAGCTCCTCCAGCCGCGGCCGGACGAAGGTCCAAGCGCCCATGTTCGCGGGCTCCTCCTGCGCCCACGCGACCTCCCTGAGGTTCGGGTAACCGTCGATGACCTCCCTGATGCTCTCCTCGGGCCAGGGGTAGAGAAGCTCGACGCGGACCACGGCCGTAGAGGGCTCCTCCTCGCGCGTCTCGCTCCCCGCGAGCTCCGTGTAGAACTTGCCGGAGCACAGGATCAGGCGCTCGATCTCGTCCGCCCGCCCGCTTGCCTCCTCGTCGTCGAGCACGGTCTGGAAGCGGCCCTCGGAGAGCTCCGCGAGCCCCGAACCGGCCATCGGGTGCCGCAGCAGGCTCTTGGGCGCCATGATGATGAGGGGACGTTTGTTGTCCTTGAGCTGCGCGTGCGCCCGGAGCAGGTGGAAGTACTGCGCGGCCGTCGTGAGGTTGGCGATGCGCACGTTCTCCATCGCCGCGAGCTGCAGGAACCGCTCAAGCCTGGCACTCGAGTGCTCCGGGCCCTGCCCCTCGTAGCCGTGCGGCAGGAGCATAACGAGACCCGAAGTCTGGCCCCACTTGGCCTGGCCCGAGACTATGAACTGGTCGATCATGGGCTGCCCCACGTTGGCGAAGTCCCCGTACTGGGCCTCCCACAAGACCAGCGCGTCGTGGGCGTTCATGGTGTAGCCGTACTCGAAGCCCATCACCGCTATCTCGGAGAGCGGGCTGTTGTGGACCGCGAAGGAGGCGTTCGCCTGCGGGATGTTCTGCATCGGGACGTAGTCCTCGCCGCTCTCCTCGTCGTGCAGGACGAGGTGGCGCTGGGAGAAGGTGCCGCGCTCGGAGTCCTGCCCGGTCAGCCGGATCGGGACGCCGTCCGCGAGCAGCGAGGCGAAAGCGAGCGCCTCGGCGTGGGCCCAGTCGATCTTGTCCTCCCCCTCGTTGCCGAGGTTGGCCCTCGTCTTCTGGAAGAGCCGTTCGAGCTTCGAGTTGGGCGTGAACCCTTCGGGACGCTCCAGGAGTGCTGAGTTCAGCTCGACGAGCTTCTCCGCCGGGACGGCCGTCTCAGGGACCTCGGCGACGGGGGTGCGGGGCTGCTCGGTCTCGAGGTCGTCGTCCCCGACCTCGTCCTTGGGCTTCTTGCGGATCTCCTCCATGCTGGAGAAGATCTCCTCGACCATCTCCTCGGCCTCCTCGGCCGTGATGATGCCCCTCTCTTCGAGCTCCTTCGCCCAGATCTCGCGCACCGTGGGGTGGTCCTTGATCTTCTGGTACATGACGGGCTGGGTGTAGGCGGGCTCGTCGCCCTCGTTGTGCCCGAACCTCCTGTAACCGATCAGATCTATGAGGAAGTCCTTGTGGAACCTCTCCCTGTAGGCGTACGCCAGCCTTGTGGCCGCCAAACATGCCTCGGGGTCGTCGGCGTTGACGTGAACCACCGGGATCTCGAACCCCTTGGCCAAATCGCTCGCGTAGGTGGTCGAGCGCGCGTCTTGCCGCTCGGTAGTGAAGCCGAGCTGGTTGTTGGTGATGATGTGGATGGTCCCGCCGGTCCTGTAACCCGGCAGCCGGCTGAGGTTGAGCGTCTCCGCCGACACGCCCTCGCCGGGGAACGCCGCGTCGCCGTGCAGGAGCACCGGCAGCGACTTCTCCTCGTCCCTGACCGGAGGGCCGGCCGCGTCGCGCTTCTCCTGCGCGGCGCGCGCCATCCCCTCGACCACGGGGTTGACGTGCTCCAGGTGGCTCGGGTTCGGGGCGAGGTTGACGAGCACCTGCTCGTCGGCCTCGGCGTCGCTGAGGTGGTAGCCCCGGATGCCGAGGTGGTACTTCACGTCGCCCACCCAGGCGTCGCCGGGGCGGCTCGCCGCCGAGGCCGACTCACCCTTCTCCGGCTGCTGGAACTCGCCGAAGATCTTGGAGTAAGACTTGTCAAGCACGTGCGCGAGCACGTTGAGGCGCCCGCGGTGGGCCATGCCGAGCACCATCTCGGGCGTCCCGCCCTCGGTCGCCCGGCGGGCGAGCAGGTTGAGCATCGGCACCACCAAGTCGTTGCCCTCCACGGAGAACCGCTTCTGGCCGAGAAACGACTTGTGCAAAAACTTCTCGAAGGTGTCTATGCGCGTCAGGCGCATGAGCAGGCGCTTGGCGTCCTCGCCCTCCATGCGCTTGTGGAAGCGGCCCGACTCCACGGCCTCCCTGAGCCAGAACCGCTCGTCGGGGTCGTGGACGTGACCGAAGTCGTAGCCCGTGGTGTTGCAGTAGAGGTTCCTGAGCTCCTCCACGGCCTCCCGCGCCGTCGCGCTCTTCTCGGCTATGGGGCCGCCGATGATCAGGGGCGGCAACGTCTCCAGATCCTCGTCCGTGATCCTGTAGAACTTGGGGTCGAGCGTCGGGTCGCCGGGGGGCTCGCTGCCCAGCGGGTCGAGCTTCGCCGCCCGGTGCCCGAAGTCCCTTATGTGCCTCACGTGCTTGGAGGCCCCGACCGCCTTCTCGACGTTCAGCTCCATGTCCTGTGGGACCGTCGCGGCGCTGCCGTTGGCCCCGTTGGGCCGGGGCGGGCTCCAGGACTCGAAGAACCTTCGCGTCCCCTCGTCCACGGAGTCGGGGTCTTCGCGGTACCTCTCGTACAACTCAAGCACGTAGCCCAGGTTGGGCCCGTAGAATTGGTACTCCGTCTGCTTTTCCAACCGGATCACACCCTCACGTCGCGGTCTTCAAGAAGCCCAAGCGTCCACGAGGGGAGGCGGGGCACACGCCCCGTCTCCCCCGCGCCGCACTCTTGGCAAGGCTATAAGACAACTCGATCTTCTCTATCATACCCCACATGGCAGTTTAGATTCTTACCCCCGAACGGCCCCCGCTAGACCTACCCGCCGAGCTGGATCTGCGCGAGCCTGAGGTCCTCGGCCATCCCGCTGTGCCCGAACTTCTCGGCCTGCCCGACACCCGTCCCGTAGGCCTCCCGCGCCTCGTCCTCCCGCCCGAGCTTCGTCAGGACCTCTCCGAGCCGGAGGTACGCGTTGCCCTCGTCCTGATGGGTGTACTCAGAGATAACGCCTGCGTCTTGTCCGAAAGCCCAGGTGGCGACGATGGTGCCGTCCGAGTGGCCGAACACCTTCAGGCGGATGCGTCCGTAGGTCCAGCGGCGGTCCTCGGGCTCGAAGGCGTCGAGGCCCTGGGGCACGAGCCCGGCGTAGCCCGCGAGCAGGGCGTCGCGGTCGCGCTCTAGCTGCTCGGCCTCTTCCCTATGGCCCCTCAGGGCCTCCAGCTCGCGCGCGGCGGCCTCTCGGGTGCCCTCGAGCGCCGAGAGCTTGGAGCGCAGCTCCTCGGGACTCAGGAGGCCCTCTATGGCGAGGTCCTGGGCGCGGGCGCGCTGGCGGTCGGCGTCCGCGATCCTCTCCAGCCAGAAGCGCGACTCCCTGTCCGGGTCGCCGCGCAGCCCTCGGCGCTTCTCCTCGATCATGGCGTCGAGGCCGCGGCGCAGCCGGTCGGGGTCGGTAAGGAGGCCCCGGACGAAGCGCCAGACCAGGTCTTCCGTCTCGAGGGCGCGGTAGTGGCGGGCGTTCGGGCAGCCCTCCTTGTGACCGTTGCGCCTGTGCCCCTGGCAGCGGTAGTAGGCCATCCGCTTGCCGTTCCTGCGCTTCACGTTGGCGAAGGACATCATCCTGTCGCAATGGGCGCAGCGGAAGACGCCGCCGGCGAGCTCCCACACCCGGCTCGTCTGCCGGTAGTGACGGGCGCGCGAGCGCATGGTCTCCCTCGCGACCTCCACCGTAGCGCGCGATACGCCGTGGTCCTCACCGAGCGGCACGGGTACGGCGATCCACTCCTCCTTCGGCTTCGCATGGGTCCGCTGTCGCTCGGCGTACTCCTTGCCGTTTGGCCCCACCTTGGAGACGTAGCTGCGGGTCGTCCTCTTAGTGTTGAAGTGCCAGATCCCGTACTCGGTCTCCGGGTCGAGCCGGGCCGCCACCTCTGTCGAAACCATCCCTCTCACCTCGTCCGCGGTGTGACGGGCGTAGAGGTCCGAGAGTGCGATGCGGCGGATGGCGGCGTGGTTCCAGTTGGCACCGGCCCTCGGCGCCGGCACGCCCTCACGCATGAGGGTCTGGCTGATGCCGAAGACGCTCACGCCCCCGGCGAGCTCCCGGAGGATGCGCTGCGCCACGCGCATCTGCTCTTCGTCGGGCACGAGGTTGTCCCTAGCGTCGTTGTACCCGAAGCCGTATGGCGGGGTGTGCCCGGCGATTACCTTTCCCTCCCTGGCCCGCCTGAGTTTGCCCCTTCTTGTCCGCTCGGCGGTCTTGGCCCGCTCGAATTTCGCTAACTGGTCGAGGATGCCGTCCGTGAGCTCGCCTTCGGGG
>DASYWA010000046.1:0-31439 GCA_035936475.1 Rubrobacter sp. | reverse complement strand
GGCATGAGCGCTGTTGACAAAAGGCGATTTGCCCGCGAACGCGGCCGGTCCTCTATCATCCCGGCGCCGTTGCCCCGGCCGTGGGCCGCGGACCGGGCGGCGACCCGGCCGAATCTCCTATACTGCCTTGAGAGACGAGATGGGAGGTACGGGTGGAGTTTGTCCAGCCCCTGAGCATGTCCGAGGCGCTCGAAGCGAAAGACGCGCACCCCGAGGCCGTGCCGATCCGGGGCGGTACCGACGTAATGGTCGAGCTGAACTTCGCCCGCAGCCGGCCCGACGTGGTCCTCGACCTCTCCCGCGTGGAAGAGCTGGAAGAGTGGGGAACCGAAGACGGGCTCTTAAGGGTGGGCGCCGGGGTGAGTTATACCCGCATCATCGAGGAGATAGGCGGCCATCTGCCGGGGCTCGCGATAGCCTCCAGAACGGTGGGTTCGCCCCAGATCCGGAACAGGGGCACCGTCGGCGGCAACCTCGGCACCGCCTCCCCCGCCGGCGACGCCCTCCCCCCCCTCTACGCCTCCGACGCCGAGGTCGAGGTGGCGTCCGTCGGCGGAAGCCGGCGGATGCCCGTCGCGGACTTTATCCGCGGGCCGAAGCAGAACGCCCTTGCCGCCAACGAGTTGATCTCGGCCTTCTACATAGCCCGCGCCGAAGGCCCGCAACAGTACTCCAAGATAGGGACGCGCAACGCGATGGTGATCGCCGTCTGCGCCTTCGGCCTGGCCCTCCACCCCGAAGCGGGCCGCGTCGGCGCCTGCATAGGTTCCGCAGGCCCGACCCCCATCCGGGCGGAAGAGGCGGAGCGTTTCGTGCAGGGCGTCATGGAGGAGGACGGGCTCTGGGAGTCTCGGGCCGCCATCCCGGACGCGGCGCTCCGGCGCTTCGGGGAGCTGGTGGCGGGTGCCGCGAGGCCCATAGACGACGTGCGCGGGACGGCCGAGTACCGGCGGCACTCTGTGGGGGTGCTGGCGCGGCGCACGCTCGGTTGGGCATGGGAGGAGTACAGGGGGGTGAAGGGTGCGGCTTAGGTTCGTGGTCAACGGGGAGATTCGGGAGGTGGACGACGTGTGGGAGGGCGAGAGCCTGCTGTACGTCCTGCGCGAGCGGCTCGGGCTCCCCGGCTCCAAGAACGCGTGCGAGCAGGGAGAGTGCGGGTCGTGCTCCGTGTACGTGGACGGCTCGCTCGTCTGCTCGTGCCTGGTGCTGGCCGGGCAGGCCGAGGGGCGCGAGGTCGTCACGGTCGAGGGGATAGGCGCCGGGGACCGGCTGCATCCCGTGCAGCGGGCGTTCGTGGAAGCCGGGGCCGTTCAGTGCGGGTTCTGCACGCCGGGCTTCGTCGTGGCGACCCACGACCTTCTGCGGAGGAACCCCGACCCGAACGAGGCCGAGATCCGGGAGGCCCTGGCCGGCAACCTCTGCCGGTGCACGGGCTACGAGAAGATCCTGGACGCCGTCCGCCTGGCCGCGGGAGAGACGGCGTGACGGCCGCAACTCCGACCGGGGGCATGCCGCAATCCCCGACGCGCGTCCGCCCGCAGGCCCCCGTGCAGAGGCCCGGCAGGATCGGCGAGGAGAGCGCGCGCGTAGACGGCGTGCCGAAGGTGCGGGGCGAGTTCGAGTACTCGTCGGACCTCTGGATGGACGGCATGCTCCACGGCGCGACGCTCCGCAGCCCGCACCCGCACGCGGAGATCCGACGCCTGGACACCACCGAGGCCGAGGAGATGGCCGGCGTCCACGCGGTTTTGACCCACGAGGACGTGCCGGGGAGGAAGGTGTACGGGATGGAGATCCCGGACCAGCCCGTGCTCGCCTGGGAGAGGGTGCGCTACCAGGGCGAGCCCGTCGCCGTCGTCGCCGCCGACCACCCGGAGACGGCCAGGCGGGCCCTGGAGAAGATAAGGGTCGAGTACGAGGTCCTCGACCCCGTAACTAGCGCCGAGGAGGCGATGCGAGACGACGCGCCGAAGCTTCACCTCTCCGGCAACGTGCTAAGGCGCGTCAAGATCCTGCACGGCGACCCGACGAACGTTACCGCCGACGTGGTCGTCACCGGCGAGTACGAGGTCGGGATGCAGGACCAGGCGTTCCTCGGCCCGGAGTCAGGCCTCGCGGTTCCGGACGGGCAGGGGGGCGTGGACCTGTACATCTCGACCCAGTGGCTGCACATAGACCGCGACCAGGTGGCGGAGTCGCTGGGGCTCGCGCCCGAGAGGGTGCGGCTCACCCTCTCGGGCGTCGGGGGGGCGTTCGGGGGGCGGGAGGATCTCTCGATGCAGATCCACTCCTGCATGCTCGCCTTGGAGACCGGCCGCCCGGTGCGCATGGTCTACAACCGCGAGGAGTCGTTCTACGGCCACGTTCACCGTCACCCGTGCAGGATGCGCTTCGAGCACGGCGCGGCCCTTGAGGGAAAGCTCGTCTACGTGAAGGCCGACCTCGTCTTCGACGGCGGCGCATACGCCTCGAGTTCCAACGCCGTCTGCCTCAACGCCGCGACCTTCGCCTGCGGCCCCTACGACGTGCCGAACGCCGAGATAGAGAGCCACATGCTCTACACCAACAACCCCCCCTGCGGCGCCATGCGCGGCTTCGGCGCCGTCCAGGCCTGCTTCGCCCACGAGTCCCAGATGGACAAACTCGCCGAAGCTTTGGGGATGGACCCCGTCGAGCTGCGCCTCAAGAACGCCATAGAGCCGGGGATGCGCTTCCCGTTCGGCCAGGAGGTGCCGCACCCGGCGCCGGTGCGCGAGATCCTGGATAAGCTGAAGAGCATCCCTATGCCAGAGGAGCGAGGGCTCACCGGCCGCGACCTGCGCGAGCTCCCCGGCGGCGTCTCCAACGTCACCCACGGCGAGGGCGTAAGACGCGGGGTCGGGTACGCGGTCGGCTTCAAGAACATAGGGTTCTCGGCAGGCTTCGACGACTACTCGACGGCGCGGGTAACGCTCTCCGTAGAAGACGGCGAGCCGTTGGTGCGGGTCCACACGGCGGCGGCCGAGGTCGGGCAGGGGCTCGTGACGTTGCAGGCCCAGATCGCCCGCACCGAGCTCGGCGTCGAACGCGTGGTCGTAGAACCCGCCGACACGCGGGTCGGCTCCGCCGGCTCCACCTCCGCCTCCCGCCAGAGCTACGTCACCGGCGCCGCCGTCAAGGGGGCCTGCGAGCAGGTTCGGGAGAGCGTCTTCGAGCGGGTCCGGGAGGAGTTTGGCGGTGATGGCAACCTCTCTCTGGACGGGGACGGGGTTCTCTCCGACGGGCGGTTCGTCGTCTCTCTGGCCGAAGTGCTCGGCGACGACGAACTCGAGGAGACCCTGGAGTACCACCACAGGGAGACGCACCCGCTGGACGAGAACGGCCAGGGGGACGCGCATCTGCAGTTCGCCTTCGCCGCGCACCGGGCGGTCGTCGAGGTGGACACGGAGCTGGGGCTGGTACGGGTCGTGGAGATCGCGACGGCCCAGGACGTAGGGAAAATCATGAACCCGCAGTCGCTGGAGGGCCAGATCGAGGGGGGCATAGCGCAGGGGCTCGGGCTGGCGTTGCTGGAGGAGATCCAGGTAAAGAGGGGCAAGGTCCTGAACGCCTCGTTCACGGACTACCTCCTCCCCACCATCTTCGACATGCCCCCCGTGAGGATGGAGATCCTGGAGCTCTCTGACCCGGAGGCCCCCTACGGGCTCAAGGGTGTGGGAGAACCGCCCACGATCTCATCTACCCCGGCCATCGTCGCGGCCCTGCGCGGCGCCACGGGCCAACCCCTCGCGCGCATCCCGGTAAAGCCGGAGCAGATCGCGGGCATCGCCCACAGGCCCCCCGACGAGCCCCCGCATCCCGGCAGCGCCGGCTACGCCGAGATCGGCCGCCTCGACGAGCGGCGGGAGCACTAGTGCCGGGCTACGAGAGGGCGGAACTGACCGCCGAGCTGAAGGTCCTCGCCTCCGGCGGGGACGGATCGCGGGGCGAGATCGAAGCCGCCAAGACGGCCGCCGGCGAGACGGACCTGGCCCATGAGGCCGGGCCCGAGACGATGGTCCTCGCCGGAGGGCGTAGGGAGGTGCTCGAGGCCGTGACGCGCGTCGTCGAGGCGGCCCTCGACGCCGGGGCCGGCGGCGTCGAGCTCAAGATCGAGGCCCAGGGGGACGCGCCGAGGTTCGGATAGGTGCAGGGGTTCCTGTCCGCGGGAAACCGGGACACCTCGATAATTTTTGGAACATTTGTACTTACGAGAGCTACCATGCTAATCTGGTCGAGGAAGGATTTGTAGGGCACGCACGACGCGCGGGGATCGTCAGGGGAGGTAGCGCATGCCGGACGAGGGCGGAGTGGTCCTGAAGTCGGTTACGGACGATGACGCGTACCATCTGACGCCGGAGGGCATACAGGAGCCCCCGAAAGGCTGGGGGCCGAGCCTGCGGTACTTCGGGCCGGGTTTAATCCTGAGCGCCTCCATCGTCGGCTCGGACGAGTTGATCGCCACCACGACCCTGGGCGCCCAGGCCGGGTTTGCCATCCTGTGGATGGTCATCTTCAGCACCCTCGTCAAGGTGGCGGTGCAGGTGGAGTTCGCCCGGTGGACCATCTCGACCGGCCAGCCGGCGCTGACGGGCTACAACAAGGTGCCGCCCAAGCTCGGCCCGCTCGGTTGGGTCAACGTGCTGTGGAGCCTTATGGCCCTCTCGAAGATCCTCCAGATCGGCGGCATCGTCGGCGGGGTGGCGATAGCCTTCAGCGTGCTCATGCCCCTCGGGGGGGACCCGCTCGGGTTCACGTCTACCTTGATCTGGACGGTCATCGTGGTCGCGGGCAGCATCGCCCTGCTCTACTCCAACCGCTACGGCCTGATCGAGCGCGGGGCCGTGTTGCTTGTGGTGGTCTTCTCGACGATCACCATCCTTATCGCGCTGGGCCTGCCGTTCACGCCGTTCGCCTACAGCTCGAGCGACCTCCTCGGCGGCCTCACCTTCGCCATCCCGGCCGGGGCTCTGGGCGCCGCCATCGCCATGTTCGGGATCACCGGCGTGGGCGCGGATGAGATCACCTTCTACACCTACTGGTGCGTCGAGAAGGGCTACGCCCGCTGGGTCGGCCCGAACGACGGCAGCGAGGAGTGGGCGCGGCGGGCCAACGGCTGGATCCGGGTCATGTACAAGGACGCTTTTCTCTCCTGGATCATCTACACCTTCGGCACGCTGGCCTTCTTTGTCATGGGCGCCGCCGTCCTCCAGCCTCAGGGCCTGGTCCCCGAGGGCAACGAGATGATCACCACCCTCTCGCGCATCTACACCGACACTCTGGGCTCCTGGGCGAGCACCCTCTTCTTGCTCGGCGCGATCGCGGTGCTAGGCTCGACCCTGTGGGCCGCCATCCCGAGCTGGTCGCGGATGTGCACCAACCTCCTGGCCACCGCGGGCGTCCTCAACTGGCAGGACGCCCCGACCCGCCTGCGCTGGATCCGCATCTTCACCGTGGCGCTTCCGATCCTCTGGGGCGCCGCCTACCTGTTTATCCAGGCGCCGGTGTTGATGGTCCAGATCGGCGGCGTCGCGACGGGCATCTTCCTGCTCGCGGTGGTGGTGGCCGTCTGGTACCTGCGCCGCACCGAGGTCGACCCCCGCCTCTACGGCAACGGCGTGTTCAACGTGGTGCTCGTCATAAGCAGCATCGCCATCGTCCTGCTCGGCGTCTACTCGGCCCTGAGCGTCTTCGGCCTTACCCCGAGCTAGAGGGCCCGTAAGGAGGAGCTGGGCTTCCCGCCCGGGAGCGCGGCGCGGGCAGCCCTTCGTTCCCGTAGTAAAGTGCGTCGAGGAAGGCGACAGCAAGGCCCGGTCGGGTAGCCACCGCCGGTGCCCGCGGGCGGACGGCCACGGGAGGAAGATGCCGGAGAAACTTTCCGTCGAAGAGGTAAACAGCATGGGCCACGAAGAGTTCGTCTCCCGGTTCGGATCGCTCTTCGAGCGTTCGCCCTGGGTCGCCGAGGGGGCGTGGAAGAGGCGGCCTTTCGAGGACCTAGACGGGCTGCACGCGGCCTTCGTCCGCACCGTCGACGACGCCCCGAGCGGGCGTCGCGTCGCCCTGATCCGGGCGCACCCCGACCTCGCCGGAAAGGCCGCCCTCGCCGGCGAGCTTACGGAGGAGTCGGCGGGCGAGCAGGCCTCCGCCGGCCTGGACAGGCTCTCGCCGGAGGAATACGAAAGGTTTCATCGGCTGAACGCCGCCTACAGGGAGAAGTTCGGCCTCCCTTACGTGGTCTGCGTCAGGGACCACACCAAAGAGTCCATCTTCGCCGGCGCCGAGAGGCGGCTGTCGAACACGCGCGGGGAGGAGATCGAGGCCGCCCTGGGCGAGATCTCCAGGATCTCCCGCCTCAGGCTCGAAGACCTGGTGGAAGAGTCCAAAACCCCAGGAGGAGGTCGATGATGAGCGAGACGCCCCCGCCGGAGATCGTCCTCGGGCAGAACAACTACGGCAAGTCCGAGGTCCGCCTCTTCAAGGTGAAGCGGGACACCGACCACCACGAGGTATGGGACCTGGACGTCCGCGTTACGCTCGAAGGGGACTTCGACGCCGCCCACTACAAAGGCGACAACTCCAAACTCCTGGCGACCGACACCATGCGCAACACCGTCTACGCGCTCGCGAAGGACCGCCTCACGGGAAGCATCGAGGTCTTCGGCCTCGCGCTCGTGGACCACTTCCTCGAAGCCGGCCCGACCGTCACCGCCTGCCGGGTCGAGATCACCCAGTTCCGGTGGCGCAGGATCGAGGCTAACGGCCAGCCCCACGACCACTCCTTTGTCCGAGAGCGCGGCGAACGCAAGGCGAAGGTCTGGGGCGACGAGACCGGCGCCCGCAAAATCGAGGCGGGCATCGACGACGTCTACGTCCTCAAGACGACGAACTCGGGGTGGGAGGGGTTCTACCGCGACCGCTTCACCACCCTCCCCGACACGGACGACCGCGTCCTCGCGACCATCGTCACCGCGAAGTGGGAGTACGAAGCCCTCGATGCGGATTTCGACCGCCTCTGGGAGGGGGTGATGGAGAGTACCCTGAAAACCTTCACAGACCACTACAGCCCCTCGGTGCAGAACACGCTCTACCGCATGGGAAAGGCGGTGCTGGAGGAGTTCCCGCAGATACGGAGGATCTGGTACTCCTTCCCCAACGTCCACCACATCGTCTACGACCTGAAGCGCTTCGGGATCGAGAACGACGGCGAGATCCTGCACGCCACCCAAGACCCCTACGGCCAGATCGAAGGCTGGGTGGAGCGGCGCCCGTGAGCGGCCTCCTCACCACCCACGTCCTCGACACCGCCAACGGCAAGCCGGCCGCCGGCATGCCGATAGAGCTGTTCGTCATCGAAGGCGAAGAACGGAGATCCATCGAAACCTTTACGACCAACGCCGACGGCCGGACGGACACGCCTTTGCTGCCGCAGGAGGAGTTCGGCGTCGGCCTCTACGAGATCGTCTTCGACGTGGCCGGGTACTTCGCCGGGGAGATGCTACCGGACCCGCCGTTTCTGGGCCGCGTCCCGATCCGGTTCGGCGTCGCGGACCCCGACGCCCACTACCACGTCCCGCTCCTCGTCTCCCCCTGGTCCTACAGCACCTACAGGGGAAGTTGACAAGGGCGCTGTGCGAAAGGAATTTTAGAGTACGGGATCGTTGTCCGTTTCGTGATGGAGAAGAACACCGAGGGAGGGGCGTAGGCGCGTGAGCGACGTGAAGATAACTGCGGGGCCTTACGAGTTTCTGGCGAGGTGGGAGCGGGAGCGGTGCCCAAAGACCGTGGAGGCGTTCGAGAAGCTCTTGCCCTACCGGCAGAAGATCATCCACGTCCGGTGGAGCGGGGAGTCGTGCTGGATCCCCTTGGGCGACTACGACCTTGGGGTCCCGTGGGAGGACGCGACGAGCGTGCCGCAGGCGGGTGAGATACTGTTCTACCCCGGCGGCTACTCGGAGACGGAGATCCTGTTCCCCTACTACGGCACGGTCTTCCGGAGCAAGCTCGGCGAGCTCGCGGCCAACCACCTCATGACCGTCACCGACGGCCACGAAAACCTCCGGCCCCTCGGCGAGCTCTGCCTCTGGGAAGGCGCTCAAGACATCCTCTTCGAGAGGGCCTGAAGTACACGTTTCAGGGCTAAGCGTGCGTGGTCCGTGCTGGTTCCGTCGGACCCTTGGCGGAAGCCTCGGCCTCGTTGGCTGGCGTATACTCTCGTAGATTCCGGTGTGAGGAAGAAGTTTTCTGGAGAGCGAGAGTGAACTTGGCAGACGCGGCGAGCAGTGGGGCACCGCAGGCGGGCGGGGTCCAGTCGCTGGAGCGGGCGCTGGACATCCTGGAGGTGTTGGGGCGTTCGGAAGGAGAGCTTGGGATCAGCGAGATCGGGCTCTCCGTCGGCCTGGCGAACGGGACGGTCCACCGGCTCCTGTCGACGCTGGCCCGGCGGGGCTACGCTCGGCAGGTCTCCGACAGCCGGAAGTACACGCTCGGGCCGCGGGCGATCACGCTGGCCTCTTCTTCGCGGGAGCGTCTCGGCCCTCTGGCCCGGCCTTTCCTGCGAGAGCTTATGGAGGTCAGCCGGGAGTCGGCCAACCTCGCCGCGCTGGACCGGAACTCCGTCGTCTACATCGAGCAGGTGCCGGCTCCCCGCATGGTGCGGATGTTCACGGAGCCAGGCAACCGGGTCCCGCCCCACGCAAGCGGGACGGGCAAGGTGCTTCTCGCCTTTCAGCCGCCGGAGGCCGTGGAGGCTATCTTGAATCGCAGCGGGCTGGCGCGGTTCACGCCGCACACGATCACCGAAATGGAGACGCTTCTGGAAGAATTGGGGCGTATCAGGGAGCAGGGCTACGCGACGGACTACGAGGAGACCGAGGAGGGCGTGGGCTGCGTCGCCGCGCCCGTCTTCGGCGCGGGGGGCAGGGTCGTGGCCGCCATCAGCGTCTCGGGCCCGGCGGGCAGGCTCGACGGGGAGAAACTGGAGGGGATCATCCCCGAGATCAAACGCATAGCCGCCGACCTCTCCCGTTCCCTGGGCGGCCAGCAGTAGCCGACGGAGTCGGCGAGTGAACACCGCGAACCTTACGCCCGTCCGCCAGGATGCCCCGCTCGACCCGGTAAGCCTCGATGGGCATCAACACCACACAACTCCCACGGACAGACCACAACGTCTGCGAGGCTCCCGACACGCCTCTGATGCCAACGCCGCCGCAACCGCACAGATGCCTCAGGGCTCCTGGCGCACCGGTGGGCCGACCGACGCCCCCGTAAGCCCTCTCGCGATTTCGTCTTGACAACCCGCCCGGCCCATACCTATACTATTTTCCGTCCAACGAAACTAATATTTTATATTGTGGAGCAAAGGGGAAAGGATGCGTTTCAGCGCGAACGTTTCGATCCTGTTCAAGGAGGTCCCGTTCCTGGAGCGGTTCGGCCGGGCGAGGGAGGCGGGTTTCTCGGCGGTCGAGTTCTGGTGGCCTTCAGGGGAGGATCTCGGGGAGGTGGAGCGGGCGGTCGGGGACGCGGGCCTCTCCGTTGCGCTCTTCAACTTCGACGCCGGGGACATGCCGTCGGGAGACAGGGGCCTGGTAAGCGACCCGGGGCGGGTGGAACGGTTCAGGGAGAACGTGCCGGTCGCCCTGGACCTTGCGCGGAGGCTCGGTTGCCGGTGCATGAACGTGCTCGTCGGGCACGAGAAGGACGGGATGGACCGGGAGGAGCAGTTGGCCCTCGCCCGCGAGAACGTCGCCTTCGCGGCCGACGCGGCGGGCGAGGCGGAGGTCACGGTCGTGGTGGAGGCGGTGAACACGTTCGAGAACGGGCCGTATCTGCTCTACACGACCGGGCAGGCCGTGGAGTTCGTCAAGAGCGTGGGGCGGGAGAACGCGAAGATCCAGCACGACTTCTACCACATGCAGCGGATGGAGGGGAACCTGGTGGCGACGTTGCGGGAGAACATCGGGATGGTGGGGCACGTCCAGGTAGCGGACTCGCCGGGTCGCGGGGAGCCTGGGACCGGCGAGATCCACTACCCGTTCGTTCTCGCGGAGCTCGAAAAGCTGGGCTACGACGGCTACGTCGGCCTCGAGTACAACCCGACGACCGGGGCCACGGAGGAGAGCTTCGGCTGGCTGTCGGAAGACCTGCGCGGCAAGGACGTCCGGGTCTCTGACCTGAAACTTTAGGGAGGGAGAGCATCTTGGCGGATACGGTGGGGTTCATCGGGCTCGGGATCATGGGCCGTCCGATGGCGAAGAACCTGATGGAGGCCGGCCACGACCTTGTGGTCCACAACCGCAGCCCAGAGAAGGCCGAGGAGCTGGCCGGAGAAGGGGCCACGGCGGCCGGCAGCCCGAGGGAGGTCGCGGAGAAGTGCGACGTCGTCATCACCATGCTCCCCGACTCGCCGCAGGTCGAGGAAGTGCTCGCCGGGGAGGGCGGCGTCTTCGAGGGCATAAGGGACGGCGCCCTGATCGTGGACATGAGCACCATCTCCCCCGTCGTCACCGAAGGTTTGGCCGAAAAGGCGAAGGAGAGGGGCGCCTCGCTGCTGGACGCGCCGGTCTCGGGCGGGGACGTCGGGGCGATAGAAGGCACGCTCTCGATCATGGTCGGAGGAGAAGAGGAGGACTTCGAGCGGGCGAAGCCCCTCTTCGAAGTCATGGGCAAGACGGTGACGCACGTGGGGCCGACGGGGGCCGGGCAGGTAACGAAGGCGGCGAACCAGATCGTGGTGGCGCTGACCATCGAGGCCGTCTCCGAGGCCCTCGTGCTCGGCTCCAAGGGCGGGGTCTCGCCGGAGAAGATCCTGGACGTCTTAGGCGGAGGCCTCGCGGGCAACAAGGTGATGGAGGTCAAGCGCGAGAAGTTCCTCTCCCACACCTTCGACCCCGGCTTCCGCTCCGAACTGCACCACAAGGACCTCGGCATAGCGCTGGCGGCCGGGAGGGAGTACGGCGTCGCGTTGCCGGTCACGGCCGTCGTCGACCAGATGCTGCTGACCATGAAGAAGAAGGGTTGGGGCGGCGAGGACCACTCGGCGCTGCTGAGGATCATCGAGGACCAGTCGGCGCACGAGATAAGCTGACATGGCAGCCGGCCTCGGGCCGGGGAAAGCGGGTTTCGCGGTGGCACGGATGGACGTGATGGACGCGGTCGTGAAGGTGATGGAGGACGAGGGCGTGGAGGTCGCCTTCGGGGTTCCCGGGGCGGCGATCTTGCCGCTGTACAAGGCCATGAGCGGCTCGGACCGTATACGGCACTACTCGGTGCGGCACGAGGAGGGCGGGACGCACGCGGCCGACGGATACACGCGCGTGACGGGCAAGGTCGGGATCAACATAGGCACCAGCGGGCCAGCCGGGACGAACATGATCACCGGCCTCTACACCTGCATGGCGGACTCGATACCCCAGATCTGCATCACGGGCCAGGCCCCGACGAACGTCCTGCACAAAGAGGCGTTCCAGGCGGTCGACATCGTCGAGATCGCCAAGCCCGTCACCAAGTGGGCCGTGCAGGTGAGGGAGCCGGGCCAGCTGGTGTGGACCTTCCGCGAGGCGTTCCGCATCGCGCAGGAGGGTCGCCCCGGCCCCGTCCTCATAGACCTGCCGCTGGACGTGCAGACCTCGGGCCTTACGGTGGACTTCGACGCGGACCGGGGCGGACCGCTGCACTTCGGCAAGCCCGCGCCCCGGCCGAACGCCATAAGGCGGGCGGTCGAGATGATCCTGGAGGCCGAGCGCCCCGTCCTGATGCCGGGGGGCGGCGTCATAGGGGCCGACGCCGCCGAGGCGTTGATGGAGCTCGCCGAGTACCTGCAGGTGCCGGTCAGCCCGACGTACATGGGCAAGGGGTCCATCCCCGAAGACCATCCCCTCTTCATGGGCGTCGTCGGATTGCAGACCAGCCAGCGCTACGCCAACGCCCTCTTTTTGGAGAGCGACCTCGTCGTCGGCGTCGGCAACCGCTGGGCCGAGCGCCACACCGGCGACCTCGACGTCTACCGGGGGGACCGGAAGTTCGTCCACGTGGACGTCGACCCGCGCCAGATCGGCCGGGTCTTCCCGCCGGACCTCGCCGTCGTCTCCGACGCGAAGCTCGCGCTGGAGGCGATGGTCGACACCGCCCGCACCATGACCTCAGAACGCGAGCCCGGCGCGTGGGTGAGTCGGGTGGACGAGCTGCGTTCGACGCTGCTCAGGAAGACGGACTTCGACGACGTGCCGGTAAAGCCGCAGCGGGCCTTCCAGGAGATGAACGCGTTCTTCGATGAGGACGCGATCGTGGTGACGGCCATAGGCCTGTACCAGATCTTCTCGGGCCAGTTCCAGAAGACCTACAAGCCGCGCCACTACCTCTGCTGCGGCCAGGCGGGGCCGTTGGGGTGGGAGGTACCAGCCTGCATCGGGGTCAAGCTCGGAAAGCCGGACAACCTCGTCGTCGGCGTCGTCGGGGACTACTCCTTCCAGTTCCTGATGGAGGAGATAGCGGTCGCGGTGCAGTACAAGATCCCCTACGTGCTCGTCATGCTCAACAACGCTTACATGGGCCTTATCCGCCAGGGCGAGCTCAAGTACGACATGAACTACGCGGTGGACATCGGCTACGAAGGCCCCGAGAGCGAGTACGGGATAGACAACGTCATGGTCATGGAGGCGATGGGCGCGGCGGGCCGGCGGGTCCGCGAGCCGGACGAGATACAGGAAGCCCTCGGCTGGGCGGTGAGGACCAGCGAGGAGCGGCGGGTGCCGGTGCTCGTCGAGATCATGTGCGAGCGCGAGGTCAACGCCGCCATGGGGCTCTCCATAGACAAGATCAACGAGTACGAGCCCATCCTCGACGGCGCCCGCGAGACGGCCGGCCAGATCGTGGGCGGCGTCCCGGAGAGGGACTGATCGCCGAAAAACCCGTAAGCGGGCGCCAGGCGCCGGACGTCCGCATGGACTAGAGTGCCGTCATGGAGAACGAGCTGAGGGAGATACTGCAAGCCGGGCTCGCCGCCGCGGACCCCAAGGACGCCGTGCTGCGCTCGGTACGGCTGGAGGGGGACGCCGTCCTCGTCGAAGGGGCGCGCTTCGAGCCGGAGAGGATATTCGTGGTAGCGGCCGGCAAGGCCGCGGGGGCGATGGCGCGGGCGGCGGAGGATCTGTTCGGCGGGCGCATCGCGGCCGGGCTCGTGGTGACGAAAGAGGGCCACGACGCAGGGCCCGAGGACTTCGAGGCCGTCTTCGCCTCTCACCCCGAGCCGGACGAGGGGGGCGTAAAGGCGGCGAGGAAGGTGAGGGAGCTCGCGGAGGGACTGGAGGAGGGCGATCTTCTCGTCGCCATGATCTCCGGCGGGGCCTCGGCGCTGCTCGCGGACCCGGCCCCGCCGGTACAGCTCGCCGACCTCAAGAAGCTCACCCAGGACCTCCTCAGGAGCGGGGCGGATATAGGGGAGATAAACACCGTCCGCAAGCACGTCTCGGTCCTGAAGGGCGGCGGCCTCGCCCGCCTCGCCGCCCCCGCGAAGGTCCTGGCCCTCCTCCTCTCGGACGTGGTAGGCGACGCGCCTTCCTCGATAGCCAGCGGCCCCACCGCCCCCGACACGACCACGCTGGAAGAGGCGCGGTCCGTGCTCGAACGCTACGGCATAGTACCGCCGCCGAGCATCGCCGAGCACCTGGAAGGGGCCGAGGAGACCCCGAAGCCCGGCGACCCCGTCTTCGACGACGTCCAGAACGTCGTCTGCGGCGGCGGCCGGCACGCGGTCGAGGCCGCCGCCGACAGAGCCGGGGACCTCGGCTACGAGCCCCTCATACTCTCGACCACCATGACGGGCGACGCCAGGGCCATAGCCTCGGTCTGCGCGGCCGTCGTCAGGGAGGCGCTGGAGAGCGGTAAGCCCGCCCGGCCCCCGTGCGCCGTCGTCTCGGGGGGCGAGGCCACGGTGATCGTGCGGGGCGACGGGACGGGGGGGCCCAACCAGGAGTTCGCCCTGACGCTGGCGGTGGAGCTGGACGGCGTCGAGGGCTGGGCGGCCTTCGCGGCGGATACCGACGGCAACGACGGCCCGACCGACGCGGCGGGCGGCCTCGTGGACGGCCGGACGGCGTCGAAGATGCGGGGGGCGGGCGTGGACCCGGTCCGCGCGCTCGAAGAGAACGACGCCCGCGCGGCGCTGGAGGCCGGCGGGGCGTTGCTCGTGACCGGCCCGACCGGCACCAACGTCAACGACCTGCGGGTGATCCTGGTCTCCGGGTAGCGCCGCTGGAGTCCGGCGGGCCCCCGTTTGGCGTTCGGTAGGGGGTACGCCTGCTTTGCTCGCCCTCATCGGCCCTTCGCGGTAGGTCTTTCGGCGCGAAGGGCATCACCCCTTCGCGCGGGGTTCCGGTCCTCTCTCGCGCGGGTTTACGCGGAGGTGCCGGAGATAACACGCTGCCGGGGTGTTGCGGGAGGTACGGGCCTCGTTCGAGCAGCTTTACGATCCGGTAGGCAACCCGGCGGTCTCGACCCTGATCGCGGCGGTTCCCCTGAACTTTATGGGCCCGTAGCGGTCAGCAATCAGTTCTCAGCAAGACCAGAGGGCTGATAGCCCAGAGCGGAGGCCGAAGGTCGCGGGCTGACCGCAGACGGCTAGCCCTCGCCTGCTCGGTCCAGGATGCGGCGCAGGGTCGCAGTCTCCTGGGCGTCGAGCCTGACGCCCCCGCCTTCCCGCCCGGGCTTCTCGGGAGGTTGTTGGGAGTCGATGCCGACCAGGACGGAGGCGATGGAGGCTATAAAGTAGGAGAAGATGCCGACGGCGTAGAGCATGAGCAGGAAGCCGAGGACGCGCCCGCCGGCGGTGACGGGGTAGAGTTCGCTCCCGACGGTGGTGACGAGGGCGCCGGACCACCACAGGGCGTCGCCGAAGTTCACTATGGTGGCCGCGGGCGCCCCGGCCTCGAGCAAGAGGCCGGCCGCCGCGCCGAGCAGGGTCACCAGCGCCGAGATGAGGGCGAGCTGCCCGAGCCTGCGGCGCCTCAGCAGCACCAGCGCACCCCCAGAGCCCCGGCCCCCGAAGACCGCGAGCCTGAAGAGCGGCAGGGCCCGCGTCGCCCGCAGGATACCAAGCACCTTCAAGAACCTGAGGAAGGGGACCGCCAGGATCAGGACGTCAAGCCAGTTGCGCCGGAGGTAGGTGCGCTTGACCGGCGCCAGCGCGAACTTGACGGCGAACTCGACGAAGAAGAGCCCCCACAGGGACCAGCCCAGCACCGCGAGCCTCCCCCGCCACGGCCCGCCGACCTCCCCGCTCAACTCCAGGACGGCGAGCAGGACCATCAGCACGGAGGCCAGCGCCAGCGGGAGGTCCAGGTAGCGGTCCAGCCGGACGCGCAGCTCCTCCCGCCTACCGGGATCCTCCCGCAACCGGTCCTCCTCGACTCTGTTGGGGCTCATCGCGTTCCTCTCTTCTCCGGTTCGGGGGCACGGCCCACAGAAGAATAAACCCTCCGCGGGCCCTGCCGGCGGCCCGCCCTGGCCCTTCCACGTAACGCGCTAGAAAGCCGCCAGCAGGACAGCCGAGTAGAGGGCGGCGCCCAGGGCGAAGACCCAGAACCGGCTCTCGCGCTCCTCGGGAAGCTCCTCCTTGAGGACGTTCATCACCACGCCGCCCGCCAGAAAGGCGAAGAGCACCGCCAATGCGGCCTCCGAGATCTCGAAGAGAAGCCCGACGGCCCACCCCGCGAGGACGGCGGCGGCCAGCACCCAGCGCCCGGCCCGCTCGTAGGCCCCCTTGTGGTCCTCGCGCAGCCCGAAGTCGTTGACCACGAAGTGCACGCCCATCGCGAAGGCGAAGAGGATCAGGCTCCCCGCCCCCGGCTCTTCCCGGTGGAGCATCAGGTAGCCGATGAGCGCGTTGTAGAGGGCGAACGAGGTAGTGTGCAGCCAGAAGACGCCGGCCCCGGTGGCGTCCCCTCCGCCGGTCCGCCGCCTCTTCCCGCGCGAGAGCTTCGCGGCCCGCTCGAGCCCGTAGAACGCCGCGAGCCCGACGAGCGCCACCAGGTAGACGTGGTACTCGATAAAGGTGAAGCCCTCCCCTACCGCCTCGCGCAGGGTCTCCTGCTCTTCGGCGAGGTCCGGCAGGAGGTGGACGAAGACGTAGGCCACGGAGACGCCGCCCGCCGCCGAGAGCCAGCGGCTGCGCGGGGAGGCGTTCAGGAAGCGCATCCTCCCGGAGAAGAGGTGCACGGCGGCCAGCGCTGCCACGAGCACGAGGGAGAGGAGCGGTATCACCCGGGTGCCCCGGCGTCTGCCTTCGCCACCCACACCGGCGTCGGCACGCCGGCCGACCGGTTCGGGGGCGAGCCGACTACCGTGAGCAGGACGACCCCCACCATGGGCGCCGCCACCCCGGACGGTGTCTGGCGGAGGTCAAGGCTCACGATGGGCGTGGGGACTCCCGTCGGGGGGTGGAAGGCTTTAGCGAGATGCAGGATTGCCCCGGTCAGGGCCAACGAGAGGGCGCCGGCAAGGATGGCCACCGCGGACCCGGTCGGGGCGTTGCGCGGGCCGAACGGCGTGCGTTTGCCCCGGGGGCCCGCTGTGCGGTCGGTCAAGACCCGCCTCCTATGCTGCGGTCTCGCGGTTTGTGCGCTACTTCCGCTTCGCGGTTCGTCCCCACGGTGCCCCTCAAACCCCGTCCCTAAACAGGTGGGAGCGCGGTACCGGAGGCACCGGCGCGGATCGGGGCGGGGTCTTCTAGCCTTGTCCGTCGGGGGATAGGCCGTCCGCGTGCGGTGCCTGCGCGGCACGGACGGCCGCCACGACGAGGCCCGTGTCGCCAGGGACTTCGAGGACGTTCACGACGGTGAACTGCGCGGTCATCCAGTCGCCCGCCGCGTCGCGCAGGCGCACCCCGACGGCCCGGGAGGTTCCCGGGCTCTCCTTGGCCTCGAAGAGGAGCGCCCCGACGAGGGGGAGGTCCTCTTCGTGGACGAGGTCCAGCACGTCCCGCCAGAACAACTCGTCCGCAGTGTACCCCGCGAAGGCCTCCCCGCGGCCGTGCAGCCGGCGCAGGCCGCCCGCCGCCAGAACGAAGGCCGAGCCCGCGTCGAACGGGTGCGTGGTCCTCTCGAGCAGTCCTCCCGCCGAATCCTCCAAGCCCGCGCCCCTCATCCGTACGCCCCGCGCAGGGGCCGATCCGTATACGCGCGCAGGAAGACCTCGATCTCCTCCCGGTACAACCTCAGGGATTCCGCCAGAAACTCGATGTACGCCCTCCCCGACTCGGTCAGCCCGTACCTCCGCCGGGAGAGCAAATACCCCAGGTGCTCCCGCTCCGAGAAGACCAGGCCCTCGGCCTCAGCGCGCCGGAGCGTCCTGTAGACCTCACCGGGCCGCACGACGCCGAAGCCCAGGTCGGCCAGCCGGCCCATCAACTCCTGGCCCCGAAGGTCCCTGCCACGCATGCACAGCAGAAGGAAAGGCACGAGCCATTCGTGGGCGCCCTCGCCCCGGTCAGCCTTCATCGCCGCCCCCCCGCGAAGCCGCCGGCGCGTCCGGGTGTGATCTCTGTGCGGCCCATATCTCTGCGCTCCTCCCGCTGGGGTCCATGCGAAGATCTGTTCGGGCCGGGAGGCCAGGGTCTGCTGCTCCAACCCGTCCCGCCGACCTCTTCCCCATGCTGCACCCGACCCCCGAGAACGACCATCTTTATAGCGTCTCCGGGGAGCCCGAGGAAGACCGCCGGGGCCGCGGGCACCCAAAATGGCCCGAATGGTGTAGACGTCCAAGGCACCCCGCGGAGATGGGGCTCTCCCGAAGGGCGCGGCCGGCAGCGCGGGGAGCGCTCCTCGCTTCGTGTCGCGGCGATCCCGGGGACGGCGGGAGGAGAAGCTTCGGCGGGAACGAGAGACCGCCGGATCTCTGAGTAGATCCGGCGGGCGGTTCTGTGAGGTTACGGCTGGAGGAGGATCTTGACGGCGCCGTCCTGCTTTTTCTGGAAGATCTCGTACGCGTGGGGCGCCTCGTCGAGCGGCATCTTGTGGGTTGCAAAGTCCTCGACGCCCAAGGGGTCGGAGGGGTCGATCAGGAGGGGCATGATGGTGTCGGTCCACGCCTTCACGTTGGCCTGGCCCATGCGGACCTGGATCTGCTTGTCGAAGAGCTGGAGCAGGTTCAGGGGGTCCGCCGTCCCGCCGTAGACGCCGCTTATGGAGAGGGTGCCGCCGCGGCGCACGGTCTCGATGCACTGGTTGAGCGCCGTGAGCCGGTCGACCCCGCCCTTCTCCATGGCGGTCTGGGCCGCCGAGTCGGGCAGCAGGCCCACGAGCGTCTGGGCCATCTTGCCCCCACCGGAGCCGTGGGCCTCCATGCCGACGGCGTCTATGACGGAGTCGGGGCCCCGCCCGTCGGTCATCTCGCGGATCGACGCCGCTATGTCGTCGTGGTCGCGCAGGTCCACCACCTCGGCCCCGTACCGGCCGGCCATGTCCAGCCGCTCGGGCACGAGGTCGACGCCGATGACCCGGTGCCCCTTGTGCCGGGCGATGCGCGCGCTCATCAGGCCGATGGGCCCGAGGCCGAAGATCGCCACGCTCCCCCCCTCGGGGATGCCGGCGTACTCGACCGCCTGCCAGCTCGTCGGCAGCACGTCCGAGAGGTAGACGAAGCGCTCGTCCGACATCCCGGCGCCCTCCTCCGGGACCTTTATCGGGACGAACTGGGCCTGCGGGACGCGCAGGAACTCGGCCTGCCCACCGGGAACCTGCCCGTAGAGCTTGGTGTAGCCGAAAAACTTGGCCCCCGTGCCGTACTCGTGGACCTGGGTGGTCTCGCACTGGGAGTAGAGCCTCTGGTCGCACATAAAGCAGTGCCCGCAACTTATGTTGAACGGCAGGACCACCCGGTCGCCGGGGGCTATGTGCGTGACCTCGGGCCCCACCTCCTCGACGACGCCCATGGGCTCGTGGCCCAGGATATCTCCCTCGTCGATAAACGGCCCCAGAACCTCGTAGAGGTGCAGATCCGAGCCGCAGATGTTGGTGGTCGTGATCCTGACGATCGCGTCGTTGGGCTCTTGGATGCTCGGGTCGGGCACGTTGTCCACCCGAACGTCCCGTTTGCCGTGCCACGTAAGCGCCTTCATCCTGCCAAGCCTCCCTCTACTTTCCGTACCCTGCCACGCCCCGCGGACTCCGCAAACGTCCGCAAAACAAGCCTTCAGCCGCCAGCATAGAAGCCGACGGCCGAAAGCTGGTAGCTGACCGCTCTCTAGGCGCTGCGGGCCTGATCCGCGTGCTTGCCCTCGCCGATCTCCTCGACCACCTTGGCGCAGAACGCCTCAAGGTCGCCGGGGTTGCGGCTGGTGACGAGGCCCTGGTCGGTGACGACCTCCTCGTCCACCCAGTTGCCGCCGGCGTTGCGGATGTCGGTCTGGAGCGAGGGGTAGGAGGTGAGGGTGCGGTCCTTCACCACATCCGCCTCGACCAGCGTCCAGGGGCCGTGGCAGATCACGCCGACCGGCTTGGCCTGCTCGAAGAAACCGTGCACGAACTGGACCACGTTCGGGTCGGCGCGCAGGTTGTCTGCCCCCACGGTGCCGCCGGGCACGATCAGGGCGTCGTACTCGTCCGGGGAGACGTCGGTTACGGCCTTGTCGACCGTGAAGGTGTCCCCCATCTCCGTGTCGTTGTTCATCGCCTGGGCCTCGCCGGCCTGGATGCCGACGACCTCGACCGTGGCTCCCTCGGCCTCGACGGCCTCCTTGGGCTGGACGAACTCCACCTGCTCCGTGCCGATCGGCGCGATGAGAATAGCCACCTTGCGTCCCTGCAACTCGTTAGCCACTAATACTCCTTCTCTGCTCTACGTTCCTATGGGAACCTCGGTTCCTTTTACTTTGGTACCCGCATCTACGCCCACGAAAAACGACGCGCCCCCTCGCCCCCAGCCGAAATGGCCCGGAGGGTTCAGCATTTGGCTGTCAGCCATCGGCTTTCAGATTCTTCTGAAGGGGTACTCGCTTCCCGTCGTCGCGAAGAGAGTTCGTCTCTCTCATCAGGCTATTCATAGGCAGGAAATGCTCATTACGAGCAGTCCAGAGCCGAGGGCGAGGCCGCAGGCGGAGGCGGGCTGACGGCTCTGCCGCCAGGCATCATCGTGGTGATCGAACCGTAGTTGGCCCCCCGCGCCAGCTCCACCGTCTGCGGGTGCAACTCTGGACCGTTCTTCGTGTCCGCCACGACGATCTCCTCTCGACGCCTGCCCCACCGGTACCCGAAACGGACCCTCCAAAACGCCGGGAGCCGGGGGAGCGGCCCGCAATGCGCGGAGGGGGCGACGGTCGGCCTGCCGCCCCCTCCGCGCATTGCCCGAAGCCTCCCTAGCCCGAGACCTCGGAGAGCTCGGCGTACTCGGCGTCGGTGAGTTGGAGCGAGGCCGCGGCGACGTTCTCCTCCAGGTGACCCACGGAGGAGGTGCCGGGGATCGGAAGCATCACCGGCGAGCGGCGGAGCAGCCAGGCGAGGGCCACCTGTCCTGGGGTGGCGCCGTGGTTCGAGGCGATCTCGTCCACCGGACCGCCGGGCCGCGAGAGGGAGCCGGAGGCGAGCGGGAACCACGGGATAAAGGCGATCCCGTCGGCCTCGCAGGCTTCCAGCACCGCCTCGGAGCCCTTGTCGGTGAGGTTGTAGCGGTTCTGCACGGAGGAGATCGGCAGGATCTCCTGCGCCCGCCTTAGCTCGTCCACCCCAACCTCAGAGAGGCCCACATGACGGACCTTGCCCTCGTCCCTGAGTTCGGACATCGTGCCGAGCGACTCCTCGGCCGGGACGTCCGGGTCGATGCGGTGGAGCTGGTAGAGGTCTATCGTCTCCAGCTTCAGCCGGCGGAGGCTGCCCTCGATCGCCTCCCTTATGTGCTCCGGCCGGCCGTTGGGGCGCCAGTCCCCGGGCCCGGGGCGCACGAGGCCCGCCTTCGTGGCGATCACCATGTCCTCCGGGTAGGGCGCGAGCGTCTCGCCGATGAGGCGCTCGGAGACGTCGGGGCCGTAGGAGTCGGCCGTGTCTATCAGGTTTATGCCGAGCTCCACGCAGCGCCGCAGAACCCTCTTCGCCTCCTCGGGGTTCGCGGGCTCCCCCCAGATGCCATCGCCGGTGATCCGCATGGCGCCGAAGCCCAGGCGGTTGACCTCGAGGTCCCCGCCGAGGGCGAAGGTGCCGGCGTCGGCGGCGTTCTGCGTCGTGTCCCTTTCGGTCATCGTTCTGCCTCCTGCTGCGTCGGATTCTTTGTGGCGGCTGGCCCGGCTCGTGCGCCCCGGCGGACCGCGACGCAGAGGGTATCAGGCCGGACGGGTCCGTCGGGCTCGGGAGGTAGAAGGTCCGCGCGCCGGCCCCGCCGCGGCGACCGCGGGGGCTTCCTTCGACGCCTTACATACCAGAGTTCGTTGGGCGCACGCCGGGGCTAGCGGTCCAGGAGGGCGTAGGCGGCGCCCGTGGCGCCCGCGTAGACGAGGTGGTGGAAGGCGTCGATGCCTACCTCCTTGGCCCCCCACGTCCAGAACGGCGGCGCGACGCCGAGGGCCGGCAGCATGACCTGCTCCGAGCCCCACACGACGCCGAAGTGGGCAACGGTCGCGGCGGTCCCTTCGAGGCCGGCCGCGCCGATCAGGCCGCGGACCGCGCCCCACCCCGTCCCGTAGCCCCAGTGAACCAGGTTCGAGAAGCGTGCCTCCCCCGCCTCGTCCTTCGGCTCGACGCCGAGGACCTTGCCGGCGGCGTCCGCGGGCGCCGTGCTCGCGGCGCGCCCCCGCGCCTTCATCTCCAGCGTGCTCGACACCGTCATCGCAGCGGTGCCGACGGCCCCGGCGAAGAGGCCCTTGCCGACGCTGGATGCCAGATCTCCGACCTTCAAGCTATCTCCCACTCTCCTCCGACCGCCGACCCCGCCCGACCGACCCTGCCCACGCCGGGCCGGCGTCCGGTGGGGCTAGTCGTCGACCTGGTCCTCGCCGCCCTCGGCCGGCTCCTGGGGGCGCGCGGACTCCTTCTCCGCGCTAGCCTGGTCGGCGGCCTCGGAGGTGGAAGGGTCTGCGGACCTCTCGGCGCCGGGGGCCTCGACGTTCTCGTCCGCGCCCTCGGCGGGTTCCTGGGAGTGCACCGCTCGTCTCTCTTCGCTCATCCTTTGCTCCTCTCTGTTGGTCGGCGGGTCTGCCCGAAGTGAAAGGGCGTCGCCCTTGAAGTTCTAGCGGAGGGTTATGGCCCGTAGCCCGGGGTCAACCGCAGCTTCTATGACGGGTATCAGCACCAGCTCGTCCCCATAAACTCCGGACCGGATCCCGACGTACTGCGGCTCGACCCCGAGGACCGCTCCTCACCGGCTCCAGCCCGGATTGCCGTCCTCTGCTCCACAACGTACCTTCTCGAAAGCCCTGTTTCTCAAACATAATTCGGTGGGCCCCGTTCTGGCCGTCGCCGCCCGCGCGTTCTACCGGACCCCGCCGGGCCTCACAGCGCGGCGGGCACCGCCTCCCTGGCCTTCCTCTCCTCGACGGACCGGAGAAAGCGGACGAACCGTTCCCGGCTCGTGGTCGTGAGCGGGAGCAGGGTGCCGGCGTCGAGCTCCGGCACGGGGTCAAGCGCGACGTTGCGAAAGCCCGACCACCGGCCCGAGAGGAGGGTCAGCAGCAGCCCGACGGCGACGCGCCTAACGCGGAGGCCACCGCCGTCCCTCAGGCCCAGGTAGAGCAGCGCCTCCTCCTCGAAGCTGAAGACCGCCACGGCTTTGCCGAGACCGGGCAGGCGCACGGCCAGCGGACCGCCGAAATCCTCAAGGTCCGCGCAGACGACCCAGAACCCGGGCAATACCCGGTCGCTTGCGGCCATAGCTTCCACCTCTCGTCGACGTTATAGAAGAACCGTGCACGTGGTAAGCCTGTATTCTTGTCCGCCGCGGCCCCGACGCCATACAACCTTCGGGCCATTTCTGACCCGACAGGCGGACATTTGTGCCGTGGATCACCTTCCGGGTCCGCCCCGCCGCTATCCTCCGCCCCATGGATTCCGGGCGAACACCTCGAAGACCCGAAGAGGGAGGCGGCCCCGTGGGCAGCGCCAGCGTCGTGATCCCGGCCCTGAACGAGGAGCGCCTCCTCGGGGGCCTGCTCTCGGACCTGGCCGCCCAGAGCAGGCCCCCGGACGAGGTCTTCGTCGTGGACGCGGGCTCGGAGGACGGCACGGTGGCCGTCGCCGAGCGCTTCCCGTTCGTGGAGGTCATCCGCAGCACGCCGCCCGTGGCCGTCGGCAGGAACGCGGGCGGGCGACAGGCGAGCGGGGACGTCATCGCCTTTCTCGACGCCGACGTCCGGCTCCCGGAGACCTTTCTTGCAGGCTTTCTCGGGGAATTCGAGCGTCGCGGGTACGACCTCGCCTGCCCCCTGTACTACCCGCACGACTCCACGACGGCGATCGAGCGCTTCCACGACGTCTTCAACCTCGTGATGCGGGCCACCCAGAACCTCAGCCCGTCCGGGGCGGGGGCGTGCGTCGCCTTGCGGGGCGGGCTCTTCCGCGACAGCGCCGGCTTCGACCCCTCCTTCAAGTTCGACGATATAGAGTTGATCCGGCGCCTCTCAAAGGGCCGGCACTTCGGCATCGTCGAGGAGAAGGTTCTCGTCTCGGACCGCCGCTTCAGGGAGCAGGGCTTCGCGCGCTCGATGGCCCAGTACGCCTTTATGGCGCTCGCGTTCGCCATCGGCAAGATCGAGTGGACTAACGGCATGGACTACGAGATAGGCAAGCACGAGCAACCGGACGTCTAGGCTGCGCCCTTTCTCCGCAAGATCCCTCAGGGCCCGGCTCCACCCCAGAGTCGGATGTCCTGGCCAGTCTGCGCGAGTTCCCGCGCGGTTCTCGGCGAAGGCCCGAATAGCCGGGGCGGGGATGGGGGTAAGGACGGGGCGCAAGTCCACGCAAGAAGGGAGGCACGGATCGAGACCGGGCAGGTACGAGAGGTAGCGCTCGGCGACCTCGACGGCGACTGGCGGGTGGAGCGCACGGGCGGCCTGCTGCCGCCGATGGTCGGCGTCTGGAAGCGCATCAGGGGCGACCGCGGCGAGACCCGCGTCGGGCCGCTGCTCCGGGTGCCCATCCGGGTCGAGAGCCGCGGCGGAGGGGCGGCGCTCGTCTACGAGCCGCCCTTCTCGGCGCTCATGGACTGGGTCTCCCCACAGAGCCCGCATCTCTGGCTCGGGCGGACAACGCTCGGCGGAAGAACCGTCGGGCGGTTCCGCATGACCAGGATCGGGTACCACCAAAGCAAGCTACCACGGGAGGTAACCATGGCCCGCCAAGACGGTTTGAACAGAAAGCTCGTCGAGTACGTCGAGTACGTCCACGCCCTGGAGCAGAACATCCTGCTCCAGCTAGACTCGCTCATCTTGAACACGCGGGATCAGGAACTCGTAGGGATCTTCCGGCGCCACAAGGAGGAGACCCGGCGCCAGCAGCAACGGCTGCGCGAGCGCCTCAGGGCCCTCGGGGGGCCGCGACCCGTCTCGGTCGGCAAGGACCTCGCGGCCATCGCCACCGCCCAGGTCAAGGGTGTGGGCGACGTGCTGCGCCCCGACAAGGCCGTCCAGAACGCCCGCGACGCCTACACCACGGAGCACGTGGAGATAGCCGCCTACGAGATCCTCGAACGCCTCGCCACGCGCGCGGGCGACGAGCAGACGGCCGCCGTGGCCCGCGAGAACCGCGCCGAAGAGCAGGCGATGGCCGAGAGGATCTCCGCCAACTGGGACAGGTTCCTCGACCTGACCCTCCTCGAGCAAGGCCTCCGCGCCTGAAGCGCTTCTCGTAAGCTTGATGCTTCCGAGAAGCGCGCCGTCAGCCGTCAGCGCGCTCCGGCCTTCGGCCTGCGCTTTCAGCCGTCAGCTTTTTGCTTCTGCTGAGCGCGCTCGGCGTCCTCTCCGGGAAACGCACGACTAGCACCGCTGCGGGCTGGTCCGCGGGAAGGCCGCCGGCCGCGCCAGCGCCTCGACCGTCCGGAGGGATCCCCTGTCGTCACCGCGTCGCGCCCTTCCGGGCCTCTCCCCCAGATCGGCGACCGGGCCGGACTCTGGCGCGGGGCATGAGCAGCGGGCGCCTGGGCCCGGGTCTGCCCCTACGGGTGTACAATGGGCCAAAGTGTGCAATCGATGGCCCTGTCCAGGGTCGTCGCGACCCTGGACAAAATCCCGTGGTTCGCACGAGCGGTGCCGGTCGATCGCGGCGGGAACGTCCTCGCCGGGGGCTTCTACCGGTATAGGCAAGGAGGGTGGTTTTTGCCGGAAGACCAGAGAGACGCGCACCCCCTCGTCGGCTCCTCGACCAGCAGAATAGAGCCGCTCTCGAGGCCGGTCAAGACGCTGTCCGAGGGCCTCGGCGCGAGGACGGGGGAGGCGTGATCGTCGTCCGCGAGGCCCGGCGGCGTTCTGGGAACGGATCGCGGCGAGGCACGCCCTCGAGGGGCAGTTCGAGGCCGCCCGTCGGCGCCGCCCGGACGCGCAGCACGCCGTGAGCCGCGTGCTAGAAGATTTCGGCGGCCCCTCAGAGGCCGCACCCGAGATCTTCCGCGTCCTCGGGGAGCGCCTGGGGTGGGAGGTCGGCGTCCTCTGGAAGGTCGAGGGGGACGCGCTGCGCTGCGGCGGAATCTGGCGCGCGGCGGGCGGGGCGCCGAACGGCTTCGAGGAGGCGTGCCGCGGGTCCGTCTTCAGGCGCGGGGCGGGTCTCCCTGGCCGCGTCTGGCGGCGGGAAGAGGCCTGCTGGGTCGAGGACGTGCTGGAGGACGAAGGGTTCCTTCGCAAGGAGGCAGCCGCGGGGGCGGGCCTGCGATGCGCGCTCGCCTTCCCCGTCCACGATGGCGGGCGCCTCGTGGGGGTCTTCGAGCTCCTCAAGGGCGAGGTCTCGCCCGTAGACGAGGACCTGATGCGGGTGGCTTACCTCGTCGGGCACCAGACCGGGCAGTCCGTCGAGCGCCGGGGGGTCGAGCACGAGCGCGACCGCGCTCTCGCCTGCGAGAGGGAGGCGCGCCAGAGGATCGGCGCCGTGCTCGAAAGCATCAACGACGCCTTCTTTGCCGTGGACCGGGATTGGCGCTTCACCTACGTCAACAGCCAGGCCGAGGCGTTCTGGGGCAGATCGCGCGAGGACCTCATAGGCGGCAACATCTGGGAGAAGTTTCCGTGGGCGGTCAACACCGAGGCCCACCGCGCGATCCTCTCGGCGGTGGAGGCGGAGGAGACCGTCGGTTTCGAGGCGTTCTCCCCCTCCATGGGCGCCTGGATCTCGGGCCGCGCCTACCCGTCGGCGGACGGCGTCTCGGTGTTTTTCGGGGATATCTCGGAACGCAAAAAGGCCGAGCGCGAGGAGCTCGGGCGCGAGGCCGGACGGGCGCGCCTGGAGGCGGTGCTGCAGCAGATGCCCGGCGGCGTCTTTATAGCCGACCGCTCCGGCCGGATCTTCCTGGCCAACGAGGGCGCGGCGCGCATCTACGGGCGCGAGATCCGGTCCGTAAAAGAGAGCGGCCGGTACTCGCTCTCCTACCCCGACCGCGAGCCGATCCCCGAGGAGTATTACCCCCTGGTCCGGGCGCTGGCGGGGGGGACCATCAGCCTGGAGAGCTGCGTGGAGCGGCCCGACGGTACGTTCCGCATCATAAGCTCCAACGCCGCACCGGTGCTCGACGCCGGGGGCCGCGTAGTGGCGGCGGTCAATGCCTTCCAGGACGTGACGGAGCTCAGGGAGGCCCGGAGGGTCATCGAGGAGAGGGAGCGCAGGTACCGTACCCTGACCTCCAACATCCCGGGCGCCGTGTTCCGCTGCGTCTTTCGGGGCGGTCGCCCGATTATGGAGTTCGTCAGCGGGCGCATCGAGGAGATCACGGGCCGCCCCGCCAGGGACTTCGTGGCCGACCGCGCCCTCTCTTACGCCGAAGACGTCGTTCACCCGGAGGACCGCCCGAAAAACGAGCGGGAGGTACGGCGCGCGCTCGGAGAGCAGGCGACGTACAACATCGAGTACCGCCTCTTCCACGCGGACGGTGGGGTTCGCTGGGTAAACGAGCGCGGCAGCAGCATCTTCTCCAAGAGCGGGGAGTTGCTGTGGGTGGACGGCGCCATCTTCGACATCACCGAGCGCAAGCGGGCCGAGGAAGCGCTGCGCAAGAGCGCCGAACGGGCCGCTTTCAGGGCCGAGCTCGCCGAGGCGCTCCGCCCGCTCGCCGACCCCGCCGATATCAAGGCCGAGGCCAGCCGCCTGCTCGGGCGACACCTGAAGGCCAACCGGGTGATCTACGGCGAGGTCTCGCTGGACAACCGGACATACGTGAGCGACTCCGAGTATCTAGACGGCGCCGGGAGCATCGCCGGACGGCTCGACCTCGACGACTACGACCCGGCCCTGTTGGAGCACTTCGGAGAGGGGCGCACGGTGGTCGTACCCGATGTGCTGGACGATGCGGCCCTGACGGCGGATGGGCGGGCCGCGTTCGAGGCGGCGCAGGTCCGGGCGCACGTCAGCGTGCCGCTCGTGAAGGACGGCCGGTTGGTCGCCGCCCTTGGCGTCAATCAGGCCAGACCGCGGGCGTGGAAGGTAGAGGAGGTCGCGCTCGTAGAGGAGACCGCCGAGCGTACGTGGGCCGCCGTGGAGCGGGCCCGCGCCGAAGAGGCCCTGCGCCGGTCGGAAGAGCGCTACCGCGCCCTGTTCGAGAGGATCGACGAAGGCTTCTGCATCATAGACGTGATGTTCGACGAGGCGCGCCGCCCGACGGATTACCGATTCTTGGAGACGAACCCGGCGTTCGAGAGGATGACGGGGCTCGAAGGGGCGGTGGGCAGGACGGCGCGGGAGCTCGTCCCGGACCTCGAAGAATGGTGGTTCGAGGCCTACGGCAAGGTGGCGCTGACGGGCGAGGCCGTCCACTTCGAGCACGGCTCCGAGGCCATGGGCCGTTGGTTCGAGGTCCGCGCCTCCCGCATCGGCGGACAGGAGAGCCGCAAGGTCGCCCTGGTATTCGACGACATCACCGAGCGCAAGCGGGCCGCGCAGGAGCGCGACCGGCAGCTCGCCCTGGAGTGGGTGGCCGTGGCCGAGGCGGCCGAGCGGGAGAGGATCAGCCGCGAGCTCCACGACCGCGTCGCCCACTCGATGGCCGTCGCCCACCAGAGCCTCCAGCTCCACGACGTCCTCGCGAAAAAGGACGCCGGGCGGGCCGAAGCCAAGCTCGACCTCGCCAGGGAGATGATCAAGGCGTCGCTCGAGTCGACCAGGAACCTCTCGGCCGAGCTCCGGCGCCTGGACGCGGAGGACGGCCTGGAGGCGGAGCTCAGGCACCTCCTCGAAGTCGCCGTGCCGCCCGGCATCCGCGCCGGCCTCCGCGTGGACGGCGACGAGGCCGGCGTGCCCGGGCACGTGCGCGGCCAGCTCTTTTTGGTGCTGCGCGAGGCGGTCCGCAACGCCGTGTCCCACTCGGGCTGCGGCTCGCTCTCCGTCGGGCTCGACATAGGGCCACAGAGGATAGTGGGGAGCGTGGAGGACGACGGCCGGGGGTTCGACACCGCCGACGGCGACCGGGGGATGGGCCTGCGGTCCATGGGCGAGCGCGTCGCTCTGCTCGACGGCGCCCTCAGGCTGGACTGCGGGCCGGGCCGGGGCACGCGGGTCGAGGTCTCCGTCCCGCTGGTGGGGGGGCGCTGATGGAGCGCGGGATCATAAGAATCCTGCTCGTCGACGACCACACCATGTTCCGCCAGGGCCTCAAGGACATGCTCTCCACCGACGAGGAGATGCTCGTCGTCGGGGAGGCCGATAACGGGTCTGTGGCCGCCGATCTCGCCGCCAGGGAGAGGCCCGACGTAGTCATCCTCGACGTGGAGATGCCCGGCATAAGCGCGGCAGAGACGCTCGAGGCCCTGCTCGCCCTCTCCCCCGCTCCCAGGGTGCTCATCGTCTCCATGTACGACGGCCCGCGCCTGGTGCGCGACCTGCTCGGGCGCGGTGCGAGCGGCTACCTCGTCAAGAGCGCCTCCCTCTCAGAGCTCCTGGCCGCCGTGCGCCGGGCCGCCAGGGCCCCCCACGACAGCCGCGGGGAGAACGTGATACTGGCCATCCCCCGCGCGGTCCTCAAGGAGGCAGAGGGCGGCGAAGCCGAGCAGCTCTCCGGCAGAGAGCAGGAGACGCTGCTCCTGGCCGCCCGCGGCCTCTCGAACCGCCGCATAGCCCGAGCGCTCCACATCTCGGAGGCCACCGTCAAGCGCCACCTGGCCAACGTCTACGAGAAGATGGGCGTCGGCTCCCGCGGCGAGGCCTCCCAGAAAGCCCTCTCCGAGGGCTGGATCACCGCGGGCGACCTGACCCGCAATGACGAGTAAGAGTTGGTCGGCCTCCGGCTATCGGCATTCAGCCCTTTGTCCTGAGGCCGATCCCTCATCGTCCGAAACGCGACCCGGCGCGGCCGGGCACCCACGCGGAGCGCTATAAGCCCTAACGGGAGCGGATGACGTTCAGGGCTCTGCCGAGAAAGTCCGGAAGTTTGCGCGACTTCGGGGCGTGGATGGGAGGATCGGGGTCGGTGCCCATACCGTCCATCTTTTGCACCCACAGCTCGCGCACGAGGACCTGCACGACGGCCACCAGGGGGACGGCGAGGAAGACGCCCACGATGCCGAAGAGCGTGCCCATCGTGAGGAGGGCGAAGACGACCAGCGCGGGGTGCAGGTCGACGGCCTGGCTCATGAGGAGCGGCTGCAAGATGTTACCCTCGATCTGCTGGATGGCGACGAAGGCCAGGATCACGTACACGGCGGTGAACGGCTCGGAGATAAGGGCCAAGAGCAGGGGCAGGACCACGGAGATCGTGGCCCCTAGGTAAGGGACGAAGGAGACCAGGCCGCTGAAGATACCGAGGAGCAGGGCGAAGGGAACCCCTATCACCGAGAGCGAGATGGCCCAGAACACGGCGATAAAGGTCATGGCGGCGAGCTGCCCGATAAACCACCGCTGCACCGTGTGGTACATCTCGAAGAGGACCTCCCGCGTCCTCTGCCGCCACCCGGCGGGAAAGAGCGAGACGAAGCCGTCCACCCAGGGCTCGGGCCGGATGACCATGTAGATGGTCGCGATCAGCACCACCACCCCCAGCGAGACCGCCGTGGCTACCGTCAGCCCCACCCCGGCCGCCGTGGAGACCGCGTTCCCGGTGAGGACCCGACGCCCCAACTCCGAGAGGCTTTCCCCGTCCAGGCTGATCCGGGCGCCGAGCCCGAAGAAGCCCTGCACCCGGTTGAAGAGCTCGAGGGCCTCAGTCACAAGCGCCGGAGAGGCCGCCACGAGCTGGGAGGACTGCGCCTGGACGGCCGGGACGACCGCCAGGCCGAAGATCCAAATCGCCCCGGCGAACGCCGCGAGCACGGCGAGCATCCCCCACGTCCGCGGCAACCCCCGCCGGTGGAGGTAGTTGACCGGGGCGCTGAGAATGATCGAGAAGAGGATCGTCAGCAAGAACGCGAGCACGACGCCGGTGATCTTGTAGAGGAAGTACCCGCCCACCAGCAGCGCGAAGGCGAGCCCTATGCCCGCGTATACCGTCCGCCCCGAAGAGACGGTTCTCTCCATCTCGCTACTCCTCCGGCCGCCCGAGGGTCCCCCGCTGCTACACCTACAGTATCTCCGATACGGCCCCAAACCACACCGCCGCCCCGCTCTAGAGGAGAGGCATCGGCGCGGAGCGGCTCAAGGATAGACCCGACTCGTAGGCCAAAATCGTCCCCGAGTGCCGTAATTGCGCCCGCCCGAGCGCCGGCCGGCTCCCGGTACCCCCAGGACGACTAGGGCCCCCACACGGTAACCGCCAGGGCGCGGATTGGAACCGGGTTTCTCACGACCCCGGTCCCGGTTCGTGCCCCGCGGTGGCGCAGATGGGTAGAAAGCCTTGAGAAGGGTAGAAAGTTCTAAGAGTAAAGGTGGAGCGAGGTGATACGGGTCCCCGGAGGGTGCCTGTTCTGGGTACTGATCAGCGTGGTCCTCAGTGTAGGTCTGACCGTCCTCGTGAACCTCGTTTTGCTTCTGTTCTGAGTCGGGTCGGTCCGTGAGTAGTAGGAAGCCATCGGAAGGAGAAGAACCGTGCAGAGAGATCCAGGCGGCAGCGCCCAGAGCGGCGAGGTAACGCAGCAGGCCAAGCAGCAGGGGCAGCAGTTGGCCCAGCAGGCCTGGCAGCAGGCGGGCGAGCTCGCGACCCGGGGTGGCGAGCAGGTCAAGAGCCAGCTCGCGAACCAGAAGCACGATGCCTCCCAGAGGCTGACGCCCATACAGGTGGCGCTCAGGGAGGCCGCCCAGCAGCTGCGCAAGCAGGGCCAGGCGCCGGTCGCCCAGTACGCGGACAAGACCTCAGATCGGGTCGAGCGGTTCTCCGGCTACCTGCGCGAG